>NZ_JBJHAL010000004.1:0-223558 GCF_054050995.1 Blastococcus sp. SYSU DS1021 | reverse complement strand
CCCCCCCCCCCCCCCCCCCCCCCCCCCCCCCCCCCCCCCCCCCCCCCCCCCCCCCCCCCCCCCCCCCCCCCCCCCCCCCCCCCCGACCCCCCCCCCCCCCCCCCCCCCCCCCCCCCCCCCCCCCCCCCCCCCCCCCCCCCCCCCCCCCCCCCCCGAGCCTGTCGGGCGGATCCGCTCAGTGAGAGGGTGACGCGAGCTCGTGCTCCGATTCATCGTCCGGCGGCTCCTCCAGCTGATCCCGATCCTGCTGGGCCTGTCGGTGCTGCTCTTCGCCTGGCTGCGCGCCCTCCCCGGGGGGCCCGCCCAGGCCGCGCTGGGGGAGCGCGCCACCCCGGAGGCGATCGCCCGGTACAACGAGCTGTTCGGGCTCGACGAGCCGATCTACGTCCAGTACTTCCGCTTCCTGGGGCGAGCGGTCACCCTCGACTTCGGCAACTCCACGCAGTACGGCCGGCCGGTCACCGAGGTGTTCCTCGAGCGGTTCCCCGGCACGATCGAGCTCACCGTCTTCGCGATGATCTTCGCCATCGGCGTGGGCATCCCGCTGGGCTACCTCGCGGCCCGCCGGTACGGGAGCTTCTTCGACTCCGCCTCCGTCATCGGATCGCTGATCGGCGTGGCGATCCCGGTGTTCTTCCTCGCCTACCTGCTCCGGCTGCTGTTCGCCGTGGAGCTCGGCTGGCTGCCCGGGTCGGGGCGCCAGGACGTCCGGATGGACGCCACCCGGATCACCAACTTCTACGTCCTGGACGGGCTGATGACCCGGGAGTGGGACGCCGCCTGGGACGCCGTGCTGCACCTGATCCTGCCGGCCATCGCCCTGGGCACCATCCCCCTGGCGATCATCGTGCGGATCACCCGGGCCTCCGTCCTCGACGTCGTCAACGAGGACTACGTGCGGACGGCGAACGCCAAGGGCCTGGCGACGGCGACCGTGCGCCGCCGGCACGTCGTCCGCAACGCCCTGCTGCCGGTGTCGACGACGATCGGGCTGCAGACCGGCCTGCTCCTGTCGGGCGCGGTGCTGACCGAGACGGTCTTCGCCTTCGGCGGGGTGGGCCTCACCCTCCGGGACGCGATCACCTACCGGGACTTCGCCGTCCTCCAGGGCTTCATCCTCATGCTGGCGGTGGTGTACGTGCTGGTGAACCTGCTGGTCGACATCTCGTACGGCCTGCTCGACCCGCGGGTGCGCGTCCGATGACGCCTGCGGAATCGGACGAGGAGCGCAGCCGATGACGGCTCTCGGTGAGGTCAAGCGCGAGCGCATCGACGCCCTCGCCGCCCGGGCTGGCCGGCTCCCGGAGGGCGACGGCGGCCTGTCGCTCACCCGCAGCGCGTTCCGGCGGCTCCGCCGCGACCCGGTGGCGATCGCCGGCGCGGTCATCGTCCTGGTCTTCCTCGTCGTGGCGGCGTTCGCGCCGTTGCTCGCCCCCAGGGACCCGGTCACCCAGTACCTGCTGTCGGAGATCCGGCCCGGTGAGATCCCCGGCGCGCGCGAGGGCTTCCCCCTCGGTGTGGACAACCTCGGGCGCGACCTGCTCTCCCGGCTGGTCTACGGCGCCCGGCAGTCGCTCCTCATCGGCGTGGTCTCCACCGTGCTTGGCCTGGTGGTCGGCATGGCCCTGGGCGTGCTGGCCGGCGCCTTCGGCGGCTGGGTCGACACCGTGGTCATGCGGTTCGTCGACATCATCCTGTCGATCCCCGGCCTGCTCATGGCGATCACCGTCTCGGTGCTGCTGGGCCAGAACCAGTACGCGCTGATGATCGCGATCGCGGTCGTCCAGGTGCCGGTGTTCGCCCGGCTGCTGCGCGGCTCGATGCTCGCCCAGCGCGGCAGCGACTACGCCGTTGCCGCGCAGGCGCTCGGGGTGAAGAAGACGCGGATCGTGTTCGGGCACGTGCTGCCCAACTCGCTGTCGCCGGTGATCGTCCAGGCCACGCTCTCCCTGGCGACGGCGATCATCGAGGCCGCCGCGCTCTCCTACCTAGGCCTCGGCGACCCGGACATCGCCCGGCCCGAGTGGGGCGCGATGCTGGCCAACGCCCAGGACTTCCTGTCCATCCGGCCGGCGCTCGCCGTGTGGCCGGCGCTGTGCATCATCGTCGTCGCGCTCGGGTTCACGCTGCTCGGGGAACGCCTGCGCGAGGCCCTCGACCCGAAGTTCCGGAGGTGAGCAGCCTGCAGGCACCGGTGCTCGTGGTGGAGGACCTCGCCGTCCGGTTCACCCGCCGCGGCGAGGCCCCGACCCTCGCCGTCGACGGCGTCAGCTTCTCCGTCGCCCCCGGCGAGACGATCGGTCTCGTGGGGGAGTCCGGCTGCGGCAAGTCGGTCACCTCGCTGGCGATCATGGGGCTGCTGCCCCGGCGCGGCGTGCAGGTGTCCGGCTCGGTCCGGCTGGACGGGCAGGAGCTGGTCGGCGCCGACGACCGGACGCTGCGCCGGCTGCGCGGGGCCGACATGGCCATGGTGTTCCAGGACCCGTTGTCCTCGCTGAACCCCACCGTGCCCATCGGCACCCAGGTGACCGAGGTGCTGCTGGAGCACCGGGACATGGACCGCGGGCAGGCCGCCGACGAGGCGATCGTGCTGCTGGACAAGGTCGGCATCCCCGACCCGCGGCGCCGGCTGAAGGAGTACCCGCACCAGCTCTCCGGCGGCATGCGCCAGCGCGCGCTGATCGCCATGGCGCTGGCGTGCTCGCCGCGGTTGCTGATCGCCGACGAGCCGACGACGGCGCTCGACGTCACCATCCAGGCGCAGATCCTGGAGCTCCTGCGCGAGCTCGTCGTCGACACCGGGACGGCGCTGGTGATGATCACCCACGACCTCGGTGTGGTCGCCGGGCTCTGCGACCGCGTGCACGTCATGTACGCGGGGAAGATCATCGAGACCGCCGACCGGCACGACCTCTTCGCCCGGCCCCGCCAGCCCTACACCGGCGGGCTGCTGGCCTCGGTGCCGCGGCTGGACTCCGCCCGCGGGGCACCGCTCACGCCGATCCGCGGCTCGGCCGCCGACGCCATCCCGTGGGCGGAGGGGTGCGCCTTCGCGCCGCGCTGCGACAACGCCCGCGACGACTGCCTGACCGAGGTCTCCGGCAGCACCGTGCCGCTGGAGTACGACGGCCCCGGTCGCGAGCTGCGCTGCCGGCACCCGATCGAGTACCCGCCGTCCCCGCCCGCCGGGGCGACCGCTTCCGGAGCCGCCCGATGACCGCCGTCCCGACCGCTCCCGGCCAGGACGAGCTGCTGCGCGTCGAGGGCCTCGAGGTGCACTTCCCGATCAAGCAGGGGATCTTCTTCGACCGCACCGTCGGGCACGTGCGGGCCGTCGACGGCGTCGACCTCGTCGTCCCGCGCGGGGCCACCTACGGGCTGGTGGGGGAGTCGGGCTGCGGCAAGTCGACGCTGGGCCGGGCGATCCTGCGGCTGGTGGAACCCACCGCCGGGCGGGTGCTCTTCGACGGCACCGACGTCGCCGCGCTCAAGGGTGAGCCGCTGCGGCGGATGCGCCAGCGGATGCAGATGGTCTTCCAGGACCCCCTGGGCAGCCTCGACCCGCGGCAGAACGTGGAGTCGCTGCTGTCCGAGCCGCTGCGCGCGCACGGCATCGGCGGCGGCAAGGAGGGGATCGCGCAGCGGATCCGCACGCTGCTCGACGCCGTCGGCCTGCCCTCGGCGGCGCTGCGCCGCTACCCGCACGAGTTCTCCGGCGGCCAGCGGCAGCGGATCGGCATCGCCCGCGCCGTGGCGCTCGAGCCGGACCTGCTGATCGCCGACGAGCCGGTGTCCGCCCTCGACGTGTCGGTGCAGGCGCAGGTGCTCAACCTGCTGGAGGAGCTGCAGGAGCGGCTCGGCCTGACCTACCTGGTCATCGCGCACGACCTCGCGGTGGTGCGGCACATCAGCGACGTCGTCGGCGTGATGTACCTGGGCTCCCTGGTGGAGCAGGCGCCGGCCGACGACCTCTACGAGCAGCCGCTGCACCCCTACACGCGTGCGCTGATGAGCGCCGTCCCCGTGCCCGACCCGGAGGTCGAGGAGAGCCGGGAGCGGATCCTGCTGGCGGGTGACCTGCCGTCGCCGGCGAACCCGCCCAGCGGCTGCCGGTTCCACACCCGCTGCCCGTGGCGGCAGGAGACGCGGTGCGACGACGAGGTGCCCGCGCTGCGCGAGCTGGCGCCGGGGCGGCTGGTCAGCTGCCACTGGGCGGAGGAGATCCGCGACGGCGTGCTGCGGCCGCGGTCGCCGGAGGAGGCGCTGCACGCAGCCGCGGCCGCCCGTCCGGGGCCAACCCGACGCGGCGACGACGACCCCACCCCCTTCCTCGGGCGGGACGAGCCGCTGCCCCGTCAGGAGCAGGGCTGACCCTGCCGCCCCGGGCATAGGAAGCTTTGCGTGCGTTCTCGCACCCGGATACGCACGAAAAGCTTCCTATGCCTCAGTCGGTCACCACGACGTCGTCCCCGCGGCGGACCGCCCGGCGCACGCGCAGCCGGGCCACCGACCCCAGCAGCCGCACCAGCTGGGTGTAGACCGGCGTCGGCCCGTGGTAGCCGAGGAAGCCGCGCGGCCCCTGCACCATCTCGCCGGTGCGCACGTCGTAGCGGCTGCCGTGCCACGGGCAGACCAGGCACCCGTGGGCGTCGACGCTGCCCTCGGCGAGGTCGGCCAGCTGGTGGCGGCACCGCCGGGAGACGGCGAAGTACTCGTCGTCCCCCCGGTTGCCCACGGCCCAGCCGCCGGCGCGGCGGACCGCTCCGGGCGGCAGGTCGGCGGCGGGGACGGAGTCGGGCTCGGGCACGCGGGGCTCCTCGGCACGGCGGGTCGGCGGCGGAGGAGCCGTACCCACGGCGGTCGGGCCGGACCCCTCGGCCGTCGGTAGGGTCGTCCGGGTTCCCCTTCACCCGTCCAGGAGGTCTCCGTGCGCCGGCTGTGCGTCGTCCTGGGGGTGCTCGCCGTCCTCCTGCTCACCGGCGGGCCGGCGTACGCGGTGCCGCCGTTCCGGCTGCCCGACCAGGTCGTCGACGAGGTCGGCGTCCTCCAGGGTGGCGCCGGGCGGGTGCAGGACGTCGTCGACGACCTGCGCGCCGACACCCGGACCGACCTCTACGTGGTGTTCGTGTCCAGCTTCGACGGCGCGGACCAGGAGGAGTGGGCCCAGGCCACGGCCGAGCTGACCCAGCTCGGCGAGGAGGACGCGCTGCTGGCCGTCGCCGTCGACGACGGGCAGTACGGCACGGTGCGGCCGGCCGACTTCCCGGTCACCGGCGCCGAGTTCGACTCGCTGACCGACGAGCGGGTCGCCCCGCAGTTCGGCGAGGGCGACTGGGCCGGCGGCGTGGCGGCGTTCGCGGATCTGCTGCGCGACGGCGGCGCGGCCGCGGAGGAGCCGACCGGGTCCGCCGACGGCGGCTCCGGCGGGGTGGGGCCGCTGCTGGTGCTCGGCGGCCTCGCGGTCGTCGGGGGCGGCGCCTACCTGCTCAGCCGCTCGCGCCGGAACCGGAGCGGCACCGCTCTGCCGCCCGGTCGGCGGCGGGAGCCCGATCCGTACGAGGGCGTGCCCACCGACCAGCTGCAGGGCCGCGCCAGCGAGGCGCTGCTGGACCTCGACGAGGCCGTGAAGACCTCGCAGCTGGACCTCGACTTCGCCCGGTCGCAGTACGGCGAGGACGCCGTCGCCGGCTTCGACGCCGCGCTGGCGCAGTCCAGGAAGGAGCTCTCCCGGGCCTTCACCCTGCGCCAGGAGCTCGACGACGACATCCCGGAGGACGAGCCCACCACCCGCCGGATGCTGGCCGAGATCCTGGCGCTCACCGGCGCCGCCGGCGCCCGGCTCGACGAGCAGAGCGAGGCCTTCCAGCGGCTGCGCGACCTCGAGCACAACGCGCCGCAGGTGCTGGACGCGCTGGAGCCGCGGCTGGCCGGGCTGGGCGACCGGATCCCGCAGGAGGAGCAGCGGCTGGCCGCGCTCCGGAGCCGGTACGCGGCGACCGCATCCGCTCCCGTGGCGGACAACGTGGAGCAGGCCCGGGCGCGGCTGGCCGCCGCCGAGCAGGAGGTCCGGGAGGCGCGAGCGGCGCTGGCCGAGGGGCGGAGCGGCGACGCCGTCGGCGACATCCGCGCGGCCGAGGACGCCGCGGCGCAGACGGGCACGCTGCTGGACGCCGTCGGCCGGCTCGCCGCCGACCTCGACGCCGCCGCCGGCCGGGTCGCGGCCGCCCGCGCAGAGACCGAGAAGGACCTGGCCGAGGCCCGGGCGCTGGTCGCCGCCGGGGACCGCACGGGCCTGGAGCCGCAGATCGCCCGCGCCGAGTCGGCGCTCGCGGCCTGCGATACCGCCCTGCACCCGGCCGACGGCACCCCGGGTGACCCGCTGGCCGCGCTCCGGCAGCTCGAGGACGCCGACACCGCGCTCGAGGAGGCGCTCGCGGCGGCCCGCGACGCGCAGACCCAGGCCCGCCGGGCCGCGGCGGCGCTGGAGCAGTCGCTGCTCAACGCGCGCTCGGCGGTCGCCGCGGCCGCGGACTTCATCGACACCCGCCGTGGGGCGGTCGGTCCGCAGGCGCGCACCCGGCTCGCCGAGGCGCGGCGGCACCTGGAGGCAGCCGTCGACCTGGGCGGGACCGACCCGGTGAGCGCGCTGCGGGAGGCCCACCAGGCGGGCATGCTGGCCCAGCACGCCCTCGACCTGGCGCAGGACGACGTCGACCGGTGGAATTCCGGGTACGGACCCGGTGGGTTCGGCGGCGGCTACGGGGGCGGGTACCGCCGCGGTGGCGTGGACCTCGGCAGCCTCGTGCTGGGCGGCATCCTGCTGGGCGGCGGACGCGGCCACGGCGGCGGGTTCGGCGGCGGCTTCGGTGGTGGGGGCTTCGGCGGCGGCGGGTTCGGCGGCCGCGGCGGGGGAGGGTCGTTCGGCGGCGGCGGTCTCGGTGGGGGCGGCTCGTTCGGCGGCGGCGGCCGCGGCGGGGGCGGGACGTTCTAGCCCCGAACCGTCGTACTCCGGTGGGACGGTGACCTCCCCCACAACCGGAGGAGGCAACCATGCCCACGCGAGACACCCCCTGGCCGGCCGGGACGCCGTGCTGGGTGGACTACGGCGCCGCCGACCTGGCGGCGGCGAAGGAGTTCTACGCCGCGCTGCTCGGCTGGGAGTACACCGGCGGCGAGCCCGAGTTCGGCGGCTACCTGGACGCCCAGAAGGACGGGCGGGCGGTGGCCGGCCTCGGACCGCAGACGGACGGGGGCGCCCCGCCCCGCTGGACCACGTACTTCGCGACGGACGACGCGGCCGCCACGGTCACCCGGATCCGGGAGGCCGGTGGCACGGTCGTGGTGGAGCCGATGGCGGTCGGGCCGATGGGCACGATGGTCATCGCCCTCGACCCGCAGGGCCACCCGTTCGGCCTGTGGCAGGCCGGCGAGCACCCCGGCGTGCAGCGGTACAACGAACCGGGCTCGCTGGTGTGGAACGAGGCGGCGGTCGACGACCCGGCGGCGGCCCGGGAGTTCTACACCGCCGTCTTCGGGTTCCGGTTCGAGGAGATCCCGGGCGCGGAGGGCTACACGACCTTCGCCACCGGTGGTGACCCGCTGGGCGGGCTCGGCGGCGTGGTCCCCGGTGCGCCCAAGGGCTGGTCAACCTGCTTCGCGGTGGCCTCGACCGACGCCGCGGTCGCCGCGGTGACCGCCGCGGGCGGGAAGGTGCTCCTCCCGGCCGAGGACACCGAGTACGGCCGCTTCGCGGTCGTCGCGGACCCGTGGGGCGCGTCGTTCTCCGTCATGCAGGTGCCGGCCGGCTGAGCTCCGCCCGGCGGCCGGTGCGAACGGGGCGCACCGGCGGCGCCGGGCTCAGCCCGGCAGCTGCCCGTACGCGTGCTCGGGCCGGAACCGGACGACCAGCCGCCGGTCGGCGACCATCGCCGCCCGGTACTCGTCCCAGTTCTCGTGCTCGCCGGAGACGCCGCGGTAGTAGGCGATCAGCTCCTCGACGGTGGGGTCGTGCGGCTCCTGCGCGACCGGGGTGAGCTCGGCGGTGCCCTCGACGGCGACCCAGGTCCAGAAGTCCTTCGACGCCACGTGCAGCGTCACCCGCGGGTCGCGCTGCAGGTTGCGGGTCTTCGCGCGGTCGGCGGTCACCGAGACGCGGATCAGGCCGTCGTCCCAGGCGTAGCCGACGTTGGACAGCTGCGGTCGGCCGTCGCGCTTGATCGTGGCGAGCACGCCCCAGCGCTGCTCGGCGACGAACTGCAGCAGCCGAGGGTCCGGCCGGGTGGGGTCGCTCATGCCCGAAGCCTGCCTCAGCGGACCCGGCCGCGCGGCCGGAGCGCGACCGGGGGTAGCGGCGGCGCCTCCAGCCGGTCGCCGTCGTAACCGACGACGGTGCCGAAGCGCCGCGACTCGGCGTTCCACTGCTCGGCGTACTCGGCGACCTCCTCGCCCGAGCGGCCGATGAAGTTCCACCACATCACCAGGCGTTCCTCGAACGGCTCCCCGCCGAGCAGCAGCAACCGGGACGCCGCCCCTGCCCGCACCCGCAGCGCCGTGCGGCCGGTGCCCAGGTACAGCATCGCGCCGGGCTCGAGGACGACGTCGTCCACCGTGACCGACCCCGCTGACGCCAGGAGCCCGTACTCGAAGTCGGCCTCCAGCGGGAGCTCCACGTCGGCGCCGGCGGCGAGCTCCAGGTCGACGCCGACCAGCGGGGTGTAGGCCCGCCCCGGCGACGTCACCCCGCCGAAGCCGCCCATGAGCACCGTGGCGGTGAGCCCGTCGGAGCTGAAGCCGGGCAGGACGCCGTGGTGCTCGAAGTGCGGGGCGACCTCACGGTCGGCCTCCGGCAGGGCCACCCACAGCTGGGCCCCGTGCAGGTACCGCGGGTGGGTCGCCGGCGACTGCTCGGAGTGGGCGATCCCGTGCCCGGCCGTCATGAGCGCCAGCTCCCCGGGGCGGAACCGCACGTCGCTGCCGAGCGAGTCGCGGTGGTGCACCTCGCCGTCGAGCAGCCACGACACGGTCTGCAGCCCGGTGTGCGGGTGCGGCGGCACCTGCATGCCGGGGGAGGAGGTGATGTCGTCGGGGCCGTAGTGGTCGACGAAGACCCAGGCGCCGACCATCCGCCGGCCGAGCGTGGGCAGGAGGCGGCGCACGCGGGTGCTCTCGCCGAGCAGCACCTCCTTGCCCGGCAGCAGGTCCAGGGCGGGGCCGGCGGTGGTGCCCGCCAGCCCGCCCAGCCCGCGGGCGGGCGGGCGCGGTTCCAGGTTGCTCATCGTCGACGACTCCCTCTGCCGAGATCCCGTGATCTCGGCGGTTCCGGGGGCTCGATGTGCCGAGATCCCGTGATCTCGGCACGGGGTCGCGGGCGGGAGCCCCGCCGTCAGTCAGTCTCGCCCCGGACGGCGCGGTGCGGAACGGGTCCCTCGATGCGCTGCGCCGGGATCGAGCCGAGCCGGCCGGCGGAGAAGTCGGCGAACGCGTCGGCCACCTCCTGCCGGGTGTTCATCACGAACGGCCCGTACATGGCGATCGGCTCGTTGATCGGCCGCCCGCCGAGGACCACCACGTCCAGGGCCGGCGTCCGCGACTCCTGGTTCACCGCCCCGCGCACGGTCACGGTGTCCCCGGGGCCGAGCACCGCGAGCTGGCCGGTGCGCACCGGGGCGCCGTCGATCCCCACGGAGCCGGCGCCGGAGAGCACGTAGACCAGCGCGTTGAAGTTCGGCCGCCAGGGCAGGTCCAGCGTCGCGCCGGGGGAGACGGTCGCGTGCACCATCGCCATCGGGGTGTACGTCGAACCGGGGCCGGTGTGCCCGCCCACCTCGCCGGCGATCACCCGCAGCAGGGCGCCGGCGTCCGGGCTGGCGAGCAGGACCGACTCCTTCGCGCGCAGGTCCTGGTAGCGCGGCTCGACCCACTTCTGCGCCCGAGGCAGGTTCACCCACAGCTGCAGGCCGTGGAACAGGCCACCGCTGACCACCAGCTGCTCCGGCGGGCGCTCGATGTGCAGGACGCCGCCGCCGGCGGTCATCCACTGGGTGTCGCCGTTGCTGATCGTGCCGCCGCCGCCGTGGGAGTCGGCGTGCTCGAAGGTGCCGTCGAGGAGGTAGGTGACGGTCTCGAAGCCGCGGTGGGGGTGCCAGCTGGTGCCCTTCGGCTCACCGGGGGCGTACTCCACCTCGCCCATCTGGTCCATGTGGAGGAAGGGGTCCAGCGCGCGCAGGTCGACGCCGGCGAAGGCGCGGCGCACGGGGAAGCCCTCGCCCTCGAAGCCCGACGGGGCGGTCGTCACCGACCGGGTGCGGCGGCGCACCGTGCGGGGAGCGGGGAGCGGGACCCGCGGCAGGGTGGTGGTGTCCTCGACGGTCACGGCAGGCATGCCGGCCTCCTTGATTGAGGGCTCAACTAACGGTGACCGTAGCGCCCGGGGAGCCCGTTGTCTTCCCCTCTTCCCGCGCGAGATCTGCGAAGTGCCCCCTCGACGGCGGCTGATGGAGGCCAGTGTGCAGATCTGGTCCGGGCTGGGCGCAAAGAGACCTTTGCAAAGGCGTCTTTGTATTCGTAGCCTGACCGTGTGACCGAGAAGCCCCCGCCGCTGGAGCCGGCCGTCCAGGTGACCGACGTGCGCGCCCTGCGTGCACTGGCGCACCCGCTGCGCAGCCGGCTGCTCGGCCGGCTCCGGGTGCACGGCCCCGCGACGGCGAGCGGCCTGGCGCGGGCCGTGGGGGAGAGCAGCGGATCGACCAGCTACCACCTGCGCCAGCTGGCGGCCTACGGCTTCGTGGAGGAGGTCGAGGGCCAGGGGACGGCGCGCGAGCGGTGGTGGCGGGCCCGGCACCGGATGACCAGCTGGCAGGCCGGGGAGCTCGTCCCGCAGGAGGGCGGGGCCGAGGTGCAGGACGAGATGAGCCGGCTGCAAATCGACCAGCACGCCCGCGTGCTCGACGCCTGGTTCGAGCAGAAGGAGCAGCTCGACCCCGGCTGGACCGACGCCGCCACGCTGAACGACTACGGGCTCCGGCTGAGCCCCGACCAGGCGCGGGAGCTGATCGGCGAGCTGCACGCCACGCTCCGGCGCTGGATGGCCGAGCACCCTGGCGACGCGCCGCCGGCGGAGGGCACCGAGCAGGTCTGCGTGCTGCTCGACCTGGTCCCGCTGCGGGAGTGGCCGACGTGAGCGCGCCGCAGACCGTCCGCTCCGCCACCCGGCGGCTGGTCGGGCTGACCGCCCTGCGCTGGCTACCGGTCGGGCTCACGACGCCGATCACCGTCCTGCTCGCGCAGGCGCGGGGGCTCTCGCTCGCCGAGATCGGCGTGCTGTTCACCGTGCACGGGGTGCTGGTCGTGGTGCTGGAGCTCCCCACCGGCGGGCTGGCCGACGTGCTCGGCCGCCGTCCCGTCATCGTGGCCGGCGCCGTCCTGCACATCGCCTCGTGCCTGCTGATCGCGACGGCGACGTCGTTCGCCGGGTTCCTGGCCGGGGTCGTCGCCCTCGGGGTGGGCCGCGTGCTGGACTCCGGCCCGCTCGAGGCCTGGTACGTGGACACGGTGCACCGGCTGGAGCCGGGCGCCGACGTCGCCCCGGGCCTGGCCCAGCACTCGGCGGCCGACGGGGCGAGCCTCGCCGTCGGCGCGGTCGTCGGCGGGTTCCTCCCGGTGCTGCTCGGCGGTGGCGGTGCCGAGGGGCTCGCGCTCTCCTACCTGGGGGCCGCCGTCCTCGACGTCGCGTTCGTCGGCGCGGTGCTGTGGCTGCTGACCGAGCACCGGCCACCGCGCGAGGGGAGCGTCCTCGGCGCGCTGGCCGCCGGGGTGCGTGCGGTGCCGGCGACCGTGGGGGAGTCGGTGCGGGTGTCAGTGGGCGACCGCACCCTGCGGCGGGTCCTGGCGCTGACCGCCGTCACCGGCGCCGGGCTGGTCGTGTGCGAGCTGCTGGGCCCGGTCCGGTTCGCCGAGCTGACCGGCGGCCGGGACGGCGGCGCCGCGGTGTACGGCGTGGTCCTGGCGATCTCGTTCGCAGCCTCCGCGGTGGGGGCGGTGCTCGCGCCGGCCCTGCGGCGGCTGCTCCGCGGCTCCACCCCGGCCGCCTGCGCCGCGCTGTTCGCCGTCGGGGGCCTGTCGCTCGCCCTGGTCGCGGGGCCCGACACGCTGGTGCCGGCCGCCGCCGGCTTCGCCCTGTACTACCTCTCGCACGGCTCCGTCTGGCCACTGCTCGCCGCAGTCCTGCACACGCGGGTCGACGCCGCGCACCGGGCCACCGCCGTCTCGGCGATGTCGCTGGCGCTGGCGCTCGGCGGGATCGCCGGCAACCTCACCGTCCCGCCGCTGGCCGCCGCGACGAGCACCGGGACCGGTTTCCTCGTCGTCGCCGGCGTCGTGGCGCTCGGCCTCCTCGGCTGCCTGCGGCTGCCCCGGTCGACCGTCGCGGGCACCACCGTGGCCCCCGGGGAGGCGACCGTCGGATACTGAGGGCCCATGACTTCTGCGAGCAGCCGATGAGCGCGCCCCTCAACCTGGTCAACCTCGAGCGGGTGCACAAGGCCCACGGCACCACCGTGGTGCTCGACGACGTCTCCCTCGGCGTCGCCGCCGGCGAACGGATCGGGATCGTCGGCCGCAACGGCGGCGGCAAGAGCACGCTGCTGTCGCTGATCACCGGTGCCGACGACCCGGACTCCGGCCGGGTCACCCGCCGCGGGGACATCGCGATGGGGGTGCTCGACCAGTCCGGCACCCTCCCGCCGGGGGCGACGGTGCGCGACGTCGTGCTGCCGTCGTCGATGTTCGCCGCCGAGCACGAGTGGGCCGGCGACCCGGCCGTCCGCTCGGTGCTCACCGGCCTGGAGCTCGACCGGCTGGGCCTCGACGCGCCGGTCGCCCCCATGTCCGGTGGCGAGCGCCGGCGGGTGGCGCTGGCCGCCCAGCTCATCCGGCCGCTGGACCTGCTGGTGCTCGACGAGCCCACCAACCACCTCGACGTCGAGGGGGTGGCCTGGCTCGCCGAGTACGTGAAGCAGCGCACCGGTGGCCTGGTCGTGGTCACCCACGACCGGTGGTTCCTCGACGAGGTCTGCACGACCACGTGGGAGGTCGCCGACGCGAACGTGCACTCCTACGACGGCGGCTACTCGGCGTACACGCTGGCGCGGGCGGAGCGGGCGCGGATCGCCTCGGTCACCGAGGAGCGCCGGCTGAACCTGGTCCGCAAGGAGCTGGCCTGGCTGCGGCGCGGCCCGCCGGCCCGCACCAGCAAGCCGCGGTTCCGCATCGAGGCGGCCCAGGCGCTGATCGCCGACGAGCCGCCGCCGCGGGACTCGATGGCGCTGCAGGGCTTCGCCGCCCGGCGCCTGGGCAAGACCGTCTACGACGTGGAGGACGTCGACTACGCCGTCCCCACCGAGGACGGTCCGCGCACCCTCTTCAAGGATCTGACCTGGCACGTCGGCCCGGGCGACCGGATCGGCATCGTCGGGGTCAACGGCGCGGGCAAGACGTCGCTGCTCAGGCTCCTCGTGGGCGAGACCGAGCCCGACGCCGGGCGCGTGGTGGTCGGCCAGACGGTGGCGCCGGCATACCTGTCGCAGCACGTCACCGAGCTGCCGCGCACGCTGCGGGTGGTGGAGGCGGTGCAGGAGGTCGCCCGCGTCGCCCGGATCGGCAACCAGGAGATCTCCGCCTCGTCGCTCGCCGAGCGGTTCGGCTTCATGGCGAACCGGCAGTGGACGCCGGTCGGCGACCTCTCCGGCGGCGAGCGGCGGCGGCTGCAGCTGCTGCGCCTGCTGATGGCCGAGCCGAACGTGCTGATCCTCGACGAGCCCACCAACGACCTGGACATCGACACCCTGACGGCGCTGGAGGACCTGCTCGACAGCTTCCCCGGCACCGTGCTGGTGGTCAGCCACGACCGCTACTTCGTCGACCGGGTGTGCGACAAGGTCGTGGCGCTGCTCGGCGACGGGTCGCTGGCCGAGCTGCCCGGCGGGGTCGAGGAGTACCTGCGCCGCCGCGCGGCCGGCGGCGCCCCGCTCACCACGGCGGCCGGGGACGACGGCGCCCGTCCGGTGGGCGCCCCGTCGACGTCGGCCCCGGCGGTGTCGGCGGCCGAGGCCCGGGCGGCGAAGAAGGAGGCCGCCAAGCTGGAGCGGCGGATGCTCAAGCTGGACGCCGACGAGAAGAGGCTGCACGAGCAGCTGGCCGCGGCCGCCGCGGACTACGCCAAGGCCGCCGAGCTGGACACCCAGCTCAAGGCGGTGCAGGCCGAGAAGGAGCAGGTCGAGGAGGCCTGGCTGGTCGCCTCGGAGACCGCCGAGGGCTGAGCGCCGCGCGGCCGGCCCGCTCCGGCGTCCTGGCTCAGCACACGGGGTCCTGGCTCACCGTCGACAGTGAGCCAGGACCCCTGTTGATCAGGTCACCTGATCAACATCAGGCGGCGGCCGCTTCGGCGCGGTTCCGCTCGAGCAGCCGCAGGCCGACCACGAACGCCGGCACCGCGCCGAGCAGCATCAGCCCGGCGAACAGCAGCGGCGAGAACGTCAGCACCATCGCGAGCGCCAGCCCGGCGACCGCCGGGGCGAGCAGCCACCAGCCGATGACGCCGGCCCGGGCCAGCCCGATCGTCGCCACCAGCGGGCCGAGCAACCCCAGCATGGTCACCGTGCCGACGATCGCCATGCCGGTCGAGGAATGCACGTCGGCGAAGACCGCCTCGGCCGGCCCGGCGTCGAGGAGCCGGCCCACCGCCCCGACCCAGAAGTCGAACAGCACGTTGCCGGCCACGGTGACCAGCCCCAAGGCCGCCATGAGCGCGCCGACGACGGTCGGGATGCGCCCGCGCACGCCGCGCACGAGGGCCGGGGCGGCGAGCCAGGCCAGCCCGCTGAGGAGGTTGCCGTAGTGCAGCAGCAGCGCCGAGAGCGTCGTCTGCCCCTCGTCGCGGGCGAGCGAGGCGATGTAGTCGGCGTCGGCCATCGAGTCCTGCGGTGGCGAGGTGGCCATGCCCGCGACGAAGAGGAGCTGACCGACGATCAGCGCGCCGCCGGCGATCGGCAGCAGCAGCGAGCCGGCGCTCCGGGGCGTCGGGGCGATGGGCGGGGTCGCAGCCGAGGGGCTGCGCAGTTCGGTCGTCATGGCCGGAGAAGCTAGGGACGGCGGGCAGCGCCTCGCGTCCACCGCGACGGACCGATCTGGCTCCGCCCTGCGGGGGAACGGCGCGGGCCGCCGTTCGGCCGCGCGGGGGATGCCCCCGGCTCCGCGCGGCCCCTACCGTGCTGCCATGCCGTCCTGGTCGCCCGCCCTCCTGCCCCGCGGCCGCCTGCTGTGGGACGCCGTGGGCCTGGGCATCGCGCTCATGGCGCTGGCGGAGTCGGCGATCGACACCGACTACGCCGGCCGCTGGGGGATGGGCACGGCGCTGCCCGGCGTCGCCGTCGGTGCCCTGCTGGCGCTGAGCCCCCGGTGGCCGGCGGCCGCCGCGGTGTTGGGGGCCACCACCGTCGCCGGCAACCTCGCGATGGGGCTCCCCGGACCCGGCGGCGCGCAGCTCATCGGCATGGGGTTGCTGGTGGGGCACGCCGCCGCGGTGCTGCCGCTGCGCCGTAGCCTCCTGGCCACCGCCGGCGCCGCGGCCGTCTGCATGGTGCTCGGCGTCGTCGTGGTCGCGGCGTCCCCGTGGGAGGCGATCTTCTACTCGCTGATCCTCGGCAGCGCCTGGTGCGTCGGGCTGCTGGTCCGCCAGACGCGGGCCCGGTCGGTCGAGCTCCAGGTGCTGGCGGCGCGGCTGGCCGAGCAGCAGGCGGCGGTCGCCGCCTCCGCCGTCGTCGCCGAGCGGGCCCGCATCGCCCGGGAGGTGCACGACTCGGTCGCCCACTCGGTGAGCGTCATGGTGCTCCAGATGGGCGGCCTGCGCCGGCTGCTGCCCGACCACCCCGAGGCGCAGGACGTGCTGCTCGGGCTGGAGCGGCTGGGGCGCGAGGCGGTCGAGGAGATGCGGCGCGTCGTCGGCATCCTGCGGGAACAGGCGGGTGGCGACCCCGCGCCGCAGCCCTCGCTGTCCCGGCTGGACGAGGTGCTCGACGAGCTGCGCGCCGGAGGGATGCCGGTCGAGCTGACCGTGACCGGGCAACCGGTGGAGCTGCCGCAGCTGGTCGACGTCTCGGCCGTCCGCGTGGTGCAGGAGGCGCTGTCCAACGTCGTCCGGCACGCGGGGGCCGCGGCCACCTGCGTGCGGGTCGACTGGGCCGGCGACCGGGTGGGCGTCAGCGTCACCGACGACGGGCGCCCCACCGTGCCGGCGCCCCGCGCCGGCGGCGGCCCCGCGGCGGGAGGGCACGGCCAGCTGCACATGCGCGAGCGGGTGGCGGTGGCCGGCGGCACGCTCGAGGTCGGGCCGGTGCGCGGCGGTGGCTACCGGGTCCGGGCCACCTTCCCGGTGCCCGTCGCGGTGACCGCGTGACGATCCGCGTGGTGCTGGTCGACGACCAGGCGATGGTGCGCACCGGGTTGCGGATGGTGCTCGCCGCCGAGCCCGACATCGAGGTCGTCGGGGAGGCCGCCGACGGCGCCGAGGGCGTCCGCGCGGTCACCCGGCTGCGGCCCGACGTCGTCCTGCTCGACGTCCGCATGCCCGGCATGGACGGGCTCGAGGCGGCCCGCCGCATCCTCGGCGCCGACCTGCCCACCCGCGTCGTCGTGCTCACCACCTTCGACGAGGACGAGTACGTGGCAGCCGCGCTGCGTGCCGGTGTCAGCGGCTTCCTGCTCAAGGTCGCCCCGCCCGAGGACCTGGTCGCCGCCGTGCGCACCGTCGCCGCCGGGCAGGGGTTGCTCGACCCGGCGGTGACGCTGCGGGTGATCGAGTCCTTCGCCGCGGCGCCCGCACCCGACCCGGCCCGGGCGAACGCGCTGCGCACGCTGACCGACCGGGAGACCGACGTCCTGGCGCTCGTCGCGGCCGGGCTCTCCAACGCCGAGATCGCTGCCCGCCTGCACCTCGGCGAGGCGACGGTCAAGACGCACGTCAGCCGGGTGCTGCTCAAGCTCGGGTTGCGCGACCGGGTGCAGGCCGTGGCGTTCGCCTACGAGAGCGGGCTGGTCACGCCGGGCGCATGAGCCGGTCCCGCCGATAAACTGCGGCTCACCGCCGGCCGTCCTCCGACGTCAGTGGTGTCCGAGCAGCCCCTGACTCCCGGAGACCCGTGCTCGCGCTCCTGCTCCTCCACCTGGTCGCCGCGGTGGCCGCACCCGTGCTGGTGCGCTGGTGGGGCCGCCAGGCGTTCCTCGCCCTCGCGCTCGTACCGGCGGCGGGGTTCGGCTGGGTGCTCGCGCAGCTGGGGCGGGTCACCGACGGCGGTGAGGTCACCGAGACCGTCCCGTGGGTGCCCACCCTGCGCCTCGACATCGCCCTGCGGCTGGACGCCCTGGCGCTGGTGTTCGCGCTGCTGGTCACCGGGGTGGGCGCGCTGGTCATGCTCTACTGCGCCCGCTACTTCGAGCCCCGGGACGAGGGGACGGGGCGGTTCGCCGGCACGCTCACCGCCTTCGCCGGCTCCATGCTGGGCCTGGTGGTGGCCGACGACCTGCTGCTGCTCTACGTGTTCTGGGAGCTCACCACCGTCTTCTCCTACCTGCTGATCGGTGGCTCGGGGACGAAGCTCGCCGCGCGCCGGGCGGCCGGCCAGGCGCTGATCCTCACCACCGCGGGCGGGCTGGCGATGCTGGTCGGGCTGATCATGCTCGGCGAGACCAGCGGCAGCTACCTGCTCTCGGAGGTCGTCGCCGACCCGGGGAGCGGCCCGCTGCTGGTGGCCGGGACGATGCTGGTCGTCGTCGGCGCGGTGACCAAGTCGGCGATGATCCCGTTCCACTTCTGGCTGCCCGCCGCGATGGAGGCGCCCACCCCGGTCAGCGCCTACCTGCACGCGGCCGCGATGGTGAAGGCCGGGATCTACCTGGTGGCCCGGCTGGCGCCCGGGTTCGCCGAGGTGCCCGGCTGGCGCCCGGTGGTGCTGGGGCTGGGCCTGGCCACCATGCTCGTCGGCGGTTACCGGTCGCTGCGGCAGAACGACCTCAAGCTGCTGCTCGCCTTCGGCACGGTGAGCCAGCTGGGCTTCCTCATGACGCTCGTGGGCGCCGGCAGCCGCGAGCTGGCGGCCGCGGGCCTGGCGATGACCCTGGCGCACGCCCTGTTCAAGTCGACGCTCTTCCTCACCGTCGGGGTCGTCGACCACGCCACCGGCACCCGCGACCTGCGCCGGCTGTCCGGGCTGGGCCGGCGGCTGCCCGTGGTGGCGGTCATCGGCACGCTGGCCGCGCTGAGCATGGCCGGCGTCCCGCCGCTGCTCGGCTTCGTGGGCAAGGAGGCGGCGTTCAGCGCGCTGTGGGACGGCGGGCTGCCCGACCGCACGGCGGCCGTCGTCGTCCTCGTCGGCCTGGTCCTCGGCTCGGTGCTCACCGCGGCCTACACCTTCCGCTTCCTCTGGGGCGCCTTCGCCCGCAAGCCCGGGCTGCCGGCCACCGCCCCCGCGGAGCTGGTCCACCCGCCCACCCCGCTGTTCCTGCTGGCCCCCGCCCTGCTGGCGCTGACCGGGCTGGCCGCCGGGCCGGCCAGCCCGTTGCTGGAGCCGCTGGTCGCCGGGTACGCCGACGGGCTGCCGCTGGTGGCCGAGGAGGCCGAGAAGCTGGCGCTGTGGCACGGCTGGCAGCCGGCGCTGGCGCTGTCGGCCCTCACCCTGCTCGGCGGCGCCGCCCTGTTCGCCGCGCGCTCGGCGGTGTTCCGCTTCCAGCAGCGGCGGGCCGTGGGCGCATCGGCCGACGAGGGCTACTGGAACACCATGCAGACGCTGGACCGGCTCGCCGTGCTGGTCACCGGCACCACCCAGCGGGGCTCGCTGCCGGCCTACCTCGGCACCATCCTCGTCGTCGTCCTCGCCCTCCCCGGCTCCGTGCTGCTGTTCCGGGCGCCGTGGCCGGGGGAGTGGCGGGCCTGGGACACCCCCATCCAGGCGCTGGTCGGGGCGGTGGTGCTGCTCGCGGCCGCCATGGCGCTGCGGATCCACCAGCGGCTGTCGGCGGTGCTGGCCGTGGGCGTCACCGGCTACGGCCTCGCCGTCCTCTTCGCCCTGCAGGGCGCCCCCGACCTCGCGCTCACCCAGTTCCTCGTGGAGACGCTGACCCTGGTCGTCTTCGTGCTCGTGCTGCGCAAGCTGCCCAAGGACATCTCCGAGCGGCACCGTCCCGGCGAGCGCGCGGTCCGCGGTGCGATCGCCGTGGGCGTGGGGCTGCTCATGGGCGCGGTCGGCGCGGTGGCGCTCAGCGCCCGCGACGCCACGCCGGTGTCGGTCGACTACCCGGAGGCGGCCTACGAGCTCGGCGGTGGGCAGAACGTCGTCAACGTGACCTTGGTCGACATCCGCGCCTGGGACACCCTCGGCGAGATCTCCCTGCTGGTCGTGGCCGCCACCGGTGTGGCCAGCCTGGTCTTCCTCCGGCGGCGCACCGGCGTGGTCCAGCGGCTGGACCCGGTGCGGGCGGCGCGGGACGCCCGGCGGTCGCGGCGGGCGCCCCGGCGGCAGTGGCTGTCGGCGACGGTGGCGCTCGCCCCCGAGCGGCGGTCGGTGGTGCTCGAGGTGATCACCCGGGTCCTGTTCCACACGATCGTCGTGTTCTCCATCTACCTGCTGTTCAGCGGGCACAACCAGCCCGGTGGTGGCTTCGCCGGGGGGCTGGTCGCCGGGCTGGCGCTCGTGCTGCGCTACCTGGCCGGCGGCCGCTACGAGCTGGGCGAGGCGGCGCCGGTCGATCCCGGTCTGCTGCTGGGCGCCGGCCTGCTGTTCGCCGGTGGGACCGGAGCCATGGGGCTGGTGCTCGGCGCCGAGGTGCTGGAGACGGCGATCCTCGAGACGACGCTGCCGGTGCTCGGCGACGTCAAGCTGGTCACCTCGCTCTTCTTCGACATGGGGGTGTACCTGATCGTGGTGGGGCTGGTGCTCGACGTGCTGCGCAGCCTCGGGGCCGAGCTGGACCGCCAGGCCGACGAGCGGGACCCGATCGACGGCGCCCCCGGTGAGGTGGTCCCCCGATGACCCCCACCGTGGTGCTGCCGGTGATCGTCGCGGGTCTCTACGCGGCCGGCGTCTACCTGCTGCTCGACCGCAGCCTGACCCGCGTGCTGCTCGGCTTCCTCCTGCTGGGCAATGCGACCAACCTGCTGCTGCTCTCCAGCGGTGGTCCGGCGGGGCTGGCGCCGATCGTGGGGATCGCCGAGCCGGAGGAGATGAGCGACCCGCTCCCGCAGGCGCTCGTCCTCACCGCGATCGTGATCACCTTCGGCATCGCCGCCTTCCTGCTCGCGCTCATCTACCGCTCCTGGCGGCTGGTGCGCCAGGAGGTCGTCGGCGTCGACGAGGAGGACCGGCGGGTGGCCGCCCGGTCCGGCACGGACGCCGACGAGATCGACCCCGACGACCTCGCGCCGGAGGACCGGCCGGCCGCGCACGCCGACAGCCTGCACGGCGAGGGGGACGACGTGGAGGAGCTGCTCCGGCGGCACTACGCCGGGATCCCGTCCGACGACGTGGATCTGCCGGCCACCCGGCGGCGGCGCCGGTGACCGGCGTCCTCACGCCCCTGCCGGTGCTGCTGCCGCTGCTCGGCGCGGCGGCGGCCCTGCTGGTCGGCGGCGGCCGCCCGCGGGCGCAGCGCACGCTCAGCATCCTGGTGCTCAGCACGGTCCTCGCCGTGTCGGTCGCGCTGCTCGTCCTCGCCGACGAGCAGGGCGCCGTGGCCGTCTCGCTGGGCGGGTGGGAGGTGCCGCTGGGCATCGTGCTGGTCGTCGACCGGCTGTCGGCCCTGATGCTCGTGGTCGCCTCGACCGTGGGCCTGGGCGTGCTCGTCTTCGCGGTCGGCCAGGGCGCGGCCGACGGCGACGAGGAGGCGCCGGTGTCGATCTTCCACCCGACGTTCCTGGTGCTCATGGCGGGCGTGGCCAACGCGTTCCTCGCCGGCGACCTGTTCAACCTCTACGTCGGCTTCGAGATCCTGCTGACCGCCAGCTACGTCCTGCTGACCCTGGGCGGATCGGCACCGCGGATCCGCGCCGGCGTCACCTACATCGTCGTCAGCCTGCTGAGCTCGCTGCTGTTCCTCGCCGCCATCGCCCTGGTCTACGCCTCCACCGGCACCGTCAACATGGCGCAGCTCGCCGGCCGGCTGGGGGAGCTGCCGGAGGGGACCCAGCTGCTCATCCACTCGCTGCTGCTGATCGCCTTCTCGATCAAGGCGGCGGTGTTCCCGCTGTCGGCCTGGCTGCCGGACAGCTACCCGACCGCGCCGGCCCCGGTCACCGCCGTCTTCGCCGGGCTGCTCACCAAGGTCGGCGTCTACGCGATCATCCGCACGCAGACCCTGCTCTTCCCGGGCGGCGGGCTGGACACGGTGCTCATGTGGGCCGCGCTGGCCACGATGCTGATCGGCATCCTCGGTGCGGTGGCACAGGCCGACATCCGGCGGATCCTGTCGTTCACGCTGGTCAGCCACATCGGCTACATGGTGTTCGGCATCGCGCTGGCCTCCCGGGCCGGGCTCGCGGGCGCCGTCTTCTACGTCGTCCACCACATCGCCATCCAGACCACGCTGTTCCTCGTCGCCGGGCTGGTCGAGCGGCAGGGCGGGGCGACCGCCGTCGACCGGCTCGGCGGCCTGGCGAAGGCATCGCCGCTGCTCGCCGTCCTCTTCTTCGTCCCCGCCATGAACCTCGCCGGGATCCCGCCGTTCTCCGGGTTCATCGGGAAGCTCGGGCTGCTGGAGGCGGGCGTGGCCGACGGCGGGTGGCTGCCGCTGGTCCTCGTGGCCGCCGGCGTGGTCGCCAGCCTGCTCACGCTGGTGGCGATCTCGCGGGTGTGGAGCCGGGCCTTCTGGCGGCCGCGGGCCCAGGAGCCGTCCGCGGACACCGACGAGGCCGCGGCGGCCGACGCCGGACCGGAGCTCTCCCCGGAGCCGCTGCCCCAGCCCCCGACACCGGAGCCCGGTGAGGCGCAGGCCGACGGCCCCGGCCCGACCGACGAGGTCGAACCCACGCCGGTGCCCGCGTCCGCTTCCGTGGCGTCCGGGGGGGTCGGTCGCGCCGCCGCCCGGCGCGCGGCGTGGCAGCGGCACACGGCGGTGGCGACGGCGACCACGCCGGCCACCGACGGGCTCGGGGAGGACCCGGAGCGCGCCCGGCCGGACCAGCTGCTGCCGCGGGTCATGCTCGCCTCGACCGCGGCGATGGTCACCGTGACGGTCGCGCTCACCGCGCTCGCCGGTCCGCTCTACGCGGTGGCCGACCGCGCGGCCGGCGATCTGCGCGACCGCGCGCCCTACGTCCAGGCGGTCTTCGGTGCGGAGGAGGCCCCGTGACCGGCGCCCCGGACCAGGCCGGCCGCGGGGGCCTGGTCTACCAGCTGCGGCACCAGCTGCCCCTGCTGGTCTGGCTGGTGCTGGTCTGGAACCTGCTGTGGGGCACGTGGTCGTGGGCCAACCTGCTGTCCGGGGTGGTCCTGGCCCTCGCCGTGACCCTGCTGCTGCCCCTGCCGCCGGTGGAGGGCGGCCTGACCGTGCGCCCGGTGCCGGTGCTCGCCTTCGTCGGCACCTTCGTCGTCGACCTCGTGACCTCCGGGGCGGAGGTGGCGTGGCAGACCATCCGCCCGCGGGGGATCAGCCGGAGCGCGATCATCCGGGTGCAGCTGCGCACGGACTCCGACCTGCTGCTCACCATCATCTCGGAGGCGCTGACCCTCGTGCCCGGTTCGATGGTCATCGACATGGATCGGGAGCAGCGGACGCTGGCGGTGCACATCCTCCACGTGGAGGACGAGCGCGACATCGAGCGGCAGCGGAGGTCGGTGCTCACCATGGAGGAGCGGGTGGTGCGCGCCTTCGGCTCCGCCGCCGAGGTGACCGCCGTGACCACCGGCGCAGGCTCCCTCGGCATCGGCGACGGGCGGCGGACGCCGTGACCGCCGTCTACTGGGCCACCTACCTGATGCTGGGCACCGGGGCGCTGCTGGCGCTGGTGCGGCTGGCGCTGGGGCCCTCCCTGCTCGACCGGGTGGTCGCGACCGACACCCTGCTGGTGATCATCGCCGCCGGGCTGGCCGTGCACGCGACGCTGGATCGGGACCCCACGGTCGTGCCGGTGCTCGTGGTGGTGTCGCTGCTGGCGTTCGTCGGCTCGGTCTCGGTGGCCCGCTACGTCGGCGGCATGCTCATCCACTCGAGCCTGGGCACCCAGGGGCTCGACGTGGACGACCGGCCCCCGGACGGGGAGGAGGCGCGGTGAACGGGATCGAGACCGCGGGCGACGTGATCGCCGTCGTCCTGGTGCTGCTGGGCGCGTTCCTGTGCCTGACCGCCGGGCTCGGGCTGCTCCGCTTCCCCGACGTGCTCGCCCGGATGCACGCCGGCACGAAGCCGCAGGTGCTGGGCGTGCTGCTGATCATGATCGGCGGCGCGATCCGGCTGCAGGGCTGGTCGGCGACGTGGATGCTCCTGCTGGTCGCCGTCTTCCAGATGCTCACGGCACCGGTGAGCGCGCACATGATCAGCCGCGTGGCCTACCGGCGCCGGCACGTGCGGCGCGACCTGCTGCTGGTCGACGAGCTGCACACCGAGCGGCGGCCGGACCGGGTGTACCGCGGCGACGAGCCGGCCGACGCCCCGCCGGAGGAGCCGGGGCGGGCCCTGGCCGAGAGCCGCCGCGAGGAGCGGGAGGACGGGGCGCGCTGAGCGGCGCGCCCCGTCAGGTCCCGTTCCGGGCCCCGCCCGAGCCTGCGAGGGAAGGGGGAAAGGGAACCTTCAGCAGCGCTGGGCGCGGTTGACCGCGGAGACGACGGCCCGCAGCGAGGCGGTGACGATGTTCGGGTCGATCCCGACGCCCCACAGCACCCGCTCCCCGACGGCGCACTCGACGTAGGCGGCGGCGCGCGCGTCGCCCCCGGCGGACATGGCGTGCTCGGCGTAGTCGAGCACGCGGACGTCGACGTCGACGGTCCGCAGCGCGTCGACGAACGCCGCGATCGGGCCGTTGCCGCGGCCCTCGACGGTCACCGGTACGCCGGAGTCGACGAGCTCCACGACCATCTCGTCGAGCTGCCCGTCCCCGGAGGCGGTGTGCCGGTGCCCGCTGAGGGAGAACCGGCCCCACGGCGCGGCCGGGTCGGGCAGGTACTCGTTGCTGAAGGCGGTCCACATCTGCTGGGCGGTGACCTCGCCGCCCTCGTCGTCGGTGTGCCGCTGGATGACCGCGCTGAACTCGATCTGCAGCCGGCGCGGCAGGTCCAGGTGGTTCTCGGTCTTCATGATGTAGGCGACGCCGCCCTTGCCGGACTGGCTGTTCACCCGGATCACGGCCTCGTAGCTGCGGCCGACGTCCTTGGGGTCGATCGGCAGGTACGGCACCGCCCACGTCTGCTGCTCGACGGGGACGCCGGCGGCCTGCGCGTCGGCCTCCAGGGCCTTGAAGCCCTTGTTGATGGCGTCCTGGTGTGAGCCGGAGAAGGCGGTGTAGACCAGGTCGCCGCCGTAGGGGTGGCGCTCGTGTACGCCGAGCTGGTTGCAGTACTCGACGGTGCGGCGGATCTCGTCGATGTCGGAGAAGTCGATCTGCGGGTCGATGCCCTGGCTGAACAGGTTCAGCCCCAGGGTGACCAGGTCGACGTTGCCGGTGCGCTCGCCGTTGCCGAACAGGCAGCCCTCGATGCGGTCGGCGCCGGCCCGGTAGCCGAGCTCGGCGGCGGCGACGGCGGTGCCGCGGTCGTTGTGCGGGTGCAGGCTGAGGACCACGGAGTCGCGCCGGCCCAGGTTGCGGTGCATCCACTCGACCTGGTCGGCGTACACGGTGGGCTCGGCCATCTCGACCGTGGCCGGCAGGTTGAGGATCGTCGGCCGCTCGGGCGTCGGCTCCCAGACATCGGTGACGGCGTTGCAGATCTCGACGGCGAAGTCGAGCTCGGTGCCGGTGAAGGACTCGGGCGAGTACTCGAACCGGATATCCGTGTCGCCCATCTGCTCGGCCAGCTTGCGCACCACCTGCGCGCCGTGGACGGCGATGTCGACGATCCCGGCCCGGTCGGAGCCGAAGACGACCCGTCGTTGCAGGGTGGACGTGGAGTTGTAGAGGTGCACGATCGCCTGCTTCGCGCCCTGCAGCGACTCGAAGGTGCGCTCGATCAGCTCGTCGCGGGCCTGGGTGAGCACCTGGATCGTCACGTCGTCGGGGACCAGGTCGTCCTCGATCAGCTGGCGGACGAAGTCGTAGTCGGTCTGGCTCGCCGCCGGGAAGCCGACCTCGATCTCCTTGTAGCCCATGCGGACCAGCAGCTCGAACATCCGGCGCTTGCGGTCGGGCGTCATCGGGTCGATCAGCGCCTGATTGCCGTCGCGCAGGTCGACGGCGCACCAGCGCGGCGCCTGCGTCGTCACGGTGTCCGGCCAGGTGCGGTCGGGCAGCGTCACAGGGGTGAAGGGGACGTAGCGCTGGATCGGCATGCCGGATGGCTGCTGGGGGTTGCGGACGTGCGGGTGGGTCTCGCTCATGGGGGAGGGCTCCTGGTGCGGGCTGCGTGCGCGGAGTGCGCACGGCTCCGGGGGCGGTCAGCGGACGCCGGGGACGCCGGAACCCCGCGGCGAGGAAGCCGACCTAGGAGAGGGCCTCGCCGCGGCGGGTAAGCAGGAGGCTGCCGCGCACGCGCCCACGGTAGCAGCGGGTCAGCCCACGTCGCAGGGAGGACGGCGCGTCGCGGCCGCCGGGGACGGCCTGGCGGATCAGTCCACGTCGCAGCGGCAAGGGCAGTCGTCGACGTGGAACGGCCGAAGGCCGTCGTCGCCCTCCGCGCAGGCCGGCGGGCACGTGCAGGCGAAGTCGGTCAGCGTCGGCAGCTCACCGGCGAGCCGCCTGCGCTCCAGGTCCTCGCGCCGTCGCTGCGCCGCCTCCGCTCGTCGGGCGGCGCGGCGTTCGGCGGGGGAGTCGCCGGCCCGGGGCGGCTGGTGGTCGTCGGGTACTCCCCGGAGCCGCCGCTCACCGTCTCGCGCGCTGCGTGAGAGGTCGAAGGTGTACCAGGGCTGCGGTCGGCTGTACCGCTCGGAGCCGTGCCACCACCCCTCGTCCGAGTGACGCGGATCGAGGTGCGCGGGGAAGCGCCGTCCCCCGTGGTCCCGGATGGCACGGTCGGACATCGGCAGCACCTCCGCGCCGTCCGCACCGATGAGCGCCAGCCGGAGCCGTGCCACGGCGAGGACGCCGAGCAGCGCCCCGACCGGCAGGTCACGTGCGCCCGCCTCGGCCGCGGCCAGCGTGGACTTCGCGACCCCCGCAGCAGCGGCCATCTCGCGCTGGGAGAGGTCCGCCACCCGGCGGGCGCGGCGGAGCATCCCCGCCAGCAGCTCCGCCCGATCACCCTCGTCCACGCCGGGGATCGTGGCCCGCGCCGGCGGCCCGGGGCAGATGCTCCTGTGGAAGCTAGTGCCCTGCCCACAGGGGTGAGCAGGGCACTAGTTCCGCGGAGCTCCCCTGGTGCCGTCCGCACGTGCGGGGCGCAGCCGCAGGCGGCGGTCAGAACTCCTTGCGCAGGCGCAGCCGCAGGGGCCGGCCGTCCGGGTCGACCAGCAGCCGGTAGAGCGGCGTCGCCCACAGCCGGGTGTGCCAGGGCAGCTCCTCCGGGCGGTGTGGGTGGAGCCGACCGGGTGGACGTGGCCCGCGGCGACCCCCCTCGTGCCACTCGGCCAGGGCGCCCGCCCGCTCCTCGAGCGTGGCGACGAAGCGCGCCGGATCCACCAGCAGGTCGTCGTCGCTGCCGTCCTCGGCCAGGTCCAGGTGCTCGCGCGCCAGCTCCAGCCGCAGGTCCCGCGCGAAGGTGCGGGCGCCGTCCCCGGTTCCTCCCAGGTCCCGCGGCTCGCGGGGGTCGAGCGTGGTGTCGAGGACGGCGGTGGAGAGCTCGCTGTCGTGCGTCCAGGAACGCCGGTTGAAGTTGTCGCTGCCGATGCTGGCCCACACGTCGTCGACGACGCACACCTTGGCGTGCACGTACACCGGCGTCCCGGCGTGGTTCTCCACGTCGAAGACGTGCACCCGGTCCTGGCCTCCCGCCCGGACGCACAGGTCGATCGCCTGCCGGCGGCCCACGGTCTGGGGAGTCGCCGAGAACGCGCCCTCCTGGTCGGGGATGCGGGGCACGACCACCACCAGGTGGAGGTCGGGGTTGTCCCGGAGGGCGTCGGCGAACAGCTGGGCGACCTCGGAGGACCACAGGTACTGGTCCTCGAGGTAGATCAGCCGCCGCGCCCGCTTCACCGCCTTCGAGTAGCCGCGGGCGATCGAGCGCTCGCCCTCGGGGGCGAAGTCGTAGCGCGGCAGGATCTTGGGGTAGGTGCGCAGGATCTGCACCAGGTGCGGGCCGGCCGGTGGGGGCGGCGGCAGCTCGGGCGGCAGCGGAGCGGGGTCCAGCCGGGCCCCGCGGAACCGGCCGACGACGTAGGCGATCGGGTTTCCCTGCACGGGGCTGGTCGGGTCGTCCCACCGCTCGCGGAAGCTGGTTTCCAGCACGGCGACCGCCGGGCCGCGGATCTCCGCCTGCACGTCGTGCCAGGGCGGGGTCGGCCCGTAGCCGGAGGCCATGTCCACCGCCTGGGGGTCCCCGTCGTGCCGCGCGTCGTCGCGGCGGCTGTGGCACAGGTCGATGCCCCCGGCGAACGCGACGTCGCGGGACGGGTCCGCGGGGCACCGGATGATCACGACCTTCTGGTGGTGGCTGCCGAACCGGCGCATGCGCTGGTCGAGCACGACCCGGCCGCCGTCGGCCTCGATCTCCCGGTCCAGCGACCGGTTCTGCTCCTTGCTGTAGGAGAGCGCGTCCGTGTGCGAGCGCCACACCAGGCCGCGCACGTCGACGCCGCGGTGCGCGGCCGCGCTGAACAGCTCGTCGACGGTGGGCCCGTCGGGGCGCAGCCGCTCGTCGGGGTCGCCTCGCCAGTCGGTGAACCAGACGCGGTCGCCCTCGCCCAGCTGCTCGACCACCTCGACGAGCCGGTCGAAGTACGCCGCGCCGTGGACGAGCGGCCGGACCAGGTTGCCCTCGGTCCAGGCCGGCACGGCGGCACCGCGGTTGTGGCGCTCCTCGGAGGTGAGCAACCACCGGTGCGGATCGTCCACCCGGCGATCACATCGGTCGGGCGCACGAGATGCAACCGCTCGGCCCGTGGACCGCGTCGGTAGCCTTCTGACCCGTGGCCCTCGTCGTCCAGAAGTACGGCGGCTCGTCCGTCGCCTCCGCCGAGCACATGAAGCGCGTCGCGGAGCGGATCGTCGCTGCCAAGAAGAACGGCGACGACGTCGTCGTCGTGGTCTCCGCGATGGGCGACACGACCGACGAGCTGCTGGACCTGGCCAGCCAGATCACCGATACCCCGCCCGGCCGCGAGCTGGACATGCTGCTCACCGCCGGCGAGCGGATCTCCATGGCGCTGCTGGCCATCGCGATCTCCGAGCACGGCTACGAGGCGCGGTCGTTCACCGGCTCGCAGGCCGGCGTGATCACCACGTCCAGCCACGGCAAGGCGCGCATCATCGACGTCACGCCCGGCCGCCTGAAGTCGGCGCTCGACGAGGGCTCGGTCGTCATCGTCGCCGGGTTCCAGGGCGTCAGCCAGGACACCAAGGACATCACCACCCTCGGCCGCGGCGGCTCGGACACCACCGCCGTCGCCGTCGCCGCGGCGCTGAACGCCGACGTCTGCGAGATCTACACCGACGTCGACGGCGTCTTCACCGCCGACCCGCGCATCGTCCCCAACGCCAAGCGGCTGGACACCATCACCTACGAGGAGATGCTCGAGCTCGCCGCCTCCGGGGCGAAGGTGCTCATGCTGCGCTGCGTCGAGTACGCCCGCCGCTACGGCATCCCCGTGCACGTCCGCAGCTCCTACTCACAGCTCCCCGGCACCACCGTGACCGGCTCGATGGAGGACCTCACCGTGGAACAGGCGATCATCTCCGGCGTCGCGCACGACCGCTCCGAGGGCAAGATCACCGTGTTCGGCGTGCCGGACCGGCCGGGTGAGGCGGCGCAGATCTTCCGCGTGCTCGCCGACGCCGAGGTCAACATCGACATGATCGTGCAGAACGTGTCGGCCGAGGCCAGCAAGCTCGCCGACATCTCCTTCACGCTGCCCAAGAGCGACGGCCCGGCCGCGCTGGCCGCCCTGGAACGGGTCAAGCACACCGTCGGCTACACCGACGTCAGCTTCGACCAGCACATCGGCAAGGTGAGCCTGGTCGGCGCCGGCATGCGCTCGCACCCGGGTGTCTCCGCCAAGTTCTTCGGCGCGCTGGCCGACGCCGGGGTCAACCTGGAGCTGATCAGCACCTCGGAGATCCGCATCTCCGTGGTGTGCCGCGACACCGACGTCGACCTCGCCGTCCGCGCGGTGCACGATGCGTTCGACCTGGGCACCGAGGACGCCCAGGCCGTGGTCTACGGAGGGACCGGACGATGAGTGGCTTCACCCCCGGCGGCCTGCGGGTCGGCATCGTGGGCGCGACAGGTCAGGTGGGCCGCGTCGTGCGCGACATCCTGGCCGAGCGGAACTTCCCGCTGGCCGAGCTCCGCTTCTTCGCCTCGGCGCGGTCGGCCGGCAGCACCCTGCCCTGGGCCGGTGGCGAGATCACCGTCGAGGACGCCGCGACCGCCGACCCGACCGGGCTGGACATCGCGATCTTCTCCGCCGGCGCGACCACCTCCCGCGCCCAGGCGCCGCGGTTCGCCGCGGCCGGCGTGACCGTCATCGACAACAGCTCGGCGTTCCGCCGCGACCCGGAGATCCCGCTGGTCGTCAGCGAGGTCAACCCCGGCGACATCGCGAAGGCGCACGGCCGGATCATCGCCAACCCGAACTGCACGACCATGGCCGCGATGCCGGTGCTCAAGCCGCTGCACGACGAGGCCGGCCTGGTCCGCATCGTCGCCAGCACCTACCAGGCGGTCTCCGGCAGCGGGGTCGCCGGCGTGGAGGAGCTGCACGGGCAGGCGAAGGCCGTCGTCGACAAGGCCGACGAGCTCACCCACGACGGGACCGCCGTCGCCTTCCCCGACCCGGTGAAGTACGTCGCGCCGATCGCCTTCAACGTGCTGCCGATGGCCGGCTCGGTCGTGGACGACGGCTCGTTCGAGACCGACGAGGAGCAGAAGCTCCGCAACGAGAGCCGCAAGATCCTCGGCATCCCGGACCTCCGCGTCTCGGGCACCTGCGTGCGGGTGCCGGTGTTCACGGGGCACTCGCTCTCGCTCAACGTGGAGTTCGCGCGCGAGCTGACCGTCGAGCGGGCCACCGAGCTGCTGCAGGCCGCGCCCGGGGTGGAGCTCTCCGACGTCCCGAATCCGCTGCAGGCCGCCGGCCGCGACCCCAGCTACGTGGGCCGCATCCGGCAGGACCAGAGCGTGGACGGCGGCCGCGGGCTGGTGCTCTTCGTCAGCAACGACAACCTGCGCAAGGGCGCCGCCCTCAACACCGTCCAGATCGCGGAGCTCATCGCCGCCTCCCGCTGACCCTGGTCGGGCTCCTCCGCGGAGGAGCCCGACCAGGCGGCAGGATGGTCCCGTGAACTCCGCGGACCTGCCTGCCTCCCCGCAGCACGCCTGGCCGGGGCCGGATCTCTACACGCTGCGCGGGATGCTCGAGCTGGACCTGGCGCTCGAGCGCGGGGTGACGGTGGACGCCGCCCACGCCCTGCTGAGCGACGCCGTCGTCCACGCGTTCGGGCCGCGGTGGTACGAGTGGTTGACCGACGCGCTGGCCGCCGAGGGGCGGGACCAGGCACAGCTGTCCGCCATCGTCACCGACGACCCCCTGGCCGAGCGGGTGCTGGCGGCGCTCCGGGCCCGGATGCTCGCCGACGAGGAGGCGCCGGACCCGCCGGACGAGGAGTTCGGCTGGTACGCCTACGCCCCCGGCGACCCGCGGGGGAGCCGGGGGCGGCTCCGCCGGGCGGTCCTGCGGCGGAGGGAGAGCGCCCGTCTGGCACTGCTCGCTCCACCGCGCCCCCGCGTGGCCGGCCGGCGGCGCCGGGACCGCTAGGGCCGCACGTGGCGCAGGGCGAAGGAGAGCGCGACCTCGACCTGCCGGATCGTCTCCTCGATGACCAGCGACCCGTGGCCGGCGTCGAACCGGTAGACCTCGTGCGGCTTGCCCAGCCGCTCCAGCTCGCCCAGGTAGTTGTCGATCTGCCGGATCGGGCAGCGCGGGTCGTTCGCGCCGGCCACCACCAGCACCGGCGCGGCGACGGCGTCGACGTAGGTGATCGGCGAGGAGCGCACGTAGACGTCGCGCACCTCCTCCGGTGACCCGCCGAACAGCGCCCGGTCGTAGGCCCGCAGGCCCTCCATCTCGTCCTCGTACGCCGCGAGGTAGTCGGCCACCGGCACCTCGGCGATCCCGGCCGCCCAGCGCTCCGGCTGGGTGCCCAGCCCCAGCAGGGTGAGGAACCCGCCCCACGAGCCCCCGGTGAGGAGCGCGCGGGCCGGGTCGACGACGCCCTCGGCCACCAGTGCGTCGTAGACCGCCCCGATGTCCTCGAGCTCGGTGAGCCCCGGGCGCCCCGTGAGCGCGTCGCGCCAGGCCGAGCCGTAGCCCGTGGAGCCGCGGTAGTTCACGTGCACGACCGCGTAGCCGGCGTCGACGTAGGCCGCCCGGCGGGCGCGGTAGGAGTCGTCGTCGGCCGCCTCCGGGCCGCCGTGCACCAGGAACGCCGTCGCGAACGGGCCCTCACCGGCCGGGCGCACCAGCAGGGCGTGCACGTCGCCGCCCGGGCCGGGGACCCAGCGGTCCTCGACCGGGTAGGCGGCGGGCGGCTCCTCGTCGGAGACCGAGAGGACGACGGGGCCGTCGGCGCGGCGGATGACCGGCGGCCGCTCGGAGTTCGACCACGCAAGCTCGACCGTGCCGTCGGGGCGGGCGGTGGCGCCGCGGACGACGCCGGGCGGGGTGTCGAGCTTCTCCAGCGCGCCCGAGGCCAGGTCGTAGCGGTACAGCTCGCTGCGGGCGGCGTGGTCGTGGCCCACCAGCAGCGCGGAGCCGTCGGGGTACCAGCCGGCGGTCACGTCGCCGGGCAGGTCGAGCACGATCTCCGTCTCGGTGTCGGCGGCGACGTCCCAGACCAGCAGCTCCTCGCGACCGCGCCGCTCGTGGCCGACCAGCAGCCGGCGGTCACCGGGGAGCGGGGCGAACTCCAGCGCGTGCAGCCCGCGTCCCTCACCGTCCCACTTCTCCGCGACCACCGAGTCGTCGGCCGTGCGGAGCACCCGCAGCGCGGGGTAGCGCGGGTCGCCGTGCTCGGAGTGCGAGATGACCAGCAGCTCGTCGTCGCGGGTCAGCGCGTCCACCGAGGCGGGGTCGGGGTGCCGGTAGACCACCCGCGGCGTGCCTCCGGTGGGCGCCAGCCACAGCTCGCTGCCGTCGTCGGTGCTGCGGCCGATGGCCACCAGGTCCCGGCCGATCTCCAGTCCCGCCGGGTAGGCGGGCCCCACCTCGGGGACGGCGACGGTGTCCTCGCCGCCGGTGAACGGCTGGGTCATCCAGACGCCGAACTCGTCGCCGTCGGTGTCGGCGAACCACCAGATCGTGTCGCCGTCACGGTCCAGCGTCGCGATCAGCGTGCCGTTGGGCCGGTCGGTGACCCGGCGGTGGGTGCCGGTCTCCCGGTCCCAGGCGTACTGCTCCACGACGCCGCTGACGTCGGAGCTGTACAGGTTGCGGTGCGGTGCCTCCTCGGCCCAGTCCGGCAGCGACACCCGGGGTGCGCGGAACCGGGCCTGCCAGCGGGCGGTGACCTCGGGGGGAAGGGCGGGGACGGTCTGCTCGGCGGTCACGCCACCATCTTCGCAGCGCCCCGGGAACGACCGGTGCCCCGGGAACGACTCAGGGGCCGCCTTGCGGCGGCCCCTGAGCGGAGGGTCGGGGTGACAGGATTTGAACCTGCGGCCTCGTCGTCCCGAACGACGCGCGCTACCAAGCTGCGCCACACCCCGAGGTGCGTCGACGAGTCTAACGCTCCACTGCGCGCGCCCCGGCGGCGGGTCAGGACGGCCGTGCGGTGAGGGTCAGCAGCGTCGCCTCGGGCGGGCAGGCGAACCGCACCGGGGCGTAGGGGCTGGTGCCCAGGCCGGCCGACACGTGCAGCCAGGTGCCGGCCGGGTGCTCCGGCGTGGGGGCCGCCCAGCGGTGCAGCCAGCGCACCCGGTGGCGGTCGATGCCGCAGTTGGTGACCAGCGCCCCGTAGAACGGCACCCGCAGCTGGCCGCCGTGCGTGTGACCGCACAGCAGCAGGTCGTAGCCGTCCGCGGCGAAGCGGTCGAGCACCCGCGGCTCGGGGGAGTGGGCCAGCCCGATCCGCACGTCGGCGCTCCGATCGGCCGGCCCGGCGACCAGGTCGTAGCGGTCCCGCTTCAGGTGGGAATCGTCGACGCCGGCGAAGACGATCCGCCGCCCGCCCACGGTGAGCTCACCGGCGGCGTTGGTGAGGTCCAGCCAGCCGCGCTCGCGCATGCCGTCGCGCAGGTCGCGCCAGGGCAGCTCGTCGCCGTGCACCCGCTTGTGGTCGCGCTTGAAGTACTTGAGCGGGTTCTTCGGGCGCGGGGCGTAGTAGTCGTTGCTGGCCAGCACGAAGGCGCCGGGCCGGTCCAGCAGCGGGTCCAGCGCGCGCAGCGTCGGCGGCACCGCGTCGAACCCCGCGAGGTTGTCCCCGGTGTTGATCACCAGGTCGGGCTCGAGGGCGGCGAGGCCCGCGACCCACTCCTGCTTGCTCCGCTGCCCGGCGGTCATGTGCAGGTCCGACAGCTGCAGGATCGTCAGCGGCGCCGAGCCCGGGGCCAGCACGGGCACCTCGAACCGGCGCAGCGTCCAGCGCGTGCGTTCGTAGAGGCTCGCGTAGGCGGTCACGGCCGCGCCCGAGGCGACGGCGGCGGTGGGGACGGCGGTGTACCAGCGCACCCGCCGAGCCTACGGGCGCACCCCGGCGCGGCGTCGTGCGAGGCTGGACCCGTGCCCGACCTCAAGGAACAGCTGCGCGCCGACCTGACCACCGCCATGAAGGCCCGTGACGAGCTGCGCACCGCCACGCTGCGCATGGTGCTCGCCGCCGTCAGCGCCGAGGAGGTGTCGGGCAAGGAGGCCCGCGAGCTCACCGACGACGAGGTGCAGGCCGTGCTCCGGCGCGAGGCGAAGAAGCGCCGCGAGGCGGCCGAGGCGTTCGGCTCGGCCGGTCGCGCCGAGCAGGCCGCCCGCGAGCGGGCCGAGGGCGAGATCCTCGCGGACTACCTGCCGGCTCAGCTGGACGACGCCGACCTGGCCGCAATCGTCGCCGACGTCATCTCCCGGACCGGCGCCTCCGGCATGAAGGACATGGGGAAGGTCATGGGCGCGGCGAACGGCGTGGTCGCCGGCCGGGCCGAGGGCTCGCGGGTCGCCGCCGAGGTCCGCCGCCAGCTCGGCTGAGCCCCGCGCGACGGGAACGACGAAGGGCCGGACCTCTCGGTCCGGCCCTTCGTCGTCGCTCCGGTCAGTTCGTCGGGAGGTCCCCGGTCGGCTCCGGTGCGGTCGTGCCGGCGTCGGCCGGCGGCGGCACCTGGGGCTCCACCTGGGGCTCCACCTGGGGCTCCACCGGCGGGGGTGCCGGCGTCTCGGGCTGCACGGGCGGCGGGGAGGTGGTGCCTCCCGTGGTGCCCGTCGTGCTCGACCGGTCCGCCGAGCGGCTCGACGTGGTGCCGGACCGGGAGACGCCGGCCCCCTGCGGGGCGGCGTCGACGCCGCGGCCGGCGTACTGGGGATCGGCGGGCGGGAACTCGGCCGCCGGCTGGTTGGTCAGGATCGGTGCCATCGCGGCCCGCCAGATGCCGGCCGGGAGACCGCCGCCGTAGCTGCCGACGTCGTTGGTGTCCCGCGGGCGGAACACCATGACGCTGGCGGTGTACTCCGGCGTCGACCCCACGAAGGCCACCGAGTCGCGCTCGTTCACCGTGCCGGTCTTGCCGGCGATCTGGTGGCCGGGGATGTGGGCCCGGGCGCCGGTCTGCAGCCGGTTCCCCGGCTCGACGTCCTTGATCATCATCTGGTTCAGCGTGTCGGCGATGCCGGGCTCGATGACCTGCTCGCAGTCGTCGCCCTTCACCACCGGCTCGCCGTCCTCGCCGGTGAGCGGCTCGCCGTTCGGGGTGGTGATCGACAGCACCGGCGTGGGCGTGCACTTGACCCCGCGGGCGGCGATCGTCGCGTAGGCGTTGGCCAGGTCGAGCGGGCTCACGCCATCGGTGCCGTAGGCGAAGGACGGGCGGTTCTCGTCGATGATCTGCTGCGCCGGCGTCTGGGTGACCGAGTAGTCGAAGGTCATGCCCAGCCGCTCGGCCATCCGCACCGCCGGCTCGATCCGGCCCAGTGCGTCCTCCAGCGCGAGGAAGTAGGTGTTGGAGGACATGTAGAGCGCCTGCGTCATGGTCAGCGTGCGCGGGTACGAGCTGCCCACGTTGCCGATCGAGTAGGGCTCGATGCGCTGGGTCTCGGGGTCGTAGCTCTCGTAGACCTTCGACCGGTAGGGCTCGCTCGTGGTGATCGTGTGGCTGGCCGGGAGACCCATCTCCAGGGCGGCCGCGGCGACGAAGGTCTTGAAGGTCGACCCGGAGCCCTTGGTGGGGACGGTCGCGAAGTTCACCGACTCGCACTCGGGGCCGTCGCAGCCGTAGCGGCGGTTGACGCTCATCGCGAGCACGTGCCCGGTGCCGGGCTGGACGACGTCGTAGACGCCCACGGTGTCGGCGCCCATCGCCACGGTGTCCAGCACGGCCTGGTCACCGGCGGCCTGCATGTCCGGCCGTAGCGTCGTCTGGATGGTCAGCCCGCCCTTGTCCAGCTGGGCCTTCGTCAGACCGAGCTCCTGGATGAGGTACTGCCGGGTGAAGTCGCAGAAGAAGCCGCCGATCGCGGCGTCGATGCAGCCGTTCGGGGGCGCCTGGCCCGGCGCCACCTCCACCGGGGTGGGGGTGATCTCGGCCAGCTGCTCCGCGCTGACGTGACCCAGGTCGTGCATGCGCTGCAGCACCTGGTTGCGCCGGATCTGGGCGTTCTCCGGGTTGTTGATCGGCTCGTCGTAGAACGGCTTCTGCACCAGCCCGGCGAGCATGGCCGCCTGCGGGAGGGTGAGGTCGGCGGCGTTCACGCTGAAGTAGCGCTGGGCGGCGGCCTGGATGCCGTAGGCGCCCTGCCCGAAGTACACGATGTTCAGGTACCGGGTGAGGATCTCGTCCTTGGAGTAGGTGTCCTCCAGGGCGAGGGCCAGGCGGGCCTCCCGCAGCTTGCGACCCACGGTCTGGGCGTCGGCGGCGTCCCGGTCCTCCGGCGTGGTGGCCGTCTGCAGCAGGGTCTGCTTCACCAGCTGCTGGGTCAGGGTGGAGCCGCCCTCCTGGACCTCGCCGGCGGCGACGTTCTTCACCAGCGCCCGCATCGTGCCCTGCACGTCCAGGCCGTTGTGGTCGTAGAACCGGGAGTCCTCGATGTCGACGAGCGCCTGCTTCATGACGTCGGCGATCTGGTCGGAGGTGACCGGCGTCCGGTTGTGCTCGTAGAAGTTCGTGATCAGCTGCCCGTCGGCGGCGAGCACCCGGGTGACGCCGGCCGGCGTCTTGTCGGTCAGCTCCACCGGCAGGGCGTCGAGCAGCGACACGGAGTTGCGTGCCGCCAGGCCGGTGCCCCCGATCCAGGGCAGCATGAGTCCGGCCAGCAGTGCGCCGGCGACGACGATCGTCGCGGCGAGCTTGGCGAGCAGACGGGTCCGGACACGCGCGTTCTCCGACATCGCGGCCAGGGTACGTCGCCCGGACGGGTGAGCGGAGCGCTCAGCCGCGGCGCGCGGGCAGGACGCGCGTCCGCGGCGTGCCGGTCGGCGTGTCGTGGTCGGGGCCGGTGAGGGCGTCGGCCATCATCCGCAGCCCGTCGAGGTCGTGGACGTCCCCGGCGGCGGCCGGCACCGTGCGCAGCGCGACGTCGGGGTGGGCGCTGGTGAAGCGGTCGGCCAGGTGCTGCTCCCGGCTCGCGAGCTGCATCCGGTCCGCGTGCACCCGCAGCGCCGCGGCCGCGAGCGCCGCACCCTCGTCACCGCTCTCGGCGACCTCCTCGGCGGCGCCCTCCGCGCGGGTCGCCGACAGCGCCGTGGTGGCCGGGGGGTGCGTCCGGTTGACGACCAGTCCGGCCAGCGGCATCCCCTCGGCCGAGAGCCGGTCGACGAAGTAGGACGCCTCGCGCAACGCGTCGGGCTCCGGCGCGGCGACCACCACGAACGACGTGCCGGGGCGGCGCAGCAGCTCGAACGTCGCCGTCGCGCGCTCGCGGAACCCGCCGAACATGGTGTCCAGGGCCGCGACGAAGGCGGAGATGTCGCGCAGCAGCTGGCCACCGAGGATCTTGCTGACGATCCGGCTGAACAGCAGGAACCCGGCGCTGGCGAACTTGAAGCCGGCCCGGCTCGGCGCGATCAGCAGCCGGATCATCGTGCCGTCGAGGAACCGGCCCATCCGGTTGGGGGCGTCGAGGAAGTCCAGCGCCGACCGCGACGGCGGGGTGTCGACGATGATCAGGTCCCACCGGTCGCTGGCGCGCAGCTGCCCGAGCTTCTCCATCGCCATGTACTCCTGCGTGCCGGCGAACGACGAGGAGAGCGCCTGGTAGAAGGGGTTGTCGAGGATCTGCTGCGCGCGCTCGGGCGTGGAGTGAGCGGTGACGATGTCGTCGAACGTCCGCTTCATGTCCAGCATCATCGCGTGCAGCTCACCGGTCGCCCCAGGGACGTCCACGCGCCGCGGTTCGTTGTCCAGCTCGGTGAGCCCCAGGGACTGGGCCAGCCGCCGGGCCGGGTCGATGGTGAGGACGACGACGGTGCGCCCGGCCTCCGCCGCGGCCAGCGCCAGCGCCGCGGACGTCGTCGTCTTGCCCACCCCGCCGGCGCCGCAGCAGACGACGATGCGGGTCTGCCGGTCGGCGATCAGCGCGCCCAGGTCCATCGCCGGGGCCTGCCGGGGCGCCCGGGTGCGCGGCGCGGTGGCCGTGCCGGCGGCCATCAGGCGGCCACCTCCGTGCGCAGGTGCTCCTCGAGCCGCCCCGCCAGCTCGAACAGGCAGCCCAGGTCCATCGGGCCGGGCAGCAGCGGGATTTCGAGGCTGGGGCGGTCCAGCTCCGCGACCTGGGCCCGCAGGGCGTCCTGCGCCGCCCAGCGGCGGGCGTGCTCCACGACCTCGGCGACCAGCGCCTCGGCCAGCTGCTCGGCGCCCGGCAGGTGCGCGGCGTCCAGCGCGGGTGCGAGGTCGGCCCCGGTCAGCTCGCCGGCCGCCGCGCGGGACAGCGCGGCCGGTGGCAGCACCGGCTCGGTCGCCATGTTCACGATCACCGAGCCGATCGGCAGCCCGGCCGCCTCGAGCTCCGCGATGGCGTCCGCCGTCTCCTGCACCGGCATGTCCTCCAGGATCGTCACCAGGTGGACCGCCGTCTGCGGGGAGCGCAGCACCGCCATGACGCCGTCGCTCTGGGTCTTGATCGGACCGGAGCGGGCCAGCTGCGACATCTCCCCGGTGACGCCGAGGAAGCGGGTGATCCGGCCGGTGGGCGGCGCGTCGACGACGACGGCGTCGTAGACCAGCCTGCCGTCCCGCCGCCGGGTGACCGCCTCCTTGATCTTGCCGGTGATCAGCACGTCGCGGAGGCCCGGCGCGATGGCGGTGGCGAAGTCGATGGCGCCCATCTTCCGCAGCGCCCGGCCGGCCCGGCGGAGGTTGTAGAACATGTCGAGGTAGTCGAGGAGCGCCTCCTCGACGTCGATGGCCAGCGCCTTGACCTCGCCCCCGCCGCGGGCGACGGCGACCCGGCGCTCCTCGTAGGGCAGCGGCGGGGTGTCGAACAGCTGGGCGATGCCCTGCCGGCCCTCGGTCTCCACCAGCAGCACCGAGCGCCCGTCGGCGGCGAGCGCCAGGGCCAGGGCGGCGGCGACGGTGGTCTTGCCCGTCCCTCCCTTGCCGGTGACCACGTGCAGGCGCGGGGCGGCGGGATCTGGGCTCACCTGTCCCAGCGTAGGAGCAGGCGACGGGGACGGCCTGCCCGTGCCAGGTGGCGTGACGGGCATCGCGTCCGGCCGCTGCGCTAGCGTCGCGGTCATGAGCGAAACCGCCCGCCAGAAGTGGGAGTACGCGACCATCCCGCTGCTCATCCACAACACCAAGGCGATCCTCGACTCCTGGGGCGTCGACGGGTGGGAGCTGGTGACCGTGCTCCCCGGGCCCGGTGGGCCCGAGCAGCCGGTCGCCTACCTCAAGCGGCCGGTATGACGGCCCCGGCTCCGGGCTGGCACGCCCGGCTCGCCGAGCTGGGCATCCGGCTGCCCCCGGTGGCCGCTCCCGTCGCCGCCTACGTGCCGGCCGTGCGCACCGGCTCCCTGGTGTTCACCTCGGGGCAGCTGCCGTTCGTCGACGGCGGCCTGCGCCGCACCGGCAAGGTCGGCGGGTCGGTCGACGTGGAGGCCGCCGCGGCCGACGCGAAGGTCTGCGCGCTGAACGCGCTGGCCGCGATCGACGACCTCGTGGGGCTGGACGCGGTGGCGCGCGTCGTCCGCGTCGTGGGCTACGTGGCCAGCGTCGAGGGCTTCACCGGTCAGCCCCGGGTGGTCAACGGCGCCAGCGAGCTGCTCGGCCGGATCTTCGGCGACGCCGGTCAGCACGCCCGCAGCGCCGTGGGGGTGGCCGAGCTGCCGATGGGTGCCCCCGTGGAGGTCGAGCTCACCGTCGAGCTGCGATGACACCGCGATCCTCCGCATCGCACCGCGGCCAGGTGCCATCCGTCGTTGCGCTGAGCGTGTCCCGGTCCCTCGCCGGGAGGTCCTCCGGACCCCCGCTGCTCGTAACCGACGACTGCGTCGTGCGGCATGCCTGAGCCGAAGCAGGCCGCGACGGTGCTGCTGCTGCGGGACGGCGCGCCCGGGCTCGAGGTGTACCTGCTGCGCCGCACGAAGGGCATGCCCTTCGCCGGTGGCATGACCGCCTACCCGGGCGGCGGCGTCGACCCCCGGGACGGCGACACCGAGATCGGGTGGGCCGGGCCCGCGCCCGCGCAGTGGGCGACCGCCTTCGGCTGCGACGAGCGGACCGCCCGGGAGCTCGTGTGCGCCGCGGTGCGCGAGACGTTCGAGGAGGCCGGCGTCCTGCTCGCCGGGCTGCCCGACGGGACCGTCGTTCCGGACGTCTCGGGGGAGGACTGGGAGGACCAGCGCCAGGCCCTGCTCAGCCGCGAGCTGTCGCTGGCCGGGCTCCTGGCCGGTCGGGGGCTGGTGCTCCGGTCGGACCTGCTGCGGCCGTTCGCGCACTGGATCACCCCACCGGTCGAGCCGCGGCGCTACGACACCAAGTTCTTCGCTGCCGCGCTGCCGGTCGGGCAGGAGGCGCGCGACGTCTCGGGGGAGGCCGACGAGGCCGCGTGGCTGGCACCCGCCGCCGCGCTCGCCGAGCTGGAGGCCGGCACCCGCCCGATGCTGCCGCCGACGTCGCACACGCTCGGCCAGCTGGTGGCCTTCCCCGACGTCGCGGCCGCCCTGGCCGGCTCGCCGCCAGAGCCCCTGCAGCCGATCAGCCCGCGTTTCGAGGAGACGCCCGACGGCCGCTGGGCGGTGCTGCCCGACGGCACCCGCATCCGGCTGGCCGTGCCGCTCCCCTCGTGAAGCGGTGAACGCGAGAAGCCCAGAACCGATGCGGTTCCGGGCCTCTCGCGTTCAGGCGTGCGTCAGCGCGCGCGGCGGCGCAGGCGCTCCTCGTCGAGGACGACGACGGACTTGCCCTGCAGCTGGATCCAGCCGCGGTGCACGAAGTCCGCCAGCGCCTTGTTGACCGTCTCGCGGGAGGCGCCGACCAGCTGGGCGAGCTCCTCCTGGGTGAGATCGTGCTTCACGCGCAGGCCGTCGGTGTCGCGGCTGCCGAAGCGGTCGGCCATCTGCAGCAGCGCCTTGGCCACGCGGCCGGGGACGTCGGTGAAGATGAGATCGGCGACCGAGTCGTTGGTGCGGCGCAGGCGCCGGGCCAGCACGCGGAGCAGCTGCTCGCCGATCTCCGGGTGCGCCTCGATCCAGGGCAGCAGCACCGACTGCGGCATCCGGGCCAGCTTCACGTCGGTGACGGCGGTGGCGGTCGCGGTACGCGGACCGGGGTCGAAGACCGACAGCTCACCGAACTGGTCGGAAGGTCCCATGACCGCGAGCACGTTCTCCCGGCCGTCGGGCGACCGACGGGAGAGCTTGATCTTGCCGGTCATGACGATGTAGAGGCTGTCGCCGGGCTCGCCCTCGTTGAAGACCACCCGGCCCCGGGGGAGGGTGATCGTCTCGAGGCGACTGATGACGGGGTCCACCGCGTCCTCGGAGAGCCCCTGGAAGAGCCCCGACTGAGCCAGCACCTCGTCCACTGCACGTCCTCTCGCACTGTCCTCGGACGCAGGGGTGCCCGCGTCCGGAGCGAGTCTAGGCGGCTGTGCGGTCAATCACCCGTTCGGTGGGCGGCCGCGTCCCCCCATGGAGCGAGTGGCCTCCCTGCAGGGGCCCGCCGCGAGCGTGCGAGCGGTGGGGGCAGGGAGGTCCTTCCTCAGACCAGCGGGGGGTTCTGCGAGCGCCGGACGCGGTGGCGGCGACGGCGCCAGCGGAACAGCGCCCGCCGGATGCCCGAGGTGGCGAGCGTGTCGACCTCGCCGGGCGTCGCGGTGTCCAGGAACTCGCTGACCTCGCGGGGGGACGCCGGGCGGCGGAGGGGCTCCTCGACCCGCTCCATCACCAGCAGGAACGCGATCAGCAGCGGTGGGAACAGGATGACACTGAGGGCGACCATCCCGACCTCCTCTGCGTCGTCGGCGGAACGGGGAAGCGGTCCGTCCTCGATCATGGCACGCCGGGAGAGGGTCAGCAGCTCCGCATACCCTCGACCGCGTGTCCGCACCCGCGTCCTCACCGGCCTACGCACGCCCCGCCCGGGCCCGGCGCCCCACCGCAGCCGCACTGACCGGGGCGTCGCCGTACGACCCGGCGGAGACGCCGCTGGCCCGCACCCGCCGGGCCCGTCGCATGGCCCGCGAGCTGGCCGCGATCCATCCCGACGCCCACTGCGAGCTGGACTTCACCAACGCCTTCGAGCTGCTGGTCGCCACGGTGCTGTCCGCGCAGACCACCGACAAGATGGTCAACAAGGTGACGCCCACGCTCTTCGCGCGGTATCCCGACGCGGTCGCCCTCGCCGGCGCCGACCGGGAGGAGCTGGAGACCATCCTCAAGCCCACCGGCTTCTTCCGGGCCAAGGCGAACTCGGTGCTGGGCTTGAGCCAGGCCCTGGTCGAGCGCTTCGACGGCGAGGTGCCCGCCCGGATGGCCGACCTGGTGACCCTGCCGGGCGTCGGGCGCAAGACGGCGAACGTCGTGCTGGGCAACGCCTTCGGTGTCCCGGGGCTCACCGTCGACACCCACTTCGGCCGGCTGGTGCGCCGGTTCGGCTGGACCGCGGAGGAGGACCCGGTCAAGGTCGAGGCGGAGATCGCGCAGCTGGTGCCGAAGAAGGAGTGGACCGACTTCAGCCACCGGGTGATCTTCCACGGCCGGCGCGTGTGCCACGCGAAGAAGGCGGCGTGCGGCGCCTGCGGCCTGGCGCAGTGGTGCCCCTCGTTCGGCATCGGCCCGGTCGACCCCGAGGTGGCTCTGAAGCTCGTGAAGACCCCCTCCGCCTCGGACACCGAGTGATGCGCCGGGTCCTGGCCGCCGCCGGGGCGGCGCTCGCGCTGCTGATGGCCGGCTGCACCGCCGAGGAGCAGCCCGAGGCCACGCCCGCGACGACCGCGGCCCCGTCGTTCACGCCGTGCCCCGACCAGCCCGACGTCGAGGCCGCCGGGGCCGAGCGGCTGCCGGCGCTCGCCTTCGACTGCCCCGGCGGTGGTTCCCTCGACCTGGCCAGGGCACCGGGCGTGCCGACGGTCGTGAACCTGTGGGGAAGCTGGTGCTCGCCGTGCCGGGAGGAGATGCCGGTCCTGCAGGAGTTCGCCGACCTCGCCGGCGACCAGGTGCGGGTGGTCGGGGTGATCAGCAAGGACGGGCTGCCGCAGGCCGGCTCGTTCGCCGAGGACGCCGGCGTCACGTTCCCCAGCGCCTACGACCGGACCGGGGAGCTGATGGCCGAGCTCGGGATCAACTTCCTGCCCTTCACCTACTTCGTCGACGCCGGCGGCGCGCTGGTGCACACCGAGGCCGGCGCGGTCGCCTCGGTGGACGAGCTCCGCGGCCTCGTCGCGGACCACCTCGGGGTGCAGCTGTGACCGCCGGGGCGGCCACCGACGGCCTGCCCGAGTACCTGCTCCGGCTGCTGGAGCGGGCCGACGACCTCCCGCTGCGCCACCGCATGCCGCAGGCCACCGCCACCGCCCGCCGCTCGGCGGTCCTCATCCTCTTCGGCGAGGGCCCGGCCGGGCCGGACATCCTGCTGATCGAGAAGTCCGCACACCTGCGCAGCCACGCCGGGCAGCCCGCCTTCCCGGGCGGCGGCGTCGACCCGGGCGACGACTTCCCGGTGGGCACGGCGTTGCGCGAGGCCCACGAGGAGGCCGGGATCGACCCCGACGGCGTCCGGGTCCTCGCCACCCTGCAGGAGCTGTTCCTGCCGCCGTCGAACCGGCTCGTCGTGCCGGTCGTGGGCTGGTGGGACGACCCGCGCGACGTCACGGTCGGCGACCCGCACGAGGTGGCGCGGGTCGCCCGGGTGCCGCTGGCCGACCTCGTCGACCCGGCCAACCGCTACCGCGTCCGGCATCCGGCGGGCTTCGTCGGGCCGGCGTTCGGCGTGGCCGACATGGAGGTGTGGGGCTTCACCGCCGGCCTGCTCGACGCGATCCTCGAAGCCGCCGGGCTGGCGCAGCCGTGGGACGCCACCGACGTGCGGCCGATCCGCCCGGAGCGGCTGCGCCCGTACACGCTGCCGGGCTCGGGGGACGACGACCCCGCCGGCGACTCCGCCGCGCCGACCGTCGCCGATCCCGCGCCCGGCGTCGCCCCGGCGCGTACGGTTCGGCCCCGATGAGCGGTGAAAGGACCACCTCCTCCCCGTCCCTCGCCGGCTCGGGGCGGGGCCCGGGAGGCGGCCAGGGCATCGGCGGGAAGGTCGTGGCGGTCGTCGCGGTGCTGGTCCTGCTGGTGACCGGCTGCGGTGGCGCCGGGGGGCAGGAGGTGACCGCGGCGCCGGTCGCCGAGGGGCTCGGTGAGGTGACGATCGCCGACGACGGCGTCCAGGAGGTCACCCTCCAGACCCAGGACGACTACGTGTTCACCCCCGACCGGTTCACCGTGTCGCCGGGGCGGGTGCGGCTGACCCTGGTGAACGTCGCCGAGCAGATGCCGCACAACCTCGAGTTCACCGACGAGGAGCTGCCCGAGCCGATCGACGCCGGGATCTCGATGCTCGCCGCGGGCGAGGAGAAGACGATCGAGTTCGAGGTGTCGACGCCGGGGGAGTACCCGTTCTCCTGCACCTTCCACCTCCAGCTGGGGCAGGTGGGCACGATGACGGTCAGCGGGTAGCGGTGTCCCTGGTCGACCTCCTGCTCGTCATGCTGGCGCTGCTGTTCGCGCTGTCCGGGTTCCGGCAGGGCCTCCTGGTCTCGGCCACCTCGATCGTCGGCTTCCTGGCCGGGGCGGTCCTCGGGGCCCAGCTGGCGGGGCCGGTGGCCGACCGGATCGACGGCTCCAGCGTCAGCCGGGTCTTCGCCGCGCTCGTGGTGGTGCTCGCCGGCGCGCTGCTGGGCCAGATCCTGGCCGGGGCCGCGGGCCGGGCGCTGCGGTCCCGCGTCACGTGGGAGCCGGCCAAGATGGTCGACTCCGTGGCCGGCGCGGTCGTCTCGGCGGCGGCGGTCCTGCTGGTCGCCTGGATGGTCGCCTCACCGCTGGCGAGCTCGCCGTTCCCCGAGGTGGCCGGCCAGGTCCGCCAGTCGGCGCTGGTGCAGGCCGTGGACCGGGCGGTCCCCGACGAGGTCCGCACCGTCTACGAGGACCTGCGGGAGGCGATCGACCGGAGGGGGCTGCCCGACGTCCTCGACCCGCTCACCCCCACCCAGGCGCGCGACGTCCCGGCGCCCGACCCGGCGCTGCAGGAGAGCGCGGTGGTCGCCTCGGTGCAGGGGTCCGTGGTGCGGATCCGTGGGGTGGCGCCGTCCTGCTCCCGGCAGATCGACGGGTCCGGTTTCGTCTACGCGCCGGAGCGGGTGATGACCAACGCCCACGTGCTGGCCGGCGTCACCGCGCCGGTGGTCGTCGCCGAGGGCAGGGAGTACGACGCGATCCCGGTCGTGGTCGACGAGGAGATCGACGTCGCGGTCCTCGCGGTGCCGGGGCTGCCGCAGGTGCCGCTGTCGTTCACCCCGCAGCCGGCCGATTCGGGCGACGACGCGATCATCATGGGCTACCCGGGAGGTGGACCGCTGTACGTCGGTGCCGCCCGCGTGCGGGACCGCGGCGAGATCAGCGGCCCCGACTTCCGCAACACGCAGACCGTCGTCCGCGACGTCTACGCCCTGTACGGACAGGTGCGCGCCGGCAACTCCGGTGGCCCCCTGTTCGCCCCCGACGGCAGCGTCCTCGGAGTCGTGTTCGCCTCGGCGATCGACGACCCGCAGACCGGCTACGCGCTCACCGGACCGGAGGTCGCCGCGGCCGCCGATGCGGGCAGCGTCGCGCGCACCGAGGTGGCGACGGGCTCCTGCGAGTAAGAGGACCCCGCTGCCCCCCACCACTCGCTTCGCTCGTGCCGGGTCCCTGCAGCGGGGCCGTTCCAGCGGGTCACTTGGCCCAGTCGGCGATGGCCCGGGTGACCTCGTCGGGGGCCTCCTCCTGCGGGAAGTGGCCGACCCGGGGCAGCTCCCGCCACTCGTAGGCCCCCGCCACGTAGCGGCCGGACCCGCGCGCCGTACCCGGCAGCACGTACGGGTCCAGCGCACCGTGCACCTGCAGGGTGGGCGCCGTGATCGGGGCCGCCATCCGCCGGGCGTACCGGAGACCGTCGGGCCGCAGCTGGGACCGGCCGGCCCAGCGGTAGTACTCCATCGCCCCGTACGCGGCCTGCGGGATGCGCGCCGCCGCGCGGTAGCGGTCCACGGCCGCCGCGAACTCCGCGGTGCGCGCCCACTCCGGCCCGGCCCAGCGCTGCATCAGGTCGGCCACCGGGTCGTCGTCGACCCGGGTCAGCCGCCGTTCGGGCAGCCGGGGCACCTGGAAACCGAGCGCGTGGCGCATCGCCCGGCGCTGGCGGCGGTCGGCCATACCGGCCCGCAGCAGCCGGGGGTGGGCCATCGACACCACGACCAGCCGGCGGACCACCCGCGGGTGCAGCGCGGCCGCCGTCCAGCCCAGCAGGCCGCCCCAGTCGTGGCCGACGACGACCGCATCGCGTTCCCCGAGCGCCCGCACCAGCGCCGCGACGTCGGCGGAGAGGGTCGGCAGGTCGTATCCGCGAGGTGGCTTGTCGCTGGCCCCGTAGCCGCGCAGGTCCGGCGCGACGACCCGGAACCCCGCCCCGGCCAGGGCCGTGAGCTGGGCGCGCCAGGTCCACCAGAACTGCGGGAAACCGTGGAGCAGCAGCACGAGCGGCCCGTCACCGGCCTCCGCCGTGTGCAGCCGCACCCCGTTCGCGGAGATGTCGCGGTGGGTCCAGGGCCCCGGCAGCAGCACGCTGACGGCGTCGGGACGGCCGTCCGGAGGGACGGTCACCGAGTCAGACCCGGTAGGTCTCGTTGCCGCGCAGCTCCACCTTGCCGCCGTTCACCACGGGGACGTCGCGGTGGCGCGCGCCGGGCGCCTCGCGGTGCATCACCTCGGGCAGCTCGCGCAGCGACTCGATCGTCCGCTCGGGCTTCTCGATCTTCTTGATCAGCCGCTTGCCGATCAGTGCGAGCACGCCGGCGACGAGCAGCAGCACGACCCAGACGATGAGGTAGGACAGCCAGCGGGGCACGCCCAGCGCGGTGAGCCCCTCGGCGAGGGCGATGAAGAGGAAGAACATCGAGAAGCCGGCGACGACGCCCGCCGCGCCGAACATCCCGCCGCCGATGGCGCCCTTCTTCGCGGACGTGCCGATCTCGGCCTTGGCCAGCTCGATCTCACCGCGCACCAGCGTCGAGACGTCGGCCATCGCGCTCTGCACCAGCGTGCCGATCGAGGGCTCGGCCGCCGCGCTGCTCCCGTCGGTTCGGGTCGTCGACACACTGTGGGCCACGGGTGGCTCCTCCTTCGGTGGAACTGCTGGTCGGGACGATCGTGCCCCATGGCCAGCGGGACCGCGTCCCGGTGCCTGCAGACTCGGTGGGGCGGGAGGGCATAGGAGGCTCTACCTGCGTGCCCGGGGTCCGAGGCGCAGGTAGAGCTTCCTATGCCTGGGAGGTCAGCCCTCCGCGGGAGTGGCGGGCAGCTTCTCCTTGATCATGTTCATCACCGACGAGTCGGTCAGCGTGGTGACGTCGCCCAGCTCGCGGTTCTCGGCGATGTCGCGCAGCAGCCGGCGCATGATCTTCCCGGACCGGGTCTTGGGCAGCTCCTGCACCACCATGATCTGCCGCGGCTTGGCGATCGGGCCGATGTCCTTGGCGACGTGCGTCTTGAGTTGCTGGACCAGCTCGTCGCCGGAGTCCTCGGCGTTCCCCCGGAGGATGACGAACGCGACGATGCCCTGGCCGGTGGTCGGGTCGCTGGCCCCGACGACGGCGGCCTCGGCGACCGTCGGGTGGCCGACCAGCGAGGACTCGACCTCGGTGGTGGAGATGCGGTGGCCCGACACGTTCATCACGTCGTCGACCCGGCCGAGCAGCCAGATGTTGCCCTCGGCGTCCTTCTTCGCGCCGTCACCGGCGAAGTAGACGTTCTTCCCGAAGCGCGACCAGTAGGTGTCGACGTACCGGTCGTCGTCCCCCCAGATCGTGCGCAGCATCGACGGCCACGGCTCGGTGAGCACGAGCAGCCCGGTGGAGTCGTCGGTGAGCTCGTTGCCCTCGTCGTCGACGACCTTGGCGGAGATGCCCGGGAACGGGTGCTGGGCGGAGCCGGGGGTGAGGGTGGTGACGCCGGGCAGGGGCGTGAGCATGTGCGCCCCGGTCTCGGTCTGCCACCAGGTGTCCATGATCGGGCAGCGGCCGCCGCCGATGTGCTCGTGGTACCAGAGCCAGGCCTCGGGGTTGATCGGCTCGCCGACCGAGCCGAGCAGCCGCAGGGAGGTCAGGTCGAAGCCGGCCGGGACCTCCTCGCCCCACTTCATGAACGTGCGGATGACCGTGGGCGCCGTGTAGAGGATCGTGACGCCGTACTTCTGGATCAGCTCGAACCAGCGGCCGCGGTGCGGGGTCTCGGGTGTGCCCTCGTACATCACCGAGGTGGCGCGGTTGGCCAGCGGCCCGTAGACGATGTAGCTGTGGCCGGTGACCCAGCCGACGTCGGCCGCGGTCCAGAAGACGTCGGTGTCGGGCTTGAGATCGAACGTGGCCCAGTGGGTGTAGGCGACCTGGGTGAGGTAGCCGCCGGACGTGTGCAGGATGCCCTTCGGCTTCGCCGTCGTCCCCGACGTGTACATGATGTACAGCGGGTGCTCGGCGTCGAAGAACTCGCACTCGTGCTCGGCGGACTGCCGGCCGACCACGTCGTCCCACCACAGGTCGCGGCCCTCGGTCCACTCCACGTCCTGCTCGGTGCGCTTGACCACGACGACGTTGCGGACACCGGGGCTGCGGCCCACCGCGTCGTCGACGGCGGGCTTGAGGGCGCTGGGGGCGCCGCGGCGGTACCCGCCGTCGGCGGTGATGACCAGGACGGCGCCGGCGTCGTCGAGCCGGCTCGCCAGGGCGTCGGCGGAGAAGCCGCCGAAGACCACCATGTGCACCGCGCCGATCCGGGCGCAGGCGAGCATCGAGATGATCGCCTCGGGGATCATCGGCAGGTAGATGGCGACCCGGTCGCCGGCCCGCACACCGAGCTCGGTCAGGGCGTTGGCGGCCCGGCAGACCTCGTCCTTGAGCTGGGCGTAGGTGATCGTCCGGGTGTCGCCCGGCTCGCCCTCCCAGTGGTAGGCCACCTGCTCGCCGTGGCCGTCCTCCACGTGCCGGTCCACGCAGTTGTAGGCCACGTTGAGCCGGCCGCCGACGAACCACTTCGCGAACGGCGGGTTGCTCCAGTCGAGCACGGTGTCCCACTCCTGGTCCCAGCTCAGCCGTCGCGCCGCGGACTCCCAGAACGCCAGCCGGTCGCGGGCGGCCTCCTCGTACACCTCGGGGCCCACGTTGGCCTGGGCGGCCAGGGCCTCGGGCGGCGCGAAGGTCCGGCCGTCCAGCTGGGGCGTCTCGCTCATGTGGTCCTCCCGGGTCCGGTGCCGCGGTGGGCCCGCGGCCGTGCAACGTGTGCCACGACACACCGTATGGCGGACAGTGCTCCGGCGTCTGCCCCACGCGAGCCCCCGAGCGACGACCGGCCACACTGGGCCGGTGAGCGGTCGCCAGGCGCAGGTCGCGGCCCGGATCCCGGGTGCGGCGGCGCTCGGCCTGGTGCCCCCGGAGGGCGCCCCGGTCGTTCCGGCGACCGCGTTCGCCGACCGGGTGTGGCTGACCGACCTGCTCGCCGGCCGGGCCCGCGGCGGCAGCCGCCGGGTGCACGCCACGGTGTGGTGGTACTCGGCCTCCGCCGTCCTCCTGGCGCCGCTGCTGGCCGGGCTCGCGGTCGGGCGTCCGCTCTCCGGCCGCCTCCCCGACGTCGCCGTCGCCCTGAGCCCGGGCGGTCTCCCGCTCGCCGCCGTCTCCTCGCGGGGGGACGACGACCCGGCGGCGGGGCTCCGCGAGACGCTCGGCGACGTCGTCCCCGCGCTGGCGGACGTCGCCGGGATGCGCGAGCGGCCGCTCTGGGCGATCGCCACCGACTCGCTGGCCAACGGGCTGCTGGGCCTCGGCCGCGCGCTGGGCGACGTCCCGGCGGTGACCGCGCTGGCCGCGCCGCTGGCCCGGGCGGTCGGCGCGCCGCTGCCGGCTCCCCGCTACGTCGACGTCGGCGGTGCGCGGTTCACCGCCCGGGTGTCCTGCTGCCTGGTGGACCGGCTGCCGCCCGGTGCGAGGTGCCTGTCCTGCCCCCGCCGCCCCCCGGCGGAACGGCAGGTGCTCCTCGAGGACGCGGCCACCCGGCTGCCGGGCTGATCCGTCGCTGTCGGTGCCGCGACGACGTCGCACCGCGAGGCTTCGCGCGAGATGATCGACGGAGGCGACGAGAGCGGAGGTCAGCGATGCCCGTGATGCCCGCCGCGTTCCTCGGCCACGGCAACCCGATGAACGCGCTGGAGAGCAACCGCTACACGGAGGCCTGGCGGGCCTTCGGGCGGTCGGTGCCCCGGCCCCGGGCCATCCTGGTGATCTCCGCCCACTGGTACGTGCAGGCGACCGCGCTCACCGCGATGCCGCGGCCGCGCACCATCCACGACTTCTTCGGCTTCCCGCGGGAGCTGTTCGACGTCCGGTACGAGCCCCCGGGCCTGCCGGAGCTGTACGACGAGGTGGCCGACATCGTGCACCCGACGTGGGTGGGGGCCGACCTCGACAGCTGGGGCATCGACCACGGCGCGTGGTCGGTGCTGGCACACGCCTTCCCCGACGCCGACGTCCCGGTGGTGCAGCTGTCGATCAACGCGCTCAAGTCCTTCGACTACCACCTCCAGCTCGGGGCGGCGCTGGCGCCGCTGCGCGAGGACGGGGTGCTGGTCATCGGCAGCGGCAACGTCGTCCACAACCTCGGCGGGGTCAGCCGCGCGCTGCCGGACGCCGGGTTCGACTGGGCGCAGCGGTTCGACGAGGCGGCGAAGGAGTGCATGCTGACCGACCCCACCGACGTCGGCCGTCTCGACGGGCACCGCGACTTCGACCTCGCCGTCCCGACGCCGGACCACTTCCTGCCGCTGCTCTACGTGGCCGGCATGGCGGGCGCGACCGACGCGCCGGTGGACGTGCTGGTCGACGGCTACGCCTACGGCTCGCTGTCGATGACCGCCTACACCGTCGGCATGGACGCCCCGGAGGCGGCGGGGTCGGGCGTCGCTGCGGCGCTGCCCGACGGCCCGCCCCCGGACGGCGCCAACATCTGATGGACCACCGACCAGGCATAGGAAGCTATGCATGCGTTTCCGGCGCGAGAACGTATGCATAGCTTCCTATGCCCAGTGGGTCGCTATGCGGTGCGGGGCTCCTCGTCGGCGGGGCGGTGCAGATCGGTGATCCGGGGGAAGGGGCGCGTCGAGAAGACCGCCTCGACCGGTACGCCGAAGAACTCGGCGATCCGCAGGGCCAGGTGCAGGCTCGGGTTGTACTCGCCGCGCTCCAGGTAGCCGACGGTCTGGTAGTGGACGCCGAGGGCGTCGGCGAGCTCCCGCCGGGTCACCTGCTGCTCGGCGCGCAGCAGCGATATCCGGTTGTGGACGGCGTCGCCGGAACGGTCGCCGGCGGGGCGATCAGGAGCCACCGATCAGCGCACCCACTGCAGGGTGGCCTCCCGGGCCGCCTGCACCTGCGACCCGGACTGCCGGCGCGCCATCCGGCGCAGCACCCGGGGGGTGACCAGCGCGCCGAACACGGCCCAGGCGGCCAGGACCACGACGGTGAGGCCGGTGCGCCACGAGTCGCCGAGCTCGAGGGTCGCCGCCGCGTCGGGGAGGAACGCCGAGCGCAACCCCAGGCCGATCCAGTAGATCGGGAAGACCTGCGCCACGGCCTGCACCCACCCCCACATCAGCGTGATCGGGAAGAAGATCCCCGAGATCGCCGTGAGGACCAGTACCGGCAGCATGCCCCAGCTGCCCACCTTCTGCGTGCTCGGCACGACCGCCCCCAGGATCATGCCCAGCGGCAGCGTGGCCAGCAGCCCGAGCACGACCACCCAGGCGACGGTGAGCCACCCCGACGCGCCGCCGTGCATCAGCCCGTCGAAGAGCAGGAAACTCGGCACCAGCACGGTCAGCAGCGACGGGAACAGCGAGAGGGAGTGGTAGGTCAGCTGCCCGGTCACGTACCCCGGCATGCCGTGGGGGAGCGCCTTGTGCCGCAGCAACGTGCCGTCCTCGCGCTCCATGGCCAGCGCGAAGGCCGGACCGATCACCACACCGAAGGCCAGCAGCGCGCCGAGGATGCTGGGCAGCGCGTACGTCGGGTACATCAGCCCGGTGCCCTCGAGCTCGTTGTCCCGGTTGAACCAGAGGTAGAGCAAGGTGCCGACGGCGGTGAACAGGTAGAAGCCCTGGTCCTGCGGGCTGCGCAGGCTCAGGACGAACTCCGTCCAGCCCCGCTGGAGCCCCAGACCGATCGCGTGCCGGGTGGCGTTCATCGGGTGACCTCCTCCAGGACCGGGTCGGCCGGGCGGCCGGACTCGAAGCGCTGCACCATCGCCAGGTAGGTGTCCTCGAGGCTGGCGCGGCGGACCTCGAGGTCGGTGAGCCGGTCGCCGTGCTCCTCGAACAGCCGGCGGACGAAGGGGACGACGTCGTCGGTGGGGTGCACGTAGCGTTCCGCGCCGCAGGCCCAGCGCACCTCCGCCGTGCCGGCGACCTGGCGGGTGAGCTCGTCGGCGCTGCCGGCGGCGACGATCCGGCCGTGGGCCAGGATGAGGATCCGGTCGGCCAGCTTCTCCGCCTCGGCCAGGTCGTGGGTGGTGAGCAGGATGCTCGTGCCCTCCAGGTCGGAGAGCCGGTGCACCAGCTCGTGGAAGTCCCGCCGCGCCTGCGGGTCGAAGCCGGCCGTGGGTTCGTCGAGGAAGAGCAGCTCGGGCCGGCCGATGATGCCGACGGCCACGTCGAGCCGCCGGCGCTGGCCGCCGGAGAGGGTGCCGATCTTGCGGTCGGCGTGCTCGTCGAGGCCGACGGTGGCGATGAGCTCGTCGACGTCGTACGGGCGCCGGCGCTCGGGTGTCGAGTAGGGCGTGAAGTAGCCGCCGAGCTGGGTGAGCAGCCGGCGCGGCGTCCAGCGGGCGTGGTCGCGCCAGGACTGCAGCACCACGCCCACCCGGGCCCGCCACGCGTCGCCCGCGGTGGCCGGGTTCTCCCCCAGCACCCGGACCTCCCCGGCCGAGGGCAGCCGGAAGCCCTCCAGGATCTCGATCGTCGTGGTCTTGCCGGCCCCGTTGGGGCCGAGCAGGCAGACGACCTCGCCGGGGTGGACCTCGAGGTCGACGCCGGAGAGGACTTCCTGCTCGCCGTAGGTCATCCGTAGCCCGCTGGTCCGGACGACCGGTTCACCTGCCGTGTCCCGCTGAGGACCCATACCGCCACACCCCTGTGCGCTCGTCGGTGCGGCCGATAGTAGGAGTACTACATCGAGAGCACAAGTGCATACGGAACGGCGGTGGCTCTCACGCCTCGTAGCGGCTCACGTGTGGGACGTAGCGACCCCCCGCGTGGACGAACGGATCCGCCACCGCGCCCGGAGCGCGCTCAGTGGGCATCCTGCGGAGGCCGACGTCGCGCTGGCCACCTGCGGCGGTGAGTTCGACGACGCTGCGGGGACCAGCACGGAGAACACCGTGGTGTTCGCGACGGTGGCCGACGGCTCCTAGGTGGCAGCGGTGAGCCCGGCCACCTCACCGACGACCCAGACCGCCGGGGGGCGGACTGCGTGCTCGGTGAGGGTGGCCGGGAGGTCGGCCAGGGTGGTGCGCAGCGACCGCTGGGTGGGGGTGGAGCCGTCGGTGACGACCGCGACCGGGGTGTCGGGTGCGCGGCCGTGCTCGACGAGGGCGGCGGCGATGGCGGGGGCGGTGTCGACGCCCATGAGGACGACGAGGGTGCCGCGCAGTGCGCCGAGGGCGGCCCAGTCGACCAGTGACTGGGGGTGGCCGGGGGGCAGGTGGCCGGAGACGACGACGAATTCGTGGGTGAGGCCGCGGTGGGTGACCGGGATGCCGGCGAGGGCGGGGACGGCGACGGCGCTGGTGATGCCGGGCACGACCTCGACGGGGATGCCGGCGTCGGTGCAGGCCTGGACCTCTTCGAAGCCGCGGCCGAAGACGAAGGGGTCGCCGCCCTTGAGACGGACGACGCGGCGGCCGGCGCGGGCGTGGGTGATCAGCAGGTCGTTGATGGTCTCCTGGGCCATCGAGCGGCCGCGCGGCAGTTTGGAGGCGTCGACGACCTCGACCTCGGCGGGGAGCGAGGCGAGCAGTGGCTGGGGGCCGAGGTGGTCGGCGACGACGACGTCGGCGGTGGCCAGCGCCTGCCGGCCGCGCACGGTGATCAGCCCCGGATCACCCGGGCCGCCACCCACCAGCACCACGCTGCCCGCGGGGGTCGGGCGTGCGGCGCGGTCGCGGATGCTGCCGTCGGTCAGCCCGGCGACGATCGCGTCCCGCACCCCGATCGCCCGCTGCGGGTCCCCGCCGCCGTGCACGCCCACCACCAGGTCGCCCTGCCGGCCGATCGCCGGGGTCCAGACGCTGGAGGCGGCGCGGTCGTCGGCGCGGGCGCAGAAGATGCGGGCGCGCTCGGCCTCCTGGGCCACCGCCGCGTTGACCGCCGGGTCGTCGGTGGCGGCGACGGCGTACCAGGCGCCGTCGAGGTCCCCGGGCCGGTAGGGCCGTCGGTGCCAGGTCGTGCTGCCGGCCGCGGCGAGCGACTCGAGCGCCGGGGTGACCTCCGGGCTGACCACCGTGACGCGGGCCCGGGCCTCCAGCAGACCGGCGACGCGCCGGTGGGCGACCCGGCCGCCGCCGACGACGACGACCGGCCGGTCGCGCAGCCGCAGGCCGACCGGGTAGACCGTGCCCGACTCGGGGGGCACCGGGGTGGCGTTCAGCGGATCTCCTCGGGGATGCGGGGGGCGGTTCCGGGGGCGGAGCCGGGCCCGTGCGTCCCCGCCAGGATCCCGGCGAGCGTTCCGGCGAACGCGCGCGAGGTCTGCGGATCCCGCACCGCGACCCGGAGGTGGTCGGTCGTGAGGCCCGGGAAGGTGTCGCCGCGGCGCACCGCCCAGCCGGCGTCCCGCAGCGCGGCGCGCACCCGCGCGCCGTCGGGCACGCGCAGGAGGACGAACGAGGAACGGGGCTCGGCGACCACCTCGACCGGTGCCGGCAGCGCAGTGAGCAGCGCCTCCCGGTGGGCGACCAGTTCGACGGCCGCGGCGCCGGCCTCGGCGCGCGCGGCCGGGGTGCTGCAGGCCACCAGTGCGGCGAGCGCGGGCGTGCTGACCGGCCACGGTGGCTGCTGGGCGGCCATCGCCGCGATCAGCTCCCGTGGCCCGAGGGCGTAGCCGACCCGCACCCCGGCCAGGCCCCAGGTCTTGGTCAGGCTGCGCACCACGAGGAGCCCGGGCAGGTCCGTGCGCCCGGCGAGGGACTCCGGCTCACCGGGGACGGTGTCGGCGAACGCCTCGTCGACCAGGACGATCCGTCCCGGTCGGGTCAGGGCGGCCAGGTCGCCGGCCGGGTGCAGCACCGACGTCGGGTTGGTCGGGTTGCCCAGGACGACGAGGTCCGCGTCGTCGGGGATCGCGGCGGGGTCGAGCCGGTAACCGTCGGCGGGGGAGAGCAGGTGCCGGCTGACCGGGTGCCCGGCGGCCCGCAGCGCCGCCTCCGGCTCGGTGAAGGACGGGTGGACGACGACGGCCTTCCGGGGGCGCAGGGCCCGGGCGAGCAGCACGAAGACCTCGGCTGCCCCGGCGGCCAGCAGCGCCTCGTCCGGGGTGCGCGCGTGCGCGGCGGCCACCGCGGCCCGGGCCGGGGTCTGGTCCGGGTAGGCGGCGCTGCCGTCGAGCGCCTCGCGCAGCACGACCCGTAGCCACTCCGGTGGCGTGCCGGCGCGCACGTTGACGGCGAGGTCGACCAGGCCGGGCGCCAGCTCGGCGTCGCCGTGGTGTCGCAGATCCGTCACGTCTCCTCTTCGCGGTCGGCGTCGATGGGCCATTCGACCACGGGCGTGTAACGGGAGTGTGGCGCGACTTGACGAACTGGAAAGCGAGGACTCAGACTTTCCGGCATGGAAAGCGACGACAGGGACGCCCGGACCCAGCTGGCCGCGTTGCGCGCGGACCGGGCGGCGCTGGCCGAACGCGTCGTCCAGCCGTGGTGGTACGACGTGCTCCTCGGCCTGCTCACGTTCCTGCTGTTCGCGTCGTACTCGTTCGCGTTCCCCTGGCTGACACTCGGGGCGCTGGTGGTCCACCTGGCGGGGCTTCGCGGGCTCATGGCGGTGTACCGGCGGCTGACCGGCGCCTGGGTCAGCGGCGACCGGCCGGGGCCCACCCGCCGGGCGTACACGGCGTGGCTGGTCGGTGCCACGCTGGTCGTGGTGCCGGCACTGGTCCTCGAGCTGCTGCTCGACGTCCACGGGGCGATGGTCGTGGCCGGCGCGGTCCTCGGGATCGGCATCGCGCTCGTCAGCCGGTGGTGGACGCGCATCTACGTCGCCGAGCTGCGCGGCGAGCTGTGACCACCGTCGAACCGCGGTTCGACCCGGTCGTGCACGCCCCGCCGCGGCTGCAGGTGTGCGGGCTGCTCGCCGTCGTCGACACGATGGACTTCGCCGCCGTCCGCGAGCAGGTCGGCGTCAGCGACTCGGTCCTCTCCAAGCACGTCAAGCAGCTGGAGGCGGCCGGGTACGTGACGGTCCGCAAGGTCACCCGCGCGTCCCGGGTGCGCACCAGCCTGGCCCTGACCGCCGCCGGCCGGGCGGCCTTCGACGCCCACGTCGCCGAACTGCGGCGGATCACCGGCGGCTGAGTCCGCCCTCGGGGCGGTGCGCCCGACTTCCCGTGCGGAGCGCCCTCGCTGCCGGGGCGCCGGCAGCCGACCACCCGCGCGTGGCCAGCGGCACACCGGCAGAGTGTGCGCCGGCGGCGGAACGGGGAGCGGGGGGCTGGTGCGGGGCGGACGGGGTGCGACGCTGCTCGACGCGGCCGCCGTCGTCGGCGGAGCCGTCGCGCTCGGCCTGCTGCTGGGCCTGGCCGGCCTGCCGTCGCCCGCGCTGTTCGGGGGCCTGGTCGCCGGGCTGGTCCGCGCGCTCGCGGTACCTGCACCGGCACGGGTCCCCGAGCGGCTCGGGACCGCCGGGCAGGCGGTCGTCGGCGTCTCCATGGGCGCCCTGGTCGACCTCGGCACGCTGCGGGCGGTGGCCGCCGACTGGCTCCCGGTCCTCCTGGTCACCGTCGGGACGCTCGTGCTGAGCCTGCTGGCCGGGCTCGCCCTGCGGCTGCACCGGGGGATCAGCCCGGTCACGGGGGCGTTCGCCATGATCGCCGGTGGCGCCTCCGGCATCGTGGTGATGGCCCGCGATCTGGGAGCCGACGAGCGGATGGTCGCGGTGCTCCAGTACCTGCGGGTGCTGCTCATCGTCCTGCTCATGCCGGTGGTCGCCACCACCGCCTACGGCGCCACCGCGGGAGCCGGGCTCACCCCCGGCGACGCCGGGGGGCCGGGCTGGCCCGCCGGGCTGGCGTTCACCGCCTCCTGCTCGCTCGTGGGGCTGGTCGGGGGCCGGCTGCTCCGGGTCCCCGTCGCCGCGCTGCTGGGCCCGCTGGTCGCCGCCGCGGTCGCCGACCTGACCGGCCTCTCCGGTGGTGCGGGGGTGCCCGCCCTCGTCGAGAGCGCGGCCTTCCTCGTGATCGGCCTGCAGGTCGGCATCAGCTTCACCCGCGGGAGCCTGCGTGCCATCGGCCGCGCCCTGCCGCTGGCGCTGGCGATCATGCTGGCCCTGGTGCTGGCGTGCGCCGGGCTGGGCGGGCTGCTGGCCGCCGCCACCGGGGCCACCGCGCTCGAGGGCTACCTGGCCACCACGCCCGGTGGGCTCTACGCGGTGCTGGCCACCGCCCGGGACTCGGGCGCCGACACCACCTTCGTCCTCGCCGTCCAGGTGATCCGGCTGTTCGTCATGCTCTTCAGCGCCCCACTGGTGGCGCGCCGGCTCCGGCGCAGACCCCCGGGCTGAGCGACCCGGCCACCGGGCTGCCGGGGGGCGGGGGACCTGACGGGCGGGCCGGACGCGCCTACCCTCGTGGACCGGCGCACGAGCGGGAGGAGAGGGACCTGTCCGAGGAGAACGCGGCCACGACCGGGGCCGACGCCGACGACGCGGTGCTGCTGTTCGTCGGCGGTCCGCTCGACGGCCGGGTGCAGATCCGGGAGGCCCGGCACGGTGACCCGCTGCCGACGGTGACCCACGTCCACCTCCACGGCGGGCCGAAGGTCGTGCACCGCTACGACCTGGAGCCGATCGGCGACGGCCTCGGCGTCTACAACCTGCGGCCGCCGGTGCGGCGGCCCGCGCGGGACGAGTCGGTCGCGGACTGACCCCCGCCTCACCAGCCCTGCACGCGGCGGGCCTCGGCCACGACGCGGTCGAAGCGGCTGCGGTCCAGCGCGGCGCCCTCCCGGCGGACCGTCCCGGGATCGAGCACCAGCAGCCGGTCCAGCCGCACCTCGCTCGCCCGCCCTCGCGGGTCCCAGGCGCCGGTGCCGATGTCGGTCCACGACCGGCCGTGCCGGGCCTCGTCGGCGGCGTCCCGGTCGTGGTCGCGGCTGGTCAGCATCAGACCGAGGAGGTCCTCGCCCCGCCGGCCGATGATCAGCACCGGTCGGTCCTTGCCCCGGCCGTCGTCCTCCTCGAAGGGCACCCAGGCCCAGACGATCTCCCCGGGATCGGGACGGTCGTCGTCGAACGGCCGGTACTCCACGTCCGGCGCGCCGGCCGGCCGCGGGCTCCCCGGCGGCGCGGGCCGCCCGCGGGCGGGGGAACGGCTGCTGCGCAGCAGGTGCAGCACGCGGCCCGCGGTGTGCGCCGCCGTCCGCCCGAGCCGGAACCTGGCCATGACCGCACCGTACGGAGGGGTGGCCGCGACGGCATCGTGCGCCCCGGCGAGGACACAGGAGCATCACCGTGTGTCACACGTGACACATCGGCACCATCTGGTCACCGTGGGGGTTGGCGGTGTCGATACGGGGGCACGATGGGCGCACGGGGAGCGTGGCGGCGCCCCCGGGAGAAGGGGGGCTCATGACTTCGGCCGAACCGGCGCGCCCGGCGCTCCCACGCGCACGGGAGGTGCAGGCGAGCGTGCTCGCCGCCTTCCAGTTGGTGGAGGACGCCCGCTACCTGGGCTCCAGTCGCAGACGCCGCCGCCTTCGGGTGCGCGCCGTGGCCGAGCGGGCCGTCGCCGACCGGAAGCTCGCCCGCGACCTGCGCGCCGGCTGAGCACCCAGGGGGAGTGCCTCCTCAGGTGAGGCAGAACTCGTTGCCCTGCGGGTCGGCCATCGTCACCCATGCGAACGGGCCCTGCTGGCCGCGCCACAGCTCCGTGGCACCCAGCCCGGCGAGCCGGGCCACCTCCTCCTCCCGCCGCTCGGGCGCGACCCGGACGTCGAGGTGCAGCCGGTTCTTGACGGCCTTCGGCTCGGGGACGAGCTGGAACAGCACGCGCGGGCGGCCCGGCTCCGCCGAGGTGATCGCGGCGCCTGCCTTCCACACCAGTGCACCACGGTGCGTGGTGGTGTCCGACCCGGCGGCGGCGCCGGTCTCGACCATCCGGCGGATGAAGGCCTCGTCCTGGGGTTCCACCCGCCAGCCCAGCGCCTCGGCCCACCAGTCGGCGAGCTCATGCGGGGCGGACGAGTCGACCACGACCTGCACGTCGAAGGACATGGCCGCAGGTTAGGGCGCCGCACCGACAGAACCCGCCGGCGTCAGAGCTCCAGCGCCAGGTCCGCCCGGATCACCGCGTCGTCGGTGGGGATGGTGGTGTCCCGGCAGTGCTCGCGCATCACCTCGCCGAACGGCGCGAAGGCCGAGCGGTCCACCCGCTGCTCCGGGTCCCACAGGCCCGAGCGCATGACCGACTTCGGGCACTGGAAGTAGGCGCGCTCCACCTGGACCACCAGCACCGACAGCGGTGCCCGGCCGAACTCGGTGAGGTCGAGATCCAGCGACCCGGGGTCCACCAGCGACGTCGTCCCGTAGACCCGCAGCGTCTCGTCGAAGCCGGGGACGAAGAACATCAGCGCGGCCCTCGGGTTGGCCACCAGGTTGCGCAGGCTGTCGACCCGGTTGTTGCCGCTCCGGTCCGGCAGCGCCAGCCGGTGCTCGTCGAGCACGTGCACGAAGCCGGGCGCGCCGCCCCGCGGGGAGACGTCGGGCCAGCCGTCGGGCGAGGCGGTGGCCAGCGTGGCGAACGGGCTCAGCGCGATGAAGTCGCGGCAGTAGCCGTCCAGCGCGCCGATCACCTTGTTCAGCACCCGTGGAGACGCCTCCCGGTACCCGGCGAGCACGACGGCGTCGGAGGGCGGGGTGGCGGGCGTCTCGGGGTGCACGCCCCGACGGTATCGGCCCGTGCGGCTAGCGTGGCGACCCGTGCCCGAGGTCTGGAGTTCCCCCGTCCGCTACGTCGAGTGCGACCAGCAGGGCGTCGTCTTCAACGCCCACTACCTGACGTGGGCCGACGAGGCGTCGAACGGGTGGTGGGCCGCACAGGGGTTCGCGTGGGACGAGCTGGTCGCCCGCGGCATCGACCCGGTGGTCAAGGCCACCGCGCTCGAGTGGACGTCGTCGGCCCGCTGGGGCGACACCGTCGCCGTGGACGCCGAGACGGAGAAGGTCGGCCGCACCAGCGTGTCGGTGCGGTTCACCGTGCGCGTCGGCGACCGGGTCTGCTGCGTGGTGCGCACCACCTACGTCTCCGTCACCGACGGCCGCGCCACCCCCTGGCCGGACGACGTGCGGGCCCGCCTCAGCGAGGGCTGAACCCGGCGCCCGGCGGCAGCATCGGCAGGTCGGCGGGCGGTCCTGCCTCGATCAGCCGCCACAGCGCGTCGGTGTCGGCGTGCTCGGCGACCAGGTCGCCCAGCCGGTCCAGCCGGGCCTCCCGCACCGCCGCGAAGTCGGTGTCCGGGGAGGGGACGAAGCGGCGGCCGGTGATCCGGGCGACCTCGGCGAGGAAGGCCCGGCGGAAGCCGTCGTTCTCCAGCGCGCCGTGCCAGGTCGTCCCGAAGACCGATCCCGCGCGGGCCCCGTCGAGGAACGGCTCGGCGTCGCCGTCGACGGTCACGACCCCGTGGTGGATCTCGTAGCCGTGCACCGTCTCGCCCAGCGCGGACCCCACCGGGCGGGCCAGCGTCTTCTCCCGGGCGAAGCGGACGGCGGCGGGCAGCAGGCCCAGCCCGGTCACGGTGCCCGCCCGGGACTCCACCTCGTCGGTGATCGACCGGGCCAGCATCTGGTGGCCGCCGCAGATGCCGAGCACCGGAGTCCCCTCCGCCGCCCGGCGCAGCACGGCGTCGGCGAGCCCGGTCGCGCGCAGCCAGGCCAGGTCGGCGACGGTCGCGCGCGTCCCGGGCAGCACGACCAGATCGGCGTCGGCGAGCTCCTCGGGCCGGGTCACGTACCGCACGAGCACACCGGGCTCGGCGGCCAGCGCGTCGAGGTCGGTGAAGTTCGACAGCCGGGGCAGCCGGGCGACCGAGACGCGCAGGACGTCGTCGCCGACCGGTGGCGAGGCGGCGGACGCGGCGGGCACGTTCAGCGAGTCCTCGACGTCCAGCTCCAGGCCGGAGAGCCAGGGCAGGACGCCGAGCGTCGGCCGCCCGGTGAGCGCGGTCAGCTGGTCCAGCCCGGGCCGCAGCAGCCGCACGTCGCCGCGGAACTTGTTCACCAGGAACCCGGCGACCAGCCGCTGGTCCGACGCCGGCATCAGCGCCACGGTGCCGTGCAGGGCGGCGAAGACGCCGCCCCGGTCGATGTCGCCCACGACGACCACGGGCAGGTCGGCGGCGGTGGCCAGGCCCATGTTGGCGATGTCGTCGGGCCGTAGGTTGATCTCGGTGGGGGAGCCGGCGCCCTCGCAGACGACGACGTCGTACCGCGACCGCAGGTCCGCGAGCGACTCGAGCACCTGCTCGAGCAGCGCCGCCTTCATCGGCCGGTACGACAGCGCGGTCACGTCGGCCACGGGCCGGCCGAGCACGACCACCTGGCTGGAGTTCTCCCCGCCCGGCTTGAGCAGCACCGGGTTCATGGCCGCCTCCGGCTCGACCCGCGCCGCCGCCGCCTGCATCACCTGGGCGCGGCCGATCTCGGCCCCGTCGAGGGTGACCATGGAGTTGTTGCTCATGTTCTGCGCCTTGAACGGCGCCACCGACACGCCCTGGCGCACCAGCCAGCGGCAGATGCCGGCGGTGACCACCGACTTGCCGGCGTCCGAGGTCGTGCCGGCGACGAGCAGCCCTCCGCTCACGCCGCCTCGCGCGGGGCGTCCCAGCCGGCCTTCTCCTGCCCGGAGAGGTCGGCGATCGCCAGCATGATCCGATCGGTGACCTCGCGGCGGGCCCGGTTGCGGTTCGCCTGGCCGGCCAGCTCGGGGAAGGTCAGCGGCTCGCCGAAGGTGATCGCGATGCGGTGCGGGCGTGGCCAGCGCGCGCCCACCGGCTGCACCTTGTCGGTGCCACGCACCGCGACCGGGACGACGGGGCAGTCGGCGGTGAGCGCGAGCCAGGCGACCCCGGTCTTGCCGCGGGCCAGGCGGCCGTCCTTGGACCGGGTGCCCTCCGGGTAGAGGCCGAAGGCGGTGCCGCCCCGCAGGATGCCGAGTGCGGTGTCCAGGGCGGCCTGCGCGGCCCGGTGGGTCTCCCGCTCGACCGGGTGGGCCCCCAGTGCGGTGAACAGCGTGCGGGTGAGCCACCCGCCGACTCCCCGGCCGGTGAAGTACTCGGCCTTGGCCAGGTAGGCCACCCGGCGCGGGGCGGCCAGCGGGATGGCGATGCTGTCGATGAAGGACAGGTGGTTGCTGGCGAGGATGACCGGCCGGTCGAGCGGCACGTTCTCGCGCCCGGTGATCTGCGGCCGGCACATGAGGAAGAACAGCGGGCGCAGCACGAATCGGGCCAGGACGTAGAACATCGCAGGCTCTCCCTCCTCGGCGGCCCGGGGGCCGCGACCCCGGACACCACGGGCTGCCCGCGATCCTGCCGGAACCCGCCCGGCGGCGGGACGGCGGCTCCGGCGAGGGCCCGGCCGGGCGGCTACCCCGGGGGGCAGGCGTCCCGGAGGATGAGGCGCACGTCCTCGGGCAGCCGGCCGTGCCCCGTGGCCGAGGCGGTGATGGCCTGGGCCACGTCCCGGACCTTCCGGTGGGTGTGGCTGGAGATGTGCGACAGCAGGTCGAACGCGACCTGCTCGGTGCAGCCCGTGAGCACCATGAGGATGCCCTTGGCCTGCTCGATGACCGCGCGGCTGGCCATGGCCGCCCGGAGCTGCTGGACCTCGGCCCGGAGGATCTCTGCGCCGGTGGGCCCGGGCACCGGTGGCCGGGAGCCGGTGAGGTCGACGCAGATGCCCTCCACCGCGCGCACGCCGCCCGCGTCGTCCCGGTCGGGCTCGCCGACCAGCAGCACCTGTCGCGGTGGACGTGCCGGGTGCACGACGCGGGTCTCGACCGCGAACGGCCGGCCGGCCCCGCAGGCCGAGAGGGCGGCGAGCACCCGCCCGGCGTCGTCGGGGTGCTGGACGCCGATCAGCGCCTCGGTGCAGGGCGCGGTGGCCGTGGCGTCCAGGCCGAGCAGGTCGTGCATCTCCGGGGACCACCACCAGCTCCCGGTGTGCCGGTCGAACCGGTAGCGGCCGGCGATCGCCGGCACCGGGGCGGGGTGCCGGGTGATGGTGCGGCGCGGTTCCCGGCCCCCGTCGAGCGGGGGGCGGGTGGCCGGAGGGGTGCGGGCGGGCGCCGGTGACGACATGGTCGACCTCCTCGGCGGAGGCGTGCCGGTGCCGGCAGACCCCCGGGCACCGGCTGTTCGACACCCGGGCGCCCCGGCTCCGACGGGCCGGGCCTCCCGATGCCAGGACCGTACGTCGACGCGGCGCTCCCCGCACCGGCACGCGCCTCAGACCACGGTGAGCGGGCGCGGTGGCGAGGCGGCGGGGCCGGTGCGGCGCACCGCCGAGTCGAGCCGGGCCAGCACGCCGACGGCGGCCCGCAGCCGCTCCGGGGGCAGGGTGAAGGGCAGGCGGAGGTGGTCGTCGAAGGCGTGACCGGTGCCGAACGCCCGCCCCTCGGCGAGCAGCAGCCCGAGCTCGGCGGCGGCCGAGGTCAGCTCGGCGGAGCTGGTCCCGGGCGGCAGCCGGCACCAGGCGGAGAGGCCGCCGGCGGGCACCGGCGCGCTCCAGTCGGGCAGCTGCCGGGCCAGCTCGGCCAGGAGGACGTCGCGCCGCTCCCGGAGCTGCACCCGCCGGTGCCCGAGGACCTCGTCGAGCTGCTGCACCAGGACGGTGGCGGCCAGCTGGTCGAGCACCCCGACCGACAGCTGCCGCCTGGCCAGCGCCTCGCCCAGCCGGGCGGCGAGGCTCGCCTCCGTCCGCAGCCAGCCGATGCGCAGGCCGCCCCACACCGCCTTGGAGAGGCCGCCGACGGTCACCACCGCGGCGTCGGGGACCCCGGCGGCGTACGGCGGCGCGGCCGGGCCGTCCAGCTGCAGGCCCGTGGCCACCTCGTCGACCAGGGTCACGATCCCGTGCTGCCAGAGCGTGGCGGCCAGCCGCCGGCGCCCGGTCGCCGACAGCCCGGCGCCGGTGGGGTTGTGGCAGTCGGGCATCAGGTAGGCCAGCCGGGGGCTGCTCTGCCGGGCGACCAGCTGGGCCGTCCCGACCAGCGCGTCGGGCTCGGCCGGATCGACCACCGCGGGCACGCAGCGCCCGCCGGCCGCCGCGACCAGGCCCACCGCGCCGGGGTACGTCGGGTGCTCGACGAGCACCCGGTCGCCGGGCTCCAGCAGCGTCCCCAGGACGAGCGCGGCCGCATCGCCGACGCCCGCGGTGATCACCACCTGGTCGGCGTCGGTGGCCAGCCCGCGGGAGGTGAACCACCCGGCGACCGCCGCGCGCAGGCCGGGCAGCCCGCTGGGCGCGTAGCCGTGGGCGGGCAGGTGCGCCGGCAGCTCGCCGAACGCCCGCTCGTAGGCCGGCAGCAGCTGGGGGGCCGCCTCCGGTGCGGCGTGCGCCAGGTCGAGCACCCCGGGGGTGGTTCTCGGCGGCGACCAGCCGGTCCGGACGTCGGGGAGCGCGGTCACGGTGCCCGATCCGTGCCGGGTCCGGGCGAACCCCTCCTCGCGGAGCACCCGGTAGGCCGACGCCACGGTGACGCGGCTGACGTCCAGCTCGGCGGCGAGCTCCCGTTCGGCGGGGAGCCGGGTGCCGACGGGCAGCGAGCCGGCGGTCAGCAGCTCCCGGACCCGCCGGGCGACCCCGGCGTACCGCGGAGCGGGCAACCCGTCGGGCGGCCCGATGAGAGTGGCGAGCTCGCGAGCGCCGGTGGACTTCTCTGCTCCGGGTGGCATGCGGGCCACCATGCCGGATTGGCCTGGAATGTGCCAGCAACGACCGTGCCACTGTGCTCGGCATGGATGCAGGTGGTGTCGTCGCGATGGTGCTCGTTCTCCTGGGGCTGGGGTACCTGTCGGTGTCCACGCTCCTCGTCACGGTGCGGGGTGGCCGCGGGCCGGGGGACCCGCCGGCCAGCCATCCCCGGGTCGACCCGGCCGGCTTCCCGGTGCCGCCACGCCCGCGTGACGTCGCGCACCGGCGCCGTCAGCCGCGGAGCCGGCGCGCCAGCACCGCCGCGACCGCCGCCGCGGTCCACACCGCGCGGGAGAGGGTCACGGCCCGGGAGATGTCCGCGGTTCCCGGCGGCCGGCCGTCGCCCAGCGCCGGCCGGTCCTCCACCCGGCTGCCGTAGACGTTGCGCCCGCCCAGCCGCAGGCCGAGGGCGCCGGCGAGCGAGGCCTCGCAGCGCCCCGAGTTGGGGCTGGGGTGCGCGGCGCCGTCGCGGCGCCAGACGCGCAGCGCTCCGGCCGCGGACCCGCCCACCAGGGGGGCGCACCCGACCGTCAGGGCCGCGGTCAGCCGGGCGGGCGCCCAGTTGGCGACGTCGTCGGCCCGGGCGGCGGCCCAGCCGAAGCGGCCGTACCGCGCCGACCGGTGGCCCACCATCGCGTCGAGGGTGTTCACCGCCCGGTAGCCCAGCAACCCCGGCAGCCCGGCCACCGCACCCCAGAACAGCGGGGCGACGGCGGCGTCGGAGGTGTTCTCCGCCACCGACTCCACCGTCGCACGCGCGAGCTCCGCCGCCGCCAGCCCGCTCGGGTCGCGCCCCGCCAGGCCGGGCAGCGTGGCCCGGGCGGTGGGGAGGTCGTCGGCGGCCAGGGCCACGTGCATCCGCCCGGCCACCCGGGCCAGCGACGTGCCGCCCAGCACCGTCCACGTCGCGGCCGCCGTCGCCGCCGTGCGCAGCGCCGGGCGGGAGCGGGTGACGCGATCGGCCGCCACCCCGAGCGCGGTGGCGCCGCCCACGAGCACGGCCCAGTGGCCGGCACCCGCGGCGCGGGAGTCCCGCCACACCCGGCGCTCGAGCGCGGCGGCGGCGCGCCCGAAACCGGCCACCGGATGCCCCCGCCGCGGATCGGCGAGCGCGAGGTCGGCCAGCGCGCCGAGCGCCAGCCCCAGCGCGGTCGCGGCATCGGGGCTGGGGCGCACCGCGCCATCGTGCCAAGGCCCCGGCGGGCGCCCGCCCGCGGTGGTCCTCCCTAGGATCGCCGCATGCGCCTGTTCGGCCGTTACGACGGCGTCGCCCGGCCGATCGTCACCTACGGCAGCAACCCGGTGCTGCACCGCAGGTGCACCGAGGTGACCGTCTTCGACGACGCGCTGCGGCGGCTGGTGCTCGACATGTTCGCCAGCATGGAGGCCGCCGACGGTGTCGGGCTGGCCGCCAACCAGATCGGCGTGGACGCGCGGGTCTTCGTCATCGACTGCCCGGACGCCGACGGGGAGGACGTCGTGGGCTACGTCGTCAACCCCGCCCTGACCGTCCTCCAGCCGGTCGGGGACGAGCCGGCCGAGGAGATCACCGAGGAGGGCTGCCTGTCGGTGCCCGGCCCCTACGCCGAGCTGCCGCGCGCCTTCCGGGCGCGGGTCGACGGCGTCGACCTGCACGGCGACCCGATGGCCATCGAGGCGACCGGCATGGCCGCCCGCTGCCTGCAGCACGAGGTCGACCACCTCGACGGCACCGTGTACGTCGACCGGCTCCCGGCGGAGCATCGGGAACGGCTGCTGGCCGAGGCGGCCGGTCCCGGTGGTGAGCTCCCCGCCTGACCGCGGTGCGGAAAACCGGGTGAGCCCGCCGGGCGGATGACCGATGATCGTCCGTCGGCACCCGCACCACCACGAGACGAGGCACCACCGGTGACACCCCTGACCGAGGCCGAGATCCGGCGCTCGTTCGTCAACTGCTCACGCGGCGAGGCGAAGACCCTCACCCTGCCCAGGGACTTCGGCGAGCTGGACTGGAGCGAGCAGGTCGTGCTCGGCTGGCGCGACCCGAAGGCGCCGCTGCGCGGGTACCTGGTGGCGCAGGTCGACGACGAGACCGTCGGCATCGCCGTCCGGGCCGCCGAGAGCCGCATGTCCAGCCGGACGACGGCGATGTGCCTGCTCTGCCAGACCGCGCAGCCGGGCGACGGCGTCTCCCTGTTCACCGCCCGGCGCACCGGCGACGCCGGGCGCAACGGCAACACCGTGGGCACCTACATCTGCGCGGACCTGCGGTGCTCCGCGCGGGTGCGGACCGAGATCCCGCCGTGGCTGCAGGAGCGCGACCCCGACGAGGTCGTCGCCGAGCGGTCCTGGGAGCTGGAGGAGCGGGTGCGCGGCTTCCTCGAGTCGGTGCGCCGCCCGTAGTCGCCGGGCACGCCCGCGGGTGGGTGTGCCCGCGGCGGGGTAGCCAGCCGCCATGGCGCTCCCGCGAATCCTCGTCCTCGTGCTGGCCGGCGGCGCCGGAGGCCGCCTCGAGCTGCTGACGGAACGGCGGGCGAAGCCGGCCGTGCCCTTCGCCGGGGTCTACCGGCTCATCGACTTCCCGCTGAGCAACTGCCAGAACTCGCAGATCCCCGACGTCTGGGTGTCCATCCAGTTCCACCCCACGTCGCTGCACGACCACCTGTCCAACGGCCGCCCCTGGGACCTCGACCGGACGGCCGGCGGGCTGCTCACCCTTCCCCCGTACAAGGGCACCGAGCGCGGCGGGTGGAACACCGGCACCGCGGACTCCCTGTGGCGGCACGCCGACCTGATCCGGGACTTCGACGCGGACGCGCTGGTCGTCGTCAGCGCCGACGCCGTCTACAAGCTCGACTACCGCGAGGTGGCCGAGGCGCACCTGGGCTCCGGTGCGGAGGTGACGATGGTGACCACCGAGGTGGCCCCGGACGACGCGTCGCGCTACGGGATCGTCGAGGTAGGGGAGGGCGACCGGGTGAGCGGGTACGCGTACAAGCCCGACGAGCCGGCGACGACGACGGCGACCAACGAGGTGTTCGTCTTCTCCCCGGCCCCCACGCTGGACCGGCTGGAGGCGCTGAGCGACCAGGTCGGGGAGGAGGGGCTGGAGGACCTCGGCACCCACCTGCTGCCGGCGATGACGGCCGACGGGCTGGCACGCGCCTTCCCCCTCCAGGGCTACTGGCGCGACGTCGGCACCATCCCGGCCTACTGGGAGGCGCACCGGGAGTTCATCGCCGCGGAGCCGCCGCTGGACCTCGACGCGCCGCGGTGGCCGGTGCACACCCGCGGTGGGCGGCACAGCGCCGCGCGGGTGCTCAGCGAGGCACACGTCGAGGACAGCCTGATCTCCGGCGGCACCCGCGTCGGCGGGGAGGTCCGCGGCTCGGTCCTCTCGCCGGGCGTGGTGATCGAGGCCGGGGCCACCGTCGTCGACTCGGTGCTCCTCCCCGGTGTCCGGGTGCGCTCGGGGGCGACGGTGACCCGGTCGGTGCTCGACGACGGCGTCGACGTCGGGCGGGGGGCGTCGATCGGCGGGGACGGCGAGATCACCCTGGTGGGCCGGGCGGCGCGGGTCGCCGACGGCAGCGAGCTGGCCGCGGGCGCCCGCTTCCCCGAACCGGAGGGCTGAGCCCCGCGGGAAGCTGCCGCCGTGCGGGCGCGTTGGCGGGAGCATGCGTCAGCCGAGCGAGTTCGACCTGCACTCGGAGTTCCTCCGCGCCGACCTCCTGCTGAACATGGGGCAGGCCGACGCGGCCGTCCGCATCCTGCGGCCGGTCGTCGACGCCGAGCCGCGCAACGAGGCGGCGCTGGAGCTGCTGGCGCGGGCCTACTACGGCTCGGCGCAGCTGCGGTCGGCCGAGGAGGCGCTCGCCCGCCTGGTGGAGCTGGCGCCGAGCAATGGCTGGGCCCGCCGGGCCCTGGCGCGCACGCTGGAGCGGCAGAGCCGGCGGGACGAGGCGGCCGTGCACCACCGGGTGGCCGACGCCTTCGGCGCCGCCTGACCGCGCCCCGGGGCGGACCGGGCGTTCTGGGACGATGACCACGGGGCCGTCGTGGCCCCCGTCCGCCCGGGCAGCGCCGTCCCGGTCCCGATCCGAGCCGCCGCTCGTCCAGGAGTCCTCATGCCCCGCCGCACCGTTCCCGGCACCCTGCTCGCCCTGGCCCTCGCCGCCGTCCTGACCGCCTGCGGCGGGGACGACGGGACCGGCTCGTCGACCGGCGACCCCGCGGTGGTGATCGCCGAGGAGATCGCCACCGACCTCACGCAGGCGCCTGACGTGCCCGCCTCGGACGCGCCCGCGCCGACCGAGCTCGCCGTCGAGGACGTGCTGGTCGGGCAAGGGGTGGAGGCCACCGAGGGCACCGCCGTCGCGGTGAAGTACGTGGGCGCGTTCTACGAGACCGGCGAGGAGTTCGACTCCTCCTGGAGCCGCGGAGCGGACGAGACGCTGCCGGTCACCCTGGGCGCGGGCCAGGTGATCCCGGGCTTCGACCAGGGGATCACCGGCATGCATGTCGGTGGCCGGCGGGTCATCGTCATCCCCAGCGAGCTGGGCTACGGCGAGCAGGACCGCGGACCCATCCCGGGCGGCTCGACGCTGGTCTTCGTGGTTGACCTGGTGGAGCTCGCTGCCTGACGCGACCGTGCCGTTCGGCGTGCAGGGCGTGACGCCACGCCGCGTCGGGCCGGCGCGTCGCCGTCGGCCGCATCGGGCCGGTCGGCGGCGGGCACTGGCTCCTGCATGAGCATCCTCGGGAAGCTGATGGGAACGGCGCAGAGCGCGACGCGGGGCGGCCGCGGCATGGGCCGCAGGACGTCGGCGAGCAGGGGCACCGGGCGTGGCCGCTCGGCCTCCTCCGGCGGTGGCATCGGGCGCCTCGTGCAGGGGTTCCTCCGCCGTCGCTGAGCGGGGACGACGGCCCGGCCGCGCGGCCGGGCCGTCCTCACTCGCAGATCTCCAGCCGGGTCACCGAGCCGTTGTGCGGGGTGATCGCGGGCATCGCGTCGGGCCCCAGCCCGGCCGCCACGGCCTGCACCGCGCGGATCGTGTCCCCGTGGGTCACCAGCGCGACCACGTCGGCCGGGGGCTCGGCGCACAGCTGCGTGAGGTAGGCCGCCACTCGCGCGTGCAGCTCGGCCAGGCTCTCGCCGCCCTCGGCGGACCAGTGGGCGTCGGACCAGTCGACGACGTCCCACAGCTCCCGGGACGGCCGGCCCTCCAGGACGCCGTAGCCCTGCTCGCGCAGCGCCGGGGTGGTGCTGAAGGGCAGCCCCGTGGCGCGGGCGCAGTACTCGGCGGTCTGCACGGCGCGGAGCAGGTCGCTGGAGAGCAGCGCGCCCGGCCGCAGGCCGGCGAGCTCGGCGGCGGCCGCCTCGGCCTGCGTGTGGCCCAGCGGCGTCAGGGGCACGTGGGCCACCTGCCCCTGCATGCGGCCGGCGGCGTTCCACTCGCTCTGCCCGTGGCGCACGAGCAGCAGGGTGACGGGTCGGGCCATGGCAAGGAGGCAGCGTAGGGCAGGGGTTCGCGGGCCCGCACGCCGCGCCTCGTACCGTCGTGGCCGTGAGCATCCCCGTCCGCCCCGGCGCGGCCCGTCCCGCAGCCCGTCCGGGTGACCCGGACCCCCTGGCGCCCCTCCTCGACCTGCCGGGCGTGCGCGACGCCGCCGACGCGGCCCGTGCCGGGATCGACCGGCTGCTGAGGCACAAGGTGCTGCGCCGGGAGTCCGCGGGCGTGAGCACCGAGTCGGCGCTGCGCGGGGCGCGCGCATCCGCGGCGCTGGCGGGCGTCGACGTGCCGCTCGCCGAGCTGCGGGCCGGCGGGGTGGACGACCCGGTGGTGCAGGGCGCGCTGCGGGTCTCGGCGGCGCTCGGCTCGATGGTCGAGACCTGGCCGCGGGCGCCCGGGCAGGTCATCGCCCGCCTGCACGTGCTGGCCGCCGCCGATCTCGCCGACCGGGCCGACCTCGGCCGGCCCGCCGCGCACGCCGGCCCCCGGCTGGCGGGCCTGTTCTCCCTGGCCACCGGCACCACGACCGTGCCCGCCGTCCTCGTGGCTGCCCTCGTGCACGGCGAGCTGGCCGCCCTCGCCCCCTTCGGCGTCGCCGACGGCGTCGTCGCCCGGGGGGCCGCCCGGCTGACCGGCATCGCCCGGGGGCTGGACCCCAAGGCGGTGTCGGTACCCGAGGTGGGCTTCACCGAGCTGGGCCGGGAGGCCTACGCCGAGGCGCTCGCCGGCTACGTGACGGGCACCCCCGAGGGCGTGGCCGCGTGGCTGGTGCACTGCTGCCGCGCCACCGAGCACGGGGCCTTGGAAGGCCTGGCCATCTGCGAGAGCCTGCTCCGCGGCTGAGACTGGGGGCATGCGCACTCTCGACGTCCCGGGGCTGGGCCCCGTCAGCCGCATCGGTCTGGGCACCTGGCAGTTCGGGTCCCGCGAGTGGGGGTACGGCGACACCTACGCCGACCGGGCCGCCCGCGACATCGTGCGGCGGGCACGCGAACTCGGCATCACCCTGTTCGACACCGCCGAGATCTACGGCTTCGGGCGGAGCGAGCGAATCCTCGGCGAGGCGCTGGGGGAGGAGCGGGACCAGGTCGTCGTCGCCAGCAAGATCTTCCCGGTGGCGCCGTTCCCCCGGGTGGTGCGGCAGCGCTGGACCGGCAGCGCCCGCCGCCTGGGCCTGGACCGCATCCCTCTCTACCAGGTGCACCAGCCCAACCCGGTGGTGCCCGACACGGTGACCATGCCGGGCCTGCGGGCGCTGCTCGACGAGGGGCGGATCGGCGCCGTCGGCGTCTCCAACTACTCGCTGGACCGCTGGCGGGCCGCCGACGCGGCGCTCGGTGCGCCGGTGATCGCCAACCAGGTGCAGTTCTCGCTGGCGCACGCCGGTCCGCTGGCGGACCTGGTGCCCTTCGCCGAGCGCGAGGACCGGCTGGTCATCGCCTACAGCCCGCTGGCCCAGGGCCTCCTCGGCGGGAAGTACTCGGCCGACCACCGGCCCGGGGGCGTACGCGCGGCCAACCCCCTGTTCGGCACCGAGAACCTGCGCCGGGTCGAGCCGCTGCTCGACGTGCTGCGCGAGGTGTCCGACGCGCACGACGCGACCCCCGCCCAGGTCGCGCTGGCGTGGCTCGTCGCGCAGCCGCGCGTGGTGGTGATCCCCGGCGCCTCGAGCGTCGAGCAGCTGGAGTTCAACGCAGCCGCCGACCAGCTGGTGCTGGCCGACGACGAGGTGGCGGCGCTGACCGCGGCCGCGCGCGCGTTCACCCCGGTGTCCGGCGTGCGCACCCTCGTCGACGGGCTCCGGGAGCGGTTCGGTCGCTGAGCGTCAGGCGCCGCGACGACGCCGCCGCGGCGCCGGGCCGGGAGCCGGCAGCCCGGCGCGCAGCGCCCGGTGCCGGGCGTACCAGGCCAGCCCGACGACGGCGGCGCCGACGCCCATGGCGGCGCCGGTGACCACCGGCGCCGGCGGCACCGAGAAGCGGGAGCGCATGCTCACCGGGCGCTCGAACCGCAGCACCGGCCAGCCGTGCTGCAGCGCGGCCTTGCGCAGCCCGCGGTCGGGGTTGACGGCGGTGGGGTGCCCCACGACCGAGAGCATCGGCAGGTCGGTGATCGAGTCGCTGTAGGCGTAGCAGTCGGCCAGGTCGAACCCGCCCTCGGCGGCCAGCCGGCGGATCGCCTCGGCCTTGTGCTCGCCGTACGCGTAGAACTCGATCTCGCCGGTGTACCGGCCGTCCTCGACGACCATCCGGGTGGCGACGACGCGGTCGACGCCGAGCATCTCGCCGATGGGCTCGACCATCTCCGCCCCGCTGCTGGAGACGATGACGATCTCCCGGCCGGCGGCGCGGTGCTCCTCGATGAGGTCGGCGGCCTCGGCGTAGACCAGCGGGTCGACGATCTCGTGCAGGGTCTCCCGGACGATCTCGTGCACCGTGGCCACGTCCCAGCCGGTGACCATCGTGGTGAGCTGGGCGCGCAGCCGCTCCATCTGCTGGGCGTCGGCACCGGCGAGGGAGAAGACGAACTGGGCGTAGGCCGTCTTCAGCACGGCGCGCCGGTTGATCAGCCCACCGTGGAAGAACGGCCGGCCGAAGGCCAGCGTGCTGGACTTGGCGATGACCGTCTTGTCGAGGTCGAAGAACGCCGCGGCGCGGGACACGTCAGTCACGGTAGCTGGATCGGCAGGTAGGGCACCGAGATGCACGGTGTCCACACCCGATGGGGTCATCCACAATTCCCCTGCCGTTCTGGCGCCGTCCTCCTGGCGTCCGGTGGGGTCGCCCCGTGCCCGTCCCGATGCCGTCCCGACCGCTCCGTCCCCTCGTCGTCAGCACCGACGAGGAGCTGCTCGACGAGCTGCTCCGCCTGGTCGCCGCCGCGGGCGCCGAGGCGGAGGTGGCCACCGGCGGCCCGGCGCTGCGCCGCGCCCACCGCGAGGCGCCGCTGGTGCTGGTCGGCACCGAGGAGCTGAGCCGCGGGGCGCTGCGCGGGCTGCCCCGCCGACCGGGCGTGGTGGTGGTCTCCGGCGGGGAGCTGCCCGCCGCCGAGTGGGCCGTGGCCGTCGAGGTGGGGGCCGAGCGGGTGGCGGTGCTCCCGGCGGACGAGGCCTGGCTGCTCACCCGCTGCGCCACCGCCGCCCGGGCGCCGGCCGAACGGGGTGGGTTGATCGCGGTGGGCGGTGCCTGCGGCGGGGCGGGCGCGAGCACGGTGGCCGCCGCGGTCGCCCTGGCCGCCCCCGGGGGCGCGGTGCTGGTCGACGCCGATGCCTGGGGCGGTGGGCTGGACCTGCTGCTCGGCGCCGAGCTCGCCCAGGGGCTGCGCTGGCCGGAGCTGACCGGCCTGCGCGGCGGCGTGGCCGGCCAGGCGCTGCTGGCCGCGCTGCCCGAGGTCGCCGGCGTCCACCTGGTCTCGGCCGACCGGGGCGGCGCGACGCCGGTGCCCGGTGAGGCGCTGACCGCGGTGGTGGACGCCGGCCGCGGCACCGGGCGCCCGGTCGTCGTGGACCTGCCGCGCCCCGGCCCCGACGGCATCGGGCGCGGGCCGCAGGAGGTGCTGGCCGACGCCGACCTCGCGCTGCTCGTGGTGCCGGCCCGGCTGCGCGCCGCCACGGCCGCCCGCGAGCTCGTCGCGGCCGACGGCTCGCCGTGGTCCCCGGCGCAGCTGGTGGTGCGCACCGGGCCCGGCGGGCTGGCGCCCGGTGACGTGGCCGAGGTGGTGGGGCGGCCGGTGCTCGCCGAGCTGCCGCACGACCGGGGGGCGGTCGCCCGCGCCGAGCGCGGCCAGCTCCCCGGTGCGCACCCCCGGTCCCCGCTGGCCGCCGTCGCCCGGCGGGTGCTCGCGGCGCTGCCCGAGGCGGCCGGCCGGTGAGCGAGCCCTCGCTGCTGGACCGGGTGCGCGCCCGGCTCGCCGTCGCCGACGGTGTCCCCTCGCGGGCAGGCGTGGCCGCCCTGGTGCGCGACGAGGCCGGGGGGCTCCTGGGTGACCGGGACGTCCTGCTCGCCGCGCGCGACGCCGTGGACGAACTGGCCGGCGCCGGCCCGCTGGAGCCGCTGCTGCGCCTGCCCGGGGTCACCGACGTCCTGGTCAACGGGCCCGAGAAAGTCTGGCTGGACCGCGGGGCCGGCCTGGAGCCGGCGGCCGGGATCCGGTTCCCCGACGACGACGCGGTGCGCCGGCTGGCCGTGCGACTGGCCGCGTCGGCCGGGCGGCGACTCGACGACGCCTGCCCCTGGGTCGACGTCGGCCTCCCCGGCGGCACCCGGTTGCACGCGGTCCTCCCGCCGGTCTCCGGCGGCGGCACGTGCCTGTCGCTGCGGGTGCTGCGCCGGTGCTCGCAGGCGCTGGCCGACCTCGAGGCGCTGGGCGCGCTGCCCGGCGAGAGCGGGGCGCTGGTCCGCGCGGTCGTGGCGCGGCGGCTGGCGTTCCTGGTCACCGGGGGCACCGGCTCGGGGAAGACGACCCTGCTCTCCGCGCTGCTGGGTGAGGTGCACCCGGCCGAGCGGCTGGTGCTGTGCGAGGACGCCGCCGAGCTGACGCCGCCGCACCCGCACGTGGTCCGCCTGCTCACCCGGCCGCCGAACGTCGAGGGCGCGGGCGCGGTCGGCCTGCGCGACCTCGTCCGGCAGGCGCTGCGCATGCGCCCCGACCGGCTGGTCGTCGGGGAGGTGCGGGGCCCCGAGGTGGTCGACCTGCTGGCCGCGCTGAACACCGGTCACGACGGCGGGTGCGGCACCCTGCACGCCAACCGGTCGACCGAGGTGCCCGCCCGGCTGGAGGCGCTGGGCGTGGCCGCCGGGCTGGGGCGCGCCGCGGTGCACAGCCAGGCCGCGGCCGCGCTCGACGTGGTGGTGCACCTGCGCCGGGCGCCCGGGGGACGCCGGGTGGAGGAGATCGGGCTGCTGCGCCGGGACGGTGAGCTCGTGGTGGTGGAGCCGGGCTGGCGGGCCGACGGCGGGCCGTGCCCGGCCGGTGAGGCGCTGCGGCGGCTGCTGGCGGGCCCGTGACCGCGGCGCTGCTGGCCGCCGCGGGCGCGGCGCTCCTCTGGCCGGACGGCCGCGCGGTGGTCCGCCGTCGGCTGCTTCGGGTGACGCCGGCCGCTACCGGGAGCCCGTCTCGATTGCCACCGCTGCCGCTCACCGCCGCGGTGGTCGCCGGCGGAGCCGGCGCGCTGCTCGGCACACCACTGGTCGCGGTGCTCGCCGCCGGCTGCGCCGCGCTCGCGGCCCGCGACCGGCTGGCCCGCCGGAGGGACGCGGCCGACGCCGCGCGCCAGGGGGTGCTCGCCGACGCGCTGGCCGCGTTCGCGGCGGAGCTGCGGGCGGGCCGCACGCTGGACGAGGCGGTACGCGCCGCCGCCGCCGACTGCCCCGACCCGCAGTGCGCCGCAGCGCTGGTGCGGGCCGTCCGCGCGCCGGTGCCTGCGGGAGCTGCGGAGGCACCTGGCGCCGACGGGGTCGCCGCCGCGCTCGCCCGGCTCTCGGCCGCCGTCGCGCTGAGCACCCGCACCGGCTGCTCCCTGGCCGCCGTGGTCGCCGCGGTCGAGAGCGATCTCCGGGCCCGGCTGCGCCGGCGCCGCGAGCTGCTCGTGGCCACCGCCGGGCCCCGGGCCAGCGCCCGGCTGCTGGCCGGGCTGCCGGTGCTCGGGCTCGCGATGGGCGCCGGGATCGGCGGCGACCCGTGGCACGTGCTCACCCGCACCGGCACCGGGCAGGGGTTGCTGGTGGCCGGGGTGCTCCTGGAGGTGGCCGGCATCGCGTGGACCGGCCGCCTGCTGCGGCGGAGCGCGCGATGACCGGTGCGCTGCCGGTGCTGCTGCTCGCCGTGGCGGCGGCCGTGTGGGTGCCGGGCTCGGCCGTGGTCGGCGAGCGGGTCCGCCGGGTGACCGGGCCCGGCCCTCCGCCGGCCGTCGCCGGCGACGCGGCGGCGGGTGCTCGGCGCCGCTGGCTGCTCGCGGGCGCGGCCGGCGTCGCGGTGGGCCTGCTGCTGGGCGGTGTGCCCGGGGCGTGCGCCGCCGTCGTGGTCGCCGCCGCGGGGGAGCGGCTGCTGCGCGGCGGCTCCCCGGACGAGGACGCCGCCGAGCGCACGGCCCTGCTGCGCGAGCTGCCGGCGGCCTGCGAGCTGCTCGCCGCCTGCCTGACCGCGGGGCTGCCGGTCGCCGGGGCGCTCGCCGCCGTGGCCGGTGCGGTGCCCGACCCGCTCGGCCGGCGGCTGCGCGGCGCGGCCGGGCTGTACCGGATGGGTGCCGAGCCCCGCCGGGCCTGGGCCGACCAGCCGGCCGAGCTCGCCGGTCTGGCGCGCGTGCTGGTGCGGGCGGGGGAGTCCGGCGCCGCCGCGGTGCCGGCGCTGGTGGCCCTGGCCGAGGAGACCCGCACGGCGGCGCGGGCGCAGGCCCAGGCGGCGGTCCAGCGGGCGGGGGTGTGGGTGCTCGCCCCGCTCGGGCTGTGCTTCCTGCCGGCGTTCGTCTGCCTCGGCGTGGTGCCGCTCGTGCTCGGCATCGCCGGCGACGTCTTCGGCTGACGCCGTCCACATCCTCCGGCGCTCTCCACAGATGTCGCGTGCCCCTCGGCCGGGCCGCCCGCAACCCCGAGGCTCGATGGCACGGCCCCGCCGGGGGCCCCGACCGAGGAGGACGCCCGATGCCCGGAACCACGCCCGCTCCCCGCAACCCGTCACCGGAGGGGGCCGAGGAGCCGCCTCGCGGCCTGCTCCTCCGCCGCCGGTGGGCGCGGCTGCAGACACGTGCGGAGGCCGGCATGAGCACCGCCGAGTACGCCGTCGGCACCGTGGCCGCCTGCGCCTTCGCCGCGGTGCTCTACCGGGTGGTCTCGGGCGACTCCATCGTCACCGGGCTCACCGAGCTGGTCGACGCCGCGCTGGCCACCCTCTCCTGAGCGGTGGCACGTCGAGCGGCCCCGCGCCGGGAGGCCGGGATGGTCACCGCCGAGACCGCGGTGGTCCTGCCGGTCCTGCTGCTCGTGCTCGCCGGGGCCGTCGCCGCGGTCACCGTCGTGGGTGCGCAGCTGCGGTGCGTCGACGCGGCCCGGGAGGGGGCCCGGGCCGCGTCGCGCGGGGAGGAGGTCGCGGTCGTCGCGGAGTGGGCCGGCCGGGCGGCGCCGGCGGGTGCCCGCACGGCGGTCACCGGCAGCGGGAGCGAGGTCCGCGTGACCGTGACGGCGGAGGTCCGGCCCCTGGGCCCGCTGCCCTGGCGGGTCACCGTCACCGCCGCGGCGGTGACGCAGCGCGAGCCCGGGACGGAGCCCCCCGGATGAGCAGGGAGCGCGGCTCGGCCACGGTGTGGGTGCTGGTGCTCTGCGCCGTCCTGGTGACCGTCGCAGCCGGGGCGGTGCTGGTCGGCCTGGCCACGGTGGCCCGCCACCGGGCGGCGACGGCGGCGGATCTCGCCGCCCTGGCCGCCGCCGGGCGCGCGGTGCTGGGTGATCCGGCGGCCTGCACCGCGGCCGCCGAGGTCGCGGCCGCCAACGGCGCGGAGCTGACCGGGTGCCGGGTCACCGAGGGTGCGGTCGTCGAGGTGACCGTGCGCGTGCCGTTGCGGCTGGGCCGGCTCGGCGTGCACGGCGCGGAGGGCCGGGCCCGCGCCGGCCCGGTCGCAGCCGCCGCGCCGACCGGGTCAGAAGACGAGGTCCTCCTCGGTCGGCGCGGGCACCTCTTCGGCAGCAGTGACCGCGCCGGGAACCGGGGCGTCGTCGTCCTCGTCGGCGAGGTCGTCCGCGCCCCGCTCGTCGACGGTGGCCAGCTCGTCCAGGACGACGTCGAGCACCCGCACCGCGCCGGCCTTGTCGAGGGGGTCGTTGCCGTTGCCGCACTTGGGCGACTGCACGCACGAGGGGCAGCCGCTCTCGCACTCGCAGCTGGCCACGGTCGCGCGGGTGGCCTGCAGCCAGCTGCGCAGTGCCGCGTAGCCGCGCTCGGCGAAGCCCGCTCCGCCGGGGTGGCCGTCGTAGACGAAGATCGCCGCCGTCCCGGTGTCGGGGTGCACCGCGGTGGAGAGCCCGCCGAGGTCCCAGCGGTCGCAGGTGGCCAGCAGCGGCAGGATGCCGATCGCCGCGTGCTCGGCGGCGTGCAGCGAGCCGGGCAGCGCCGCGTCGTCGACCTCCGCCCGCTGCACGGCGCGGGAGTCGAGGGTCAGCCACACCGCCTTGGTCCGCAGCTGGCGCGGCGGCAGGTCGAGCGGGAACTCGGCGAGCACCTCGCCGGTGCCCAGCCGCCGCCGCTGGTACGCGACCACCTGGTTGGTCACGTCGACGACGCCGGTGTGCGCGGTGACCGTGCCCAGCGACCGGGTCTGCTCGATCGAGACGATCGCCAGGTCGGTGACGTCGCGGGCCACCGTGGTCCAGTCGGGGCTCTCCGGGTGCACGACAGCGCAGGCGTCGTCGAGGTCGAACTCGTCGACGACGAAGGTGTCGCCCCGGTGCACGTAGAGGGCGCCCTCGTGCACGGTGGAGTGCGCGGCGCCGCCGTCGACGGTGCCGAGCAGCCGGCCGGTGCCGGCTTCGATGATCGCCACCGGCTCGTCCCCGCTGCCGCGGATGTCGACGTCGGGGCGGCCGCGCCCGGCCCAGTACCAGCCGGCCGGCCGCCGGCGCAGCTGCCCGGCGGCCACCAGCTCGTCCAGCTGCGCCTCGGCCACCGGGCCGCCGAAGTCGGCGAGGTCCGCGGGCACCAGCGGGAGCTCGGCCGCGGCGCAGCACAGCTGCGGGCCCAGCACGTAGGGGTTGGCCGGGTCGGTGACGGTGGCCTCGACCGGCCGCCCGAACACCGCCCGCGGGTGGTGGGCCAGGTAGTGGTCCAGCGGGTCGTCGCGCGCGACGAACACCACCAGTGACTCCCGCTGCGCCCGCCCGGCCCGCCCCGCCTGCTGCCAGAGCGAGGCGAGCGTCCCGGGGTAGCCGGCCAGCAGGACCGCGTCCAGTCCCGCGATGTCGATGCCGAGCTCGAGCGCGTTGGTGGTCGCCACGCCCAGCAGGTCCCCGGCCGAGAGCGCCCGCTCCAGCTCCCGGCGCTCCTCGGGCAGGTAGCCGCCGCGGTAGGAGTCCACCCGGGGGACGAGGTCGGCGCGGCCGCGGTCGTGCAGCAGCCGGCGGGCCTGCTCGGCCACCGACTCCGCGCTGCGGCGCGAGCGCACGAACGCCAGCGTCCGCGCGCCCCGCTCGACGAGGTCGGCGAGCAGGCCGGCGGCGTCGGCGGCGGCCGAGCGGCGCAGCGGCGCCCCGTGCTCGCCGGTCCGCTCGGTGAGCGGTGGTTCCCAGAGCGCGAAGGTGGCGCCCGGGCGCGGGGAGCCGTCGTCGGTGACGGCGACGACGTCCGCCCCGATCAGCCGGGTCGCCGCGGCGGCCGGGTCGGCCACGGTGGCCGACGCGAGCACGAAGACCGGGTCCGCGCCGTAGCGGCGGCAGATCCGGCGGAGCCGGCGCAGCACGTGCCCGACGTGCGAGCCGAACACCCCGCGGTAGGCGTGGCACTCGTCGATCACCACGTAGGCCACCCGGCGCAGCGTGCTCGACCAGCGCTGGTGCGCGGGCAGGATCCCGCGGTGCAGCATGTCGGGGTTGGTGACGATCCAGCGGGAGTGCCGCCGGACCCAGTCCCGCTCTTCGGCCGGGGTGTCGCCGTCGTAGGGGGCCGGCCGCACCGAGGGGTCCGCGAGCTCGGCCACCGAGGCCAGCTGGTCGCGGGCCAGCGCCTTGGTGGGCGCGAGGTAGAGGACGCAGGCGCGCGGGTCCTCGGCGAGCGTGGTCAGGGCCGGGAGCTGGTAGGCCAGCGACTTCCCCGACGCGGTGCCGGTGGCGACGACGACGTGCCGGCCTTCCCGCGCCGCCTGCGCCGCCGCGACCTGGTGCTGCCACGGAGCGCGCACGCCCCGTGCCACCAACCGGTCGCGCAGGCCCGGCTCCACCCACTCCGGCCACGCGGCCGTGCGGCTCTCACGCACCGGCAGGTGGTGCACGTGGGTCACCGGCTGCTCGTCCTCGGCCGTGTCCGCCAGCAGCGCGGCCAGCAGCTCGCCGCCGCCGGGCCAGGCCGCAGCGCCCCCGGACCGGTCGTCCGTGCCGGGAGGGGGAGCCGACCGGACCGGGTGGAGCGTGGTCACCTCCCCACTGTCACACCCGGGCGCAACCGGCCGTCGCCCGCCGGGAGAAGGAGCGCGCGGACCGGCCACATGCAGTGTGATCTCCCTTACACTTCGCGCCGTCCCGGGGCCCGCCCCCGGGACGCCGACCTCCGCCGCACCGGGGAGCACGGCGCCTCCCGGGCGGCCGCAGACGCCTGGAGGAGCCATGCCTGACGGATCGCTGTCCGGCGGGGAGACGGCGCTGGTCGCCGTCATCCTCGCGATCTCCCTCGCCGCGCTGGCCTTCGCCGCCTACCTGGTCCGCGCCGTCATCGCCGCCGATCAGGGCACGGAGAAGATGAAGGAGATCGCCCGGGCCGTCCAGGAGGGCGCGGCGGCCTACCTGCGTCGGCAGTTCCGCACGCTCAGCGTCTTCGCGGTGATCGTCTTCGCCCTGCTGCTGGTCCTCCCCGTGGCCGACGGCGGCTTCGGCACCCGGGTGGGACGGGCGGTGTTCTTCCTCGTCGGGGCACTGTTCTCGGCGCTGGTCGGCTTCATCGGCATGACCCTGGCCACGCGCGGCAACGTGCGGGTGGCGGCCGCCGCCCGCGAGGGCGGCTACCGGCCGGCCTTCCGCATCGCGTACCGGACCGGCGGCGTCTGCGGGATGATCACCATCGGCCTCGGCCTGTTCGGCGCGGCGCTGGTCCTGCTGCTGTTCGACGAGACCGCGCCGGTCGTCCTCGAGGGCTTCGGGTTCGGCGGTGCGCTGCTGGCGATGTTCATGCGCGTCGGCGGCGGCATCTTCACCAAGGCCGCCGACGTCGGCGCCGACCTGGTCGGCAAGGTCGAGGCCGGCATTCCGGAGGACGATCCCCGCAACGCCGCGACCATCGCCGACAACGTGGGCGACAACGTCGGCGACTGCGCCGGGATGGCCGCCGACCTCTTCGAGTCCTACGCCGTCACCCTGGTCGCCGCCCTCATCCTGGGCCAGGTCTTCTTCGGCTCGGTGGGCATGGTCTTCCCCCTCGTGGTGGCCGCGATCGGGGTCATCGCCTCGGTCGTGGGCATCCTGGCCACCAACCCGGGCAAGAACGACCGCAACGGCCTGGCCCCGATCAACCGCGGCTTCTTCGTCTCCGCCGTGGTGTCGCTGGTGCTCGTGGCGGTCGCCGCGTTCACCGTGCTGCCCGGCACCGGTGGGGGTGCGGGCCTGGCTGTCAGCCCGCAGGTGCTCGGCCTCGTGGCGGTGCTCGTCGGCGTCGTGCTGGCCGCGGCCATCCAGCAGCTCACCGGCTACTTCACCGAGACCAGCCGCAAGCCGGTCCAGGACGTCGGGCGCAGCTCCCTCACCGGACCGGCCACCGTCATCCTCTCCGGCATCTCGCTGGGCCTGGAGTCGGCGGTCTACGCCGCGCTGCTCATCGGGGGAGCGGTCTACGGCGCCTTCCTCATCGGGGGCGGGGCCGCGCTCTACGCCGTCGCCCTGGCCGGGTGCGGGCTGCTCACCACCGCCGGCGTGATCGTCTCCATGGACACCTTCGGCCCGGTCAGCGACAACGCCCAGGGCATCGCCGAGATGTCCGGCGACATCGACGACGACGGCGCCCGGGTGCTCACCGACCTCGACGCCGTCGGCAACACCACCAAGGCGATCACCAAGGGCATCGCCATCGCCACCGCCGTCCTCGCCGCCACCGCGCTCTTCGGCTCCTACAACGCCCAGGTCGCCGTCGCGCTCGACGAGGCCGGCGCCACGCTCGGCACCGCCTTCAGCCTGGTCAACCCGAACAACATCGTCGGTGCGGTCCTCGGCGCCGCAGTGGTCTTCTTCTTCTCCGGGCTGGCCATCAGCGCCGTGTCCCGGGCCGCCGGACGCGTGGTCTTCGAGGTGCGCGAGCAGTTCCGCACGCACCCCGGGATCATGACGTTCGAGGAGCGGCCGGACTACAGCCGGGTCGTCGACATCTGCACCAAGGACTCGCTGCGCGAGCTCGCCACCCCGGGCCTGCTGGCCGTGCTGGCGCCGGTGGCCGTGGGCTTCGGTCTCGGCATCGGCCCGCTGGCCGCCTACCTCGTCGGCGCCATCGCGGCGGGCACGCTCATGGCGGTGTTCCTCTCCAACTCCGGCGGCGCCTGGGACAACGCCAAGAAGATGGTGGAGGACGGCAGCTACGGGGGGAAGGGCAGCGAGGCCCACGCGGCCACCGTCATCGGCGACACGGTGGGCGACCCCTTCAAGGACACCGCCGGCCCGGCGATCAACCCGCTGATCAAGGTGATGAACCTGGTGGCACTGCTCATCGCACCCGCGGTGGTCGCCCTGTCGGTCGGGGAGGGCGCCAACACCCCGGTCCGGGTGGCGATCGCGCTGGCCGCCGTCGTCGTCATCGTGGTCGCGGTCGTGGTGTCCAAGCGGCGCTCGGTCGTCGTCGGCGAGGCGACGACGGCGTCCTCCACCGGGTCCGAGCTCACCACCAGCGCGCCCTGAACACCGCCGGCGGCTGACCCCTTGGCGGTACACCGCCTTCCACCTGCGGGAACACGGCCGCACCATCCACGTTGGTCGGGGTGGCGGCACGCCCATGGAGAGGTCGCCCCCGGCGCCACGGCGCCGGGGTGGCTTACCGTGGCCCGCCGAGGGGCGTTCCGCGGTGGCGCCCGCCGCCCCGGCACCCGCCGGGGCGACGCAGGAGACCGGCCGACCGGCCGGTCCCGCCGCACCCGCACCGCCCCCGCAGCACCGACAGGAGTCCCGTGCCCACCAAGACCACGCAGACCGAGAGCGACCCCACGACGGACGGCGCGAAGAAGACGCCGGCCCGCCGGGGCTCGGCCGCGTCCGGCGGCCGGCCGCTGGTCATCGTCGAGTCGCCGACGAAGGCGAACAAGATCGCCGGCTACCTGGGCAGCGGCTACGTCGTCGAGGCCAGCGTCGGGCACATCCGCGACCTGCCGCGCAACGCCGCCGACGTCCCGGCCGAGCACAAGGGCGCGGCGTGGGCGCGGCTCGGTGTCGACGTCGACAACTCCTTCGAGCCGCTCTACGTGGTCAGCCCCGACCGCAAGCAGCAGGTCACCCGGCTCAAGCAGCTGGTGAAGGACGCCAGCGAGATCTACCTCGCGACAGACGAGGACCGCGAGGGCGAGGCCATCGCCTGGCACCTGATCGACACCCTCAAGCCGCGGGTGCCGGTGCGCCGGATGGTCTTCCACGAGATCACCCCCGAGGCGATCGCCCGTGCCGTGGCCAACCCGCGGGAGCTCGACACCCACCTGGTCGACGCGCAGGAGACCCGGCGCATCCTCGACCGGCTCTACGGCTACGAGGTCTCCCCGGTCCTCTGGAAGAAGGTGCTGCCGAAGCTCTCGGCCGGCCGCGTCCAGTCGGTGGCCACCCGCATCGTCGTGGAGCGCGAGCGTGAGCGGATGGCCTTCCACGCCGCCGACTACTGGTCGCTGGAGGGCACCTTCGCCGTCCCCGGCCGCGCCGCCGGCGCCGACGCGGGCGAGCCCACCACCGTGCGGGCCAAGCTGGTCAGCGTCGACGACAGTCGCGTCGCCACCGGCAAGGACTTCGACGCGGCCACCGGCCGCGTCACCGGTGACGTCGTGCACCTCGACGAGGCCGGCGCCCGTGGCCTGGCCGCCCGGCTCGAGGGCCGCCAGGTGAGCGTCAGCCGGGTCGACGAGAAGCCCTACCGCCGTCGTCCGTACGCCCCGTTCACCACCTCCACGCTGCAGATGGAGGCCGGTCGCAAGCTCGGCTGGTCGTCGGCGCAGGTCATGCGGGTGGCGCAGCGGCTGTACGAGAACGGCCACATCACCTACATGCGGACCGACTCGACGAACCTGTCGGCCGAGGCGGTCAACGCCGCTCGCACCCAGGCGCGGGAGCTGTACGGCGACGCGTACGTGCCGCCGGAGGCGCGGGTCTACAGCAAGAAGTCCAAGGGGGCGCAGGAGGCGCACGAGGCCATCCGGCCCGCCGGGGACAGCTTCCGGACCCCCGGCCAGCTGGCGTCGGAGCTGGCGCGCGACGAGTTCCGGCTCTACGAGCTGATCTGGCAGCGCACCGTCGCCTCGCAGATGGCCGACGCCGTCGGCCAGACCGTCAGCGTCCGGCTGGCCGGTCGCAGCAGCACCGACGAGGCGGTCGAGTTCACCGCCAGCGGCCGCACGATCACCTTCCCCGGCTTCCTGCGGGCCTACGTGGAGTCCCGGGACGAGGGCGCGCAGAAGGACGGCGACGACGACCACGGCAGCGACGACGCCGAGCGCCGGCTGCCGCGCCTGGAGCGCGGCCAGACCCTCGACACCCGGTCGCTCGACGCCAAGGGCCACACCACCCAGCCGCCGTCCCGCTACACCGAGCCGAGCCTTGTGGCCCGGCTGGAGGAGCTGGGGATCGGCCGGCCGTCGACCTTCGCGTCGATCATGCAGACCATCCAGGACCGCGGGTACGTCTGGAAGAAGGGCAACGCCCTGGTCCCGTCGTTCGTGGCGTTCGCCGTGGTCAACCTGCTCGAGCAGTACTTCGCCCAGCTGGTCGACTACCAGTTCACCGCCTCGCTGGAGGAGGAGCTCGACGAGATCGCCGGCGGGAACCTGGGCCGGGTGGACTGGCTGACCGAGTTCTACTTCGGTGGCGAGGGCCGGCACGCCGGCGCGATCGCGCAGTCCGGCGGGCTCAAGCAGGTCATCGGCCAGCGGCTGGAGGAGATCGACGCCCGCGGCATCAACTCGATCCCGCTGCGCGCCACCGACCGCGAGGGCCGCCCGGTCGTCGTCCGCGTCGGCCGCTACGGCCCCTACCTGCAGGCCGACGGCGAGGACGGCGCGCGCGTCAGCATCCCCGAGGACCTCGCGCCCGACGAGCTGACCGAGGAGAAGGTCCGCGAGCTGCTGGAGGCGCCCTCGGGCGACCGGGAGCTGGGCACCGACCCGGAGTCCGGGCACCCGGTCGTGGTGAAGGCAGGCCGCTACGGCCCCTACGTCACCACCGTCGTCCCCGAGGGGAGCAAGGAGTCGCCGCGCACGGCGAGCCTGTTCTCGTCGATGTCCCCGGAGACGGTGACCATCGACGACGCGCTGAAGCTCCTGACGCTGCCGCGCACCGTCGGCACCGCGCCCGACGGCGAGGAGATCCAGGCGCTCAACGGCCGGTACGGTCCGTACCTGAAGAAGGGCACCGACTCCCGCTCGCTCGACAGCGAGGAGAAGTTGTTCACCACCACGCTGGACGAGGCTCTGGCGATCTTCGCCCAGCCCAAGCAGCGCGGCCGGGCGGCGGCCAAGGCCCCGCTCAAGGAGCTCGGCCCCGACCCGGTCACCCAGGGCGTGGTGACCGTGCGCGAGGGTCGCTTCGGGCCCTACGTCACCGACGGCGAGACCAACGCCAGCCTGCGCAAGGGCGACGACGTCGAGTCGATCACGATCGAGCGCGCCGCCGAGCTCCTGGCCGACCGCCGAGCCGCTGGACCGTCGAAGAAGAAGGCCGCCAAGAAGACGACGGCGAAGAAGACGGCGGCGAAGAAGACGACCGCGAAGAAGGCCACCGCGAAGAAGACGACCGCGAAGAAGGCCGCCACGACGGCGTCGGACCCGGTCACCGCGGGCTGATGAAGGACCCCGTCCCCCGCACCCCTCGCATGCTCGGGGGAGGCCTCGGGGCGGGGCCGCCGGACGAGGACGCGCTGGGGGCACGGGCGCGCTCGTTCGGGGCGGTCGCGGCCGGGTACGCCGCGCTGCGGCCGACGTACCCGGTCGACGCGGTCGAGTTCCTCCTCGGCCGGGACCGGTCGCTCGACGTGCTCGACGTCGGTGCCGGCACGGGACTGCTCACCCAGGTCGTGCTGGGCCTGGGGCACCGCGTCCGCGCGGTCGACCCGTCCCCGGAGATGCTGGCCGAGCTCGGCGCCCGGTTCCCGGCGGTCGCCACCGCCGTGGGGACCGCGGAGCGGCTCCCGGCTGGGAACGCCTCGGTCGACGCCGTCGTGGCCGGGCAGGCCGCGCACTGGTTCGACCCGGTCCCGGCCGCCCGCGAGATCCGCCGGGTGCTCCGTCCCGGTGGAGTCCTCGGCCTGGTCTGGAACACCCGCGACGACCGGGTGCCCTGGATCGCCGCACTGGAGGAGCTGATCGCCGACGAGGCGCGCGGGCACGAGGCCGACCAGCGCGTCGTCGACCGCTTCGCCGAGGAGCTCGGGGCCGACGTCGAGGTCGTCGAGTCGGGGATCGTGCAGCGTGCGGGCCCCGAGGACGTCGTCGGCGGCATCGCCACCCGCAGCTACGTGGCGGTCATGGACGGCGCCCGGCGCGAGGAGTTCCTCTCCGCGATCCGCCGGCTGCTGGCCGACCACCCCGGCACCCGGGGGCGGCCGGAGCTCGAGCTGCCCTACCGGACGCACGCCTACCGGCTCACCCCGCGCTGACCGCCGCCGGCCGACGGTCAGGACAGGCGGGTGCCGACGGCGAAGACCCGCCGGAAGGGCAGCAGCGTCGTGCCGTCGGGTCGGGGCGGGTAGGCCGTCCGCAGGGCCTCGGCGTAGGCGGCGGAGAACGCGGTCGCGGCGTCGTCGTCCAGCCGGGCGAGGACCGGGCGCAGCACCGTCGAGCGCACCCAGGCCAGCACCGGGTCGGGCCCGCTCAGCTCATGCAGGTACGTCGTCTCCCAGACGTCGGGCACCAACCCCGCCCCGGTGAGTACCTCGGCGTAGCCGGCGGGCTCGAGCACGGCGTCGGCCCGCGGCGCGACGCCGGCCAGCCGGTCGGCCCACTCCGGGCGGCGGCACAGGTCGGCCAGCAGCGCGTGGGTGGGTGCCCGGAAGTTGCCCGGCACCTGGACGGCGAGCCACCCGCCGGCCGGCAGGGCCGCGGCCCAGCGCGCCATGAGGTCCGGGTGCCCGGGCACCCAGTGCAGGACGGCGTTGCTGACGACGACGTCCACCGCGCCGGCCGGGGTCCAGTCCCGCACGTCGCCGAGCCGGAACTCCACGTGCCCGGGAGCGGTGGCGGTGGCCGCGGCCAGCATCTCGGGGGAGGAGTCGACGCCGATGACGCGGGCACCCGGCCAGCGCTGCGCCAGCGAAGCGGTCAGGGAGCCCTCTCCGCAGCCCAGGTCGACGACGACCCGCGGGTCGGGGGCCCCCACCCGGGCGAGCAGGTCGGCGAACGGGCGGGCGCGTTCCCCGGCGAACCGCAGGTAGGTGTCCGGGTGCCAACGGCCGGGTGAAGTCTTGCCGGCCTGGCGCGTCGGATCCCCGGTCGCCCTCATCATCCCCGACCCTGACAGGGCTCCGCCCGTCCGCGGAGCCGTCGAGAACCGCCCACCCGCCGGGTAATGCGGTGCCGGAACGTGGTCCCCGGCCGGTACCGTAACCCCGCTGGGCCCGCTCCGCCCTGCCGCCCACCGACCTGGGGAGCTCGCCATTCCGGCCGACCCGAACTCACCGGCACCGCCCGAGAAGGCGGTGCCGGCTGCTCCGGTCGGGGAGCCGGCCGCCCCGGGCGACGGGCTGCCGCCCGCCGGCACGCCGGTGCCGCCGTCCGCGGGCCCGCCCCTGACCGACGTCGGCCCGGACGGCGCACCCCCCGGCTCGTCCGCCTCGGGCGCGGACGGCTCCGGTGCGGTGGGCACGGTGGCCAAGATCCGCGCGGTGCTGCGGGTGCGCGACTTCCGCAAGCTCTGGCTGTCCACGCTGCTGTCCAGCTTCGGTGACTGGCTCGGCCTGCTCGCCATCACCGTCACGGCGACGATGACCTTCGACGACTACGCCGCGCAGAACTTCGCGCTGGCCGGCGTCCTGCTCTTCCGGCTGCTCCCGGCCATCGTGCTCGGCCCGGTGGCCGGGGCCTTCGCCGACCGGTTCGACCGGCGGAAGACGATGGTGGTCACCGACATCTTCCGGTTCGGGCTGTTCGCCTCGATCCCGATCGTCGACAACCTCATCTGGCTCTTCATCGCCCAGTTCGTCATCGAGGCCTTCAGCCTGTTCTGGATCCCGGCCAAGGACGCCGCCGTCCCCAACATGCTGCGCAAGGACCAGCTGGAGCCGGCCAACCAGCTCTCCCTGGTCACCACCTACGGGCTCACCCCGGTGGCCGCGGCGATCGTGTTCGCCCTGCTCACCAGCGTGGGCGGCGAGCTCAGCGCCGTCCTGCCGGGCGTGGACGAGGTGGACCTCGCCCTCTACCTGAACGCGCTCACCTTCCTGGTCGCGGCCTTCGTCATCTGGAACCTGCCGTCGATCAGCGGCCGCCGGGCGGAGGGGGCGGTGGTCGGCCAGCAGGAGAGCTTCCTCGGCTCGCTGGTCAAGGGCTTCTCCTTCGCCGGGCACACCCGCCTGATCCGGGGCCTGGTCGTGGGCATCACCGGGGCCTTCGTCGCGGCGGGCGCGATCATCGCCACCGGGCAGGCCTACGTCAACGTGCTCGGGGGCGGCGAGGCGGCGTACGGCCTGCTGTTCGGGGCCGTCTTCGTCGGCCTGGGCCTGGGCATCGGCATCGGCCCCAGCGTGGCCCGCGACCTCGCCCGCGAGCGCATCTTCGGGCTGGCGATCGTCGGCGCCGGGGTGGTCGTGGTGCTGCTGTCGCTGTCCTTCGCGCTGTGGATCTCGCTGCTGCTCGTGGTCGTCATGGGCTTCTTCGCCGGCATGGCCTTCCTGGCCGGGATCACCCTGATCGGCACCGAGGTGGAGGACTCGATCCGGGGCCGCACCTTCGCGATCGTGCAGTCCCTGGTCCGCGCGGCGCTGATCATCTCCCTGGCCCTCGTGCCGATCGGGGTGGGGCTGATCGGCCGGGAGGAGCTCGACCTCGGCGCCGTCGTGCTGCCGCTCTCCGGCGAGCGGATCATGCTGCTCGCGGCCGGGCTGCTGGCCATCGGCGTCGGGTTGCTCGCCTACCGGCAGATGGACGACCGGCGCCCCATCCCGCTGTGGGCCGACGTCGTCACCGCGCTGCGCCGCGACACCACCGCGCGCCGCAGGCTGGCCGGGGGCGGGGTGCTCATCGCCTTCGAGGGCGGCGAGGGGGCCGGCAAGTCCACCCAGGTGCGCCGGCTGCAGGAGTGGCTCGCCGACGAGGGGCTGACCGCCCGTGCGTCCTTCGAGCCCGGCGCCACCCCGCCGGGGGCCGGGATCCGCTCGATCGTGCTCGACCGCGCCCAGGTGGGCATCGCCCCGCGGGCCGAGGCGCTGCTCTACGCCGCCGACCGCGCCCAGCACGTGCACGAGGTGCTGCGCCCCGCGCTCGACGCCGGCGAGGTCGTGATCACCGACCGGTTCATCGACAGCTCGCTGGCCTACCAGGGCGCCGGGCGCACGATCCCGCTCGACGACGTCCGCACGATCTCCCGCTGGGCCAGCCAGGGCCTGCAGCCCGACCTGACGGTCCTGCTCGACCTGCCGCCCGAGGTGGGCCTCGCGCGAGCCCGCGGCCGGGCCGCCGCCGACCGGCTGGAGTCGGAGTCGCTGGAGTTCCACCAGCGGGTGCGGCGCACCTTCCAGGAGCTCGCCGAGGCCGAGCCCGACCGCTACCTGGTGCTCGACGCGCGGCGTTCACCCGACGAGCTCGCGGCCGCGATCCGGGTGCGGGTCGCCGAGCTGCTCTCCGGGCTGCCGCTGCAGACCCCCGCACCGCCGGCCGCGCAGACCCAGGTCGCTCCCGAGCTGCGGCACGACGGCCGGGGCGGTGCCCACGCGCACCATCCGCACGCGCAGACCGGCGCCACGCCGCAGCTGCACCCGTGACCGCCCCGGTGGTGGCGCCCGAGGAGGGCGTCTGGACGCAGGTGGTCGGCCAGCCGGCCGTGGTGGCCGAACTGCGGGCGGCGATCGCCGACCCGACCGCGATGACCCACGCCTGGCTGTTCACCGGCCCGCCGGGGTCCGGGCGGTCGGTGGCCGCGCGCGCCTTCGCCGCCGCGCTGCAGTGCCCCGCGGGCGGGGACGGCACCTGCCACGCGTGCCGCACCGTGCTGGCCGGGACGCACGCCGACGTGCAGATGATCGTCCCCGAGGGCCTGTCCATCGGCGTCGCCGAGGTGCGCGAGCTCGTGCGCATCGCCGGCCGGGCCCCCTCGCAGGGCCGCTGGCAGGTGGTGGTGGTCGAGGACGCCGACCGGATGACCGAGCAGGCGTCCAACACCGTGCTCAAGATGCTCGAGGAGCCGCCGCCGCGCACCGTGTTCCTGCTGTGCGCGCCCAGCCTCCACCCGGACGACGTGCCTGTCACCATCCGCTCGCGCTGCCGCGTCGTCGGGCTGCGCACCCCGCCGGCGGAGGCGATCGCCGAGGTGCTGGTCCGCCGGGACGGCGTCGACCCCGCGCTGGCCGCCTGGTCGGCCGCGGCGTCGGGCGGGCACGTGGGCCGGGCCCGGCGGCTGGCCCGGGATGAGACGGCACGGCTGGCCCGCAAGGCGGTGCTCGACGTCCCCCTGCGGCTGGTCTCCCTCGCCGCGTGCCTGGACGCCGCCGACGACCTGGTCGGCGCGGCGAAGGAGGAGGCCGACGAGGCCTCCGCCGCTCTGGACGGGGCCGAGACCGAGGCGGTCAAGGCCAGCCTGGGGGTCGGTGCGCGCGGGCCGGGCGTGGCCGCCGCCAGCCGGGGTGCGGGCCAGCTCAAGGAGCTGGAGAAGCGGCAGAAGTCGCGGGCCACCCGGCTCGGTCGCGACTCCCTGGACCGCGCGCTGGTCGACCTGGCCGGGCTCTACCGCGACGCACTGGTCCTCGACGCCGCTGTGTCCTCCCCGACCCACCCCGCGCCGCAGCTCAACCACCCCGACCGCCGCGCCGACGCCGAGGAACTGGCCCGGCGGATCGGCGCGGAGGGGGCGCTGCGCCGCATCGACGCCATCCTGGCCTGCCGCCGTGCGCTGGAGCAGAACGTGAAGCCCCAGGTGGCCCTGGAAGCGCTGACCGTCGCCCTGCGCTTGCCCGCGTGACACCTCGGCCCGTGCGCGAGCCCGGCGCGGCCGTGTCGTAGGCTGTGCGGGCAGTCCGCCGCCTTAGCTCAGTCGGTAGAGCATCTCACTCGTAATGAGAAGGTCGTCGGTTCGATTCCGACAGGCGGCTCTCCCAGACGCCGGGCCCGTCCACACGGACGGGCCCGCTGTCGTTCCCGGGCCCGTCGTGCGCGCGGGCGCATGGCCTGTACCCGGGTACGGCTGATGGCGGCACGTCCCCAGGGGGGCGTGCCGCCATCGGTGCACCCGACGCCCGGTCCGGAAGGCCGGGCGGGAGGTCAGTGGTGCGTGGAGTTGTTCTTGGCGCGCTCGATCGAGGCCAGGATCTCGGCCTCGGCCGCGTCGCGGCCGACCCACTCGGCGCCCTCGACCGACTTGCCCGGCTCGAGGTCCTTGTAGGTCTCGAAGAAGTGCTGGATCTCGAGGCGGTCGAACTCCGACACGTCCTCGATCTCCTTGAGGTGCGCCACCCGCGGGTCCGTCGCCGGGACGCAGAGGACCTTGTCGTCCCCTCCGGCCTCGTCGGTCATGCGGAACATGCCGATGGCCCGGCAGGTGACCAGGCACCCGGGGAACGTCGGCTCCTCGAGGATCACCAGGGCGTCCAGCGGATCGCCGTCCTGCCCCAGGGTGTTCTCGATGTAGCCGTAGTCCGCCGGGTAGCGGGTGGAGGTGAACAGCATCCGGTCCAAGCGGATGCGTCCGGTCTCATGGTCCAGCTCGTACTTGTTCCGCTGGCCCTTCGGGATTTCTACCGTCACGTCGAACTGCACGGACGTAGTGTGGCCCACGGGGGACGATCCGGTCGGCGCAGGCCCCCCTGTGGGGGGTGGGCACCATCTCGTCGAGCGGCTCGACGATCGTCACGGCCAACTACGGCCGCTTCCGACGGCGCATGACGATCGGCGTCGTGGTCCTCGTGCTGCTGCTCGCCGCCGGGGGTGTCGGGCTCGGCGTCGCGCTCGGCGGCGACACGGGCCGGGACGGCGCTGTCGCCGTCCCCGACGCGGAGCTGCCCAGCCTGGGCGAGGCCGAGCCCGTCCTGGCCGGGCTGTCGGCCGATGCGCCCCTCCCGGACCCCGACGTCCTCGCGGCCACGCTGACCCCGCTGGTCACCGGCCCGCCGCTGGGGCCCGGGACGACGGCGCAGGTCATCGACGTCGCCACCGGTCAGGTGCTCTACGACCAGGACGCCGCCGCCCCCCTGACCCCGGCCTCCACCGCCAAGCTGCTCACCGCCGCCGCCGTGCTCACCACCCTGGACCCGGCCGACACGTTCGAGACCCGGGTCGTCAGCGGCGCCACCCCCGGCGAGGTGGTGCTCGTGGGCGGCGGGGACCCGACGCTGTCGCGCACCGAGCCGTCGCTGACCTATCCCGGCGCCCCGACCATGGCCGACCTCGCCACCCAGGTGGTCGCCGAGCTCCCTGCCGGTACCGCCGTGACCCGCGTCGTGGTCGACAGCTCGCTGTTCAGCGGCCCGCTCACGGCCAGCGGCTGGGGTGCGGGGGACGCCCCTTCCAGCTACGCCGCCCCGATCACCGCCACCGCCGTCGACGGCGCCCGGGTCAGCCCCGGCGCGACCGCCCGGAGCGGGCAGCCCGGCCTGGACGCCGGCTCCGCCCTCGCCGACGCGCTCGGCGCGCCCGGCGCCGCCGTGGTCCTCGGGCAGGCCCCCGCCGGGGCACGGACGCTCGGCACCGTGGAGTCCGCACCGGTCGCCCGGCTGGTCGAGCAGGCGCTGTCCATGTCCGACAACGTGCTCGCCGAGTCCCTGGCCCGGCACGTGGCGCTGTCACGGGGGGAGCCTGCGACGTTCGAGGGCGCGGCCCGGGCCATCGTCGACACGCTGGACGAGGCCGGCCTGGACGTCACCGGCGTCGCCCTCGCCGACGCCAGCGGCCTCTCCCGGGAGGACGTGGTGACCGCCGAGCTGCTCACCGCCCTGGTGCGCGGGGCTGCCGACGGCAGCCTCGGGAACGCCGCGGGCCTGCTCGCCGGGCTCCCGGTGGCCGGGTACGACGGCACCCTCGCCGACCGCGGGGACGACGACCCGGCGACCGCGCCGGGGACCGTGCGCGCGAAGACCGGCACGCTGCTGGGTGTCAACGCCCTCGCCGGCACCATCGTGACCGCGGACGGACGGCTGCTGGCCTTCGCCGTGGTGGCGGACGAGGCGACGGGCAGCGAGGTGGCCGCGGAGGCCGCGCTCGACGAGGTCGCCGCCACGCTGGCCGCCTGCGGCTGCCGGTGACGCCGCGGCCCGCCGGGCCGGGGGGCGCTCCACGCGTACGGTGAGGCGATGAGCAGCGCCTCCTCGATGGTCGACTGGGATCTCGCCGGACGCACGGCCCGCCGGCTGGTGAGCAGCGGCCCGAGCACGACCCGGGAGGAGGCCGCCGCCGTCGTCGCCGAGCTGCACCGGGCCGCGGCCACCGCCGTCGAGCACGTCGAGGCCCTCACCGGGTTGCGGCCCGCCCCCGGGGGCGCGGTCCCGGAGGTCGTCGTCGTCGACCGACCGGGCTGGGCGGACGCCAACGCCCGCGGCATGGCCGCCCTGCTCGACCCGCTGGTGCAGAAGCTGACCGAGCGCCAGGAGAGCCGTCCCGGCGCCCTCGCCACGGCCATCGGCTCCCGCGCCACCGGGCTGCAGGCCGGTGGGCTGCTGGCCTTCCTGTCCTCGCGGGTGCTCGGCCAGTACGAGGTCTTCGGCACCGGTGGCCGGCTGCTGCTGGTGGCGCCGAACATCGTGGCGACCGAGCGGAAGCTGGGCGTCGACCCGTCGGACTTCCGGCTCTGGGTCTGCCTGCACGAGGTCACCCACCAGCTGCAGTTCACCGGCGTCCCCTGGCTGACCGGCTACCTCGAGTCGCAGATCGCGGAGTTCGTCGCCGCCACCGACCTCGCCCCCGACGTGCTGCGCGAGCGCCTGCAGGACCTGCTGCGCGGCCTCGCCGACGCGGTGCGGGGCGGGGACGGCGGCTCCGAGGGGCTGCTGGCGCTGGTGCGCGACCCGCGGCAGCGGGCCGTGCTGGACCGGGTGACCGCGGTGATGAGCCTCGTCGAGGGCCACGCCGAGTACGTCATGGACGGTGTCGGGCCCGACGTGGTCCCGTCGGTGCGCACCCTGCGCAAGCGGTTCGCGCAGCGCCGCAAGGGTCGCGGACCGCTCGACCGCGTGATGCGCCGGCTGCTGGGGCTGGAGCAGAAGATGAAGCAGTACGCCGACGGCCGGCACTTCGTCGGCGGGGTGGTCGAGCTCGCCGGCATGGAGGGCTTCAACCGGGTCTGGGAGGGGCCGGCGAACCTGCCGCTGGTCGACGAGCTCACCGCGCCCGAGCGGTGGGTGGAGCGGGTGCTCGGCCGCCCGGCGCTCCCCGCCTGAGGCCGGTGGCCGGGCCACCTCGCGCGGTCGCCGCGGTGCGGCTCGCGGTCCGCGCCGGGCTGCGGTCCGGCGCGGGCCCGGTGCTCGCCGCCTGCAGCGGGGGAGCGGACTCGCTGGCCCTGGCCGCCGCACTCGCCTTCGAGGCGCGGTCCGCCGGCGTGCGCGTCGGCGCGGTCACCGTCGACCACGGCCTGCAGCCCGGTTCGGCCGCGCGTGCGGAGAACACGGCCGCGCTGCTGCGGCAGCTGGGCCTGGACCCGGTGCTGGTGCTGCCCGTGCGGGTGGCCGGCCCCGGTGGCCCCGAGGCGGCGGCCCGCACCGCCCGCTACGCCGCGCTGGCCGCCGCGGCGCGGGAGCGCGGCGCCCGGGTCGCCCTCGGGCACACGCTGGACGACCAGGCGGAGACGGTCCTGCTCGGCCTGGGCCGCGGCTCCGGGCCCCGGTCGGTCGCGGGCATGGTGCCCTTGCGGGTCTCCGACGGCGTCTCCTGGTGGCGGCCGCTGCTCGGCGTCCGCCGCGAGACCACCCGGCGGGCTTGCGCGGACCAGGGGCTGCCCGTGTGGGACGACCCGTGGAACACCGACCCCGCCTACACCCGGGTGCGGCTGCGCACCGAGGTCCTGCCGCTGCTGGAGGAGGTCCTCGGCGGCGGTGTGGCGCCGGCGTTGGCGCGCACCGCGGGGATGCTCCGGGAGGACCTCGACGCGCTCGACGACCTGGCGGCCGCCGAGCTCGCCCGGCTGGCCGCGGAGTCCGGCGACGGCGGCCTGCCCGCCCGGCCGCTGGAAGCGCTGCCGGCCGCGCTCCGCCGGCGCGTGCTCCGCGGGTGGCTGCGCGGTGCCGGGGTCCCCGACCTGCAGGCGGTCCACCTGCGCGCGGTCGAGAGCCTGGTCACCGGCTGGCGGGGGCAGGGCGTGGTCGACCTACCCGGCGGCGCGGGCGTCGTCCGGGCGTCTGGCAGTCTGGTGCTGCTGCCGCCGGAGGCTCGGCGCAGCACCCCCGGAACCGCACCCCACGAGGAGCACACTCCGTGACGGAGCCTGCCAGCACGCCCGGCGCACTCGGTCCCGACCACGGCTACGGCCCGGACATCGACCACGTCCTGCTCAGCGAGGCGCAGATCCGCGACAAGATCGCCGAGCTCGCCGCGGCGGTCGCCGCCGACTACGCGGGCAGGGAGGTCCTGCTCGTCGGCGTGCTCAAGGGCGCGGTGCTGTTCATGAGCGACTTCGCCCGCGCGCTCCAGCTGCCCACCCAGATGGAGTTCATGGCGGTTTCCTCCTACGGGTCCGCCACCAGCTCCTCGGGTGTCGTGCGCATCCTCAAGGACCTCGACCGGGACATCACCGGCAAGCACGTGCTGGTGCTCGAGGACATCATCGACTCCGGGCTGACGCTCTCCTGGCTGCTCAAGAACCTCGGCGGCCGGAACCCCGCGTCGCTGGAGGTCTGCACGCTGCTCCGCAAGCCCGACGCGGTCAAGGTGGAGGTGCCGGTGAAGTACGTCGGCTTCGACATCCCGAACGAGTTCGTCGTCGGCTACGGCCTGGACTACGCCGAGCGGTACCGCGACCTGCCCTACATCGGCACGCTCAAGCCCGAGGTCTACGCCTGACACGTCGTCGTCCTCCGGACGACGACCGCGGCCGGGTGCCGTGCCCCGGCTGCGCTTGAGCCCTCCCGTCGCGGCCGGTGAGGAGCCTCCGGGCCCGTCGCCGGCTGCGACCCTCGCGGGGCGGATCACCTCCGGTGCCGCGACCGCCTGCCGTCCCCGCCCCGTGTCCCACGCGTCTGCCGTGACCGGCGAGGACCCTCCGGGCCCGTCGCCGGTCACGTCGCCCGGGCGGGGGACGTTCCCAGCTCGCACGCAGGGATCGCCCAGGTGCACCGGTGTACCGTCGATCCCGACGACGCTGCACCGAGCGCCGGGGTCCGTGCCCGGGCCGTGGCGGCGTCCCCGGGACGGTCAGGAGGGTCGACGGGCGAGCCGGCACGCCGGCGCCCGGCATCGGTGTATGGAACGTAAGAAGATCTTCCGCTCCGTGTGGTTCTGGGTGGTCCTGGTCATCCTGCTGGCCCTGACCGTCTCGTCGCTGTTCAGCGGTGAGGGCAACCGCCAGGAGATCACCACCTCGACGGCCCTCGAGCAGATCGAGAGCGGCAACGTCGAGTCGGCGACGCTCAACACCAAGGAGCAGACGCTCGACCTGGAGCTGACCGACGAGGTCGAGGGCAGCACCGAGGTCACCACCTCCTACCCGGTGGCGGTCGAGGGCGACATCGTCGACCTCCTGCGCGCCCAGGAGGACGAGCAGTTCGACACCAACGTCACCCAGGACAGCCTGCTGGTCAGCCTGCTGGTCAGCTTCCTGCCGTTCCTGATCCTGCTCCTGCTGCTCTTCTGGCTGTTCAACTCCATGCAGGGCGGCGGCCGGGGCGTCATGGCCTTCGGCAAGTCCAAGGCCAAGCAGATCACCAAGGACATGCCGAAGACGACGTTCGCCGACGTCGCCGGCGCCGACGAGGCGATCGAAGAGCTGCACGAGATCAAGGACTTCCTCGCCAACCCGGTGAAGTTCCAGGCCGTCGGCGCGAAGATCCCCAAGGGCGTGCTGCTCTTCGGCCCGCCCGGCACCGGCAAGACCCTGCTGGCCCGCGCGGTCGCCGGCGAGGCGGGCGTGCCGTTCTTCTCGATCTCCGGGTCGGACTTCGTCGAGATGTTCGTCGGTGTCGGTGCCAGCCGGGTCCGCGACCTGTTCACCCAGGCCAAGGAGAACTCCCCGGCGATCATCTTCGTCGACGAGATCGACGCCGTCGGGCGGCAGCGCGGCGCCGGCATGGGCGGCGGGCACGACGAGCGCGAGCAGACGCTCAACCAGATGCTCGTCGAGATGGACGGCTTCGACGTCAAGGGCGGGGTCATCCTGATCGCCGCGACCAACCGGCCCGACGTCCTGGACCCCGCGCTGCTGCGCCCGGGTCGCTTCGACCGGCAGATCGCCGTCGACCGCCCCGATCTCGAGGGCCGCAAGAAGATCCTCGAGGTGCACGCCAAGGGCAAGCCGCTCGCGCCCGACGTCGACCTGGAGACCGTGGCCCGCCGCACGCCGGGCTTCACCGGCGCCGACCTCGCCAACGTGCTCAACGAGGGCGCGTTGCTCACCGCCCGCAACAACGGCTCGATGATCACCGACGCGACCCTCGAGGAGGCGATCGACCGCGTCATCGCCGGCCCCGAGCGCAAGACGCGGGCGATGAGCGAGAAGGAGAAGAAGGTCACCGCCTACCACGAGGGCGGGCACGCCCTGGTGGCGCACGCGCTGCCCAACCTGGACCCGGTGCACAAGGTGACGATCCTGCCCCGCGGCCGCTCGCTGGGGCACACCCTCGTGCTGCCGACCGAGGACAAGTACACCCAGACCCGGTCGGAGATGATCGACACCCTCGCCTACGCCCTCGGCGGGCGGGCCGCCGAGGAACTCGTCTTCCACGAGCCGACCACCGGGGCCGGCAACGACATCGAGAAGGCCACCTCGATGGCCCGCGCGATGGTGACCCAGTACGGCATGAGCGCCAAGCTGGGCGCGGTGAAGTACGGCAGCAGCGACTCCGAGCCGTTCCTCGGCCGGGACATGGGGTCCCGCCCCGACTACTCCGAGGCCGTCGCCGCCGACATCGACGCGGAGATCCGCGCCCTGATCGAGGCCGCGCACGACGAGGCGTGGGAGATCCTGGTCGAGTACCGCCACGTCCTCGACCAGCTCGTGCTCGAGCTGATCGAGAAGGAGACGCTCTCCAAGGACGACATGGCGCGCATCTGCGCTCCGGTCGCCAAGCGGCCGGCCCTCGCCCCGTACAACGGCTTCGGCAAGCGCACCCCGTCCGACCAGCCGCCGGTGCTGACGCCGGCGGAGCGGGCCGGGCAGAACGGGTCGGGGGCCACCAGCCCCGTCGGTGACGTCGGGGCCCCGGTCCAGGGATGAGCCGGGACCACCGATGAGCGAGATCCCGGCCGAACCCGCCGACCAGCTGCTGACCCCGGCGCCGGGGGTGGACCAGGAGCGGGCCGCGGCGGCGGTCCGGGAGCTGCTGCTCGCCATCGGCGAGGACCCCGATCGGCCGGGCCTGCAGGACACCCCGGCGCGTGTCGCGCGGGCCTACGCGGAGACCTTCGCCGGGCTGGCGCAGGACCCGTACGACATCCTCGCGACCACGTTCGACGAGGACCACGACGAGCTGGTGCTGGTCAAGGACATCCCGATGTACTCGACCTGCGAGCACCACCTGGTGCCCTTCCACGGGGTCGCGCACGTCGCCTACATCCCGGGGCAGGACGGCCGGGTGACCGGGCTGTCCAAGCTGGCCCGGCTGGTCGAGGTCTACGCCCGCCGGCCGCAGGTGCAGGAGCGGATGACCCGGCAGATCGCCGACGCCCTCGACGACGCCCTCAAGCCGCGCGGCGTGCTGGTCGTCGTCCAGGCCGAGCACCTGTGCATGGCGATGCGCGGCGTCCGCAAGCCCGGTTCCTCCACGGTCACCTCCGCGGTCCGCGGCATCTTCCGCGAGAACGCGGCCACCCGCAGCGAGGCCATGGCCCTCGTGCTCGGCCGGTGAGCGGGGCGCGTCGATGAGCCCCGCCGCGCTGCCCCGTCCGGGTCGCTGCCTGGTGATGGGCGTCCTCAACGTCACGCCCGACTCCTTCTCCGACGGCGGCTGCTTCGCCGACCCCGCCACCGCGATCGCGCACGGACTGGCCATGCACGGCGCGGGCGCCGACTACGTCGACGTCGGCGGGGAGTCCACCCGCCCGGGAGCCGACCGGGTGGACGCCGAGGAGGAGTGCCGCCGCGTGCTCCCGGTCATCCGGGAGCTCTCCGCCGCGGGCGTGCGCACCAGCGTCGACACCACCCGCGCCGAGGTGGCCGAGGCGGCGCTGCACGCCGGCGCGGTGCTGGTCAACGACGTCAGCGGTGGGCTGGCGGACAAGAACATGGCCGACCTGGTGGCCGAGGCGGGCGTGCCCTGGGTGCTCATGCACTGGCGCGGGCACAGCCGGGAGATGTACGCGGCGGCGCAGTACGGCGACGTCGTCACCGAGGTCTGCGCCGAGCTCACCGCCCGGGTGGAGGACGTCGTCGCCGCCGGGGTGCGCCCCGACCAGCTGGTGCTCGACCCCGGCCTGGGCTTCGCCAAGCGCGCCGAGCACAACTGGGCGCTGCTGGCCGGGCTCGACCGGCTCGTGGCCGTGGGGCTGCCGGTGCTCGTCGGCGCCTCGCGCAAGACCTTCCTGGGCCGGCTGCTCGCCGACGCCGACGGCGTCCCCCGCCCGGCCGAGGAGCGCGACGCCGCGACCCTGGCCACCACGGTGCTCGCCGCGCAGGCCGGGGCCTGGGGCGTACGGGTGCACGACGCCGCCGGCTCGGTCGACGCCATCCGCACCGTGGCCGCCGTCCGCGCGGCGAGAGGAGCCGGCCGTGGCCAGCACCCCTGACCGGATCGTCGTCCGGGGCATCCGCGCCCACGCCCACCACGGCGTCTACGCCTTCGAGCGCGAGCGCGGGCAGATGTTCCGGGTGGACGCCGTCCTGGAGCTGGACACCACCGCCGCGGCCGCGGCCGACGACCTCGCGCGGACGGTGAACTACGCCGACCTGGCCCAGCGGTTGCACCACGTGGTCGCGGGGGAGCCGGTCAACCTGCTCGAGACCCTCGCCCAGCGGCTGGCCGACGTCTGCTTGGCCGACGAGCTCGTCGACGCCGTCGAGATCACCGTGCACAAGCCGCAGGCCGAGCTGGGGGTGCCGTTCGACGACGTCGAGGTCACCATCCGCAGGGAGCGCCGGTGAGCCGCGCCGTCCTCTCGCTGGGCGCCAACCTGGGCGACCGCGCCGGCGCGCTGCGCACCGCGCTCACCGCGCTGAAGGACGACGGCGTGCTGGTCGCCCGCTCCACGCTGTACGAGACCCCGCCGTGGGGGCCGGTCGAGCAGCCGCCGTACCTCAACGCGATCGCCGTCGTCCGCGGCGAACGGGATGCCCGGGGCTGGCTCGCGCGGGCGCAGGAGCTGGAGCAGGCGGCCGGCCGCACCCGCGAGGTGCGCTGGGGCGCCCGCACGCTCGACGTCGACGTGGTCACCGTGACCGGTGACGACGGCGCCCCCGTGCTCTCCGACGACCCCGCGCTGACCCTGCCGCACCCGCGGGCGCACGAACGGGCGTTCGTGCTGGTGCCCTGGCTGACCCTCGACCCGACCGCAGTCCTCCCGGGCCGCGGCCGGGTCGCCGACCTGGTGGCCGCGCTCGACCCCGCCGACGTGGCGGCGGTCGTGCGCTGGGACCACCTGCACTGAGGACGCCGTGACCCCCGTCCGCCGCCGCGACCTCGTCGTCCTCGCCCTCGGGCTCACCGTGGCCGCGTGGCTGCTGGTGCGCGCCTGGTACGGCGACCTGCCGCCGTTGCGCTGGTGGCTGCCGGCGCCGCTGGCAGTGCTGGCCCTGGCCGAGGCGCTGGGGGCCCGGGTGCTGCGCTCCCGCCTGCACGCGCTGCGCGAGGCACGGGCCGGCCGCGGCCCCCGGGAGCGCGACGCCGCGAGCGTCCGCCCGGTCGAGCCGATGCTCGTCGCCCGGCTGGCGGTGCTCGCCCAGGCCAGCGCCTACGTGGGCGCCGTCTTCACCGGCGTCTGGCTCGGCGTCCTCGCCTACACCGGCCCCGCGGTGGGCCGGTTGCAGTACGCCGGCAGCGACACGGTGACCGCGCTGCTCGGCCTCGTCACGTCCCTCGCGCTGGTCGCCGCGGCGCTGTGGCTGGAGTCGGTGTGCCGCGTCCCGCCGGGCTCGTCCGACGACGATCCGGCCCCCGGGGTCTCGGCCTAGCGCTCGCCCGGCCCCGCGCCGGGCAAGAACGGTCAAGCGCCGGCGGCTCCCGGGACGGCACGCTGCAGGCATGACGGGACGCGACCGCCTCCGCGAACTCCTCGACGCCGTGCTGGACGAGGAGAACCACACCCTCGCCGAGATGGCCGGCGACGCCTACGCCTCCCCGTTCCACTTCAGCCGGGTCCTGTCCCGGGAGGCCGGGGAGGCGCCCGTGGCGATGCGGCGCCGGGTGATGCTCGAGCGCGCCGCCTGGCAGCTGCGGCAGGGCAGCAGCGTCACCGAGGCCGCGTGGGCGGCCGGGTACGAGTCGGTCGAGGGGTTCAGCCGGGCCTTCACCCGCGCCTACGGCCGGCCGCCCAGCGCGGTGGACGCCGGGTCCGGCCACTGGCTGCCGGCGCCCAACGGCATCCACTTCCACCCGCCCACGTCCCTGTGGGTGCAGAGCACGGAGCACGCGATGAACCCGCTCACCGAGCAACTGGTGGCGCACGACCTCGACGACACCCGGCACCTGCTCGAGGCGGCGAAGGGGCTGACCGAAGAGGAGTTCCGCGCGACGCGGCTGCCCGGCCTGGTCGTGCTGCCGTGGGACGGCCCGGAGGAGTCGGTGCAGGCGGTGCTGACGCACCTGGTCCACACGGTCGAGGTCTGGCTGGCGTCGATCGAGGGGCGCGACGTGCCCGACCGTCACGCCGACGCGGACCCCGCCACGTTGCTGGAGCGGCACGACGCCGTGGCTCCCCGGTGGCTCGCGGTGGTCCGCGACGTCGACCGCCGGGGCGGCTGGGACGACCGGCTGATCGACGCGCTCTGCGAGCCGCCGGAGAGCTTCGTCCTGAGCGGCGTCGTCGCCCACGTGCTCACCTTCTCGGCCCACCGGCGTCAGCTGGTCCGGCACCTGCTGCGGACGGCGGGCCGCCGGATCGACACCGGCGACCCCATCGACTGGCTCCGCGCCCGCCGCGGCGAGACCCCTGGAGGAGACCCGTGCTGACCTACTACACCGCCACCACCCTCGACGGCTGGATCGCCGACCCGCAGGACTCCCTCGACTGGCTGCTGCGCCAGCCGCACGACGAGGCGGGTGCCTTCGGCATGGACGCCTTCATGGCCGGGATCGGCGCCCTGGTCATGGGGTCGACGACCTACGAGTGGGTCCTGGAGCACGAGGCCGGCAAGCCGTGGCCCTACACGCTGCCGACGTGGGTGATGACCTCGCGCCACCTGGTAGCGGCAGGGCCCGCGGTCCGGTTCGCCTCCGGGGACGTCCGTGCCGTCCACGAGGCGATGACCGCGGCGGCGGGCGGGAAGGACCTCTGGCTGGTCGGCGGGGGCGACCTGGCCGGTCAGTTCGCCGAAGCCGGGCTGCTGGACGAGGTCGTGGTCTCGATCGCGCCGGTGACCCTCGGCGCGGGCCGGCCGCTGCTCCCGCGCCGGCTGGACCTCGAGCTGGTCGAGTCAGCGGTCAACGGGGCGTTCGTCAGCGCGCGGTACCGGGTGGCCGGCCCGCTGCTGGAGGACCGGCGTCCCTAGGCCGACGCGGCTCCGGCCGTCTCCGGCACCCGCCCCTCCACCGAGCGGCGCAGCGCCGAGTGCAGCGACTCCGGCGTGAGGACGCCGAGGAACTGGTCGCCGTCGAGCACCGCCACCCACCCCGCCTCGTGCTGCAGCATCGTGGCGAACGCCGTCTTCAGCGACGCCTCGCGCGGCACCCAGGCCTCCATCCGCCGGGCCGCGGATCCGACGGTCCCGCCGCCCGTGGCGCGGTCCGGCGACAGCCAGCCGTGCAGGTGCTCGGCGTCGTCGAGCACCACGGCCCAGCGCGCGCCGGACCGCTGCAGCGCCGACCGGGCGTCGGCCAGCCCGTCGTCGACGTGCAGCACCGGCGGCTGCTCCAGGTCCTCGGGGTCGATGCCGGTGACGGCGAGCCGCTTGAGGCCCCGGTCCGCGCCGACGAAGTCGGCCACGAACTCGTTCGCCGGCCGGCCCAGCAGGTCGGCGGGGGTGGCGAACTGCTCGACCCGGCCGCCCTCGCTCATGACCGCGATGCGGTCGCCGATCCGCACGGCCTCCTCGATGTCGTGGGTGACGAAGACGATGGTCTTGCGCACCGTGGCCTGCAGCCGCAGGAACTCCGCCTGCAGCCGCTCGCGAACCACGGGGTCGACGGCGGAGAACGGCTCGTCCATGAGCAGCACCGGCGGATCGGCGGCCAGCGCCCGGGCCACCCCGGCCCGCTGGCGCTGCCCGCCGGAGAGCTGGGCGGGGTAGCGGTCGCCGTGCACCGCCGGATCGAGGCCCACGGTGGCCAGCAGCTCGTCGACCCGCGCCCGGATCTCCCTCTTGTCCCAGCCCAGCAGCCGGGGGACCGTTCCGACGTTGGCGCGGATCGTCTGGTGCGGGAAGAGGCCGACGTTCTGGATGACGTAGCCGATGCGGCGGCGCAGCTCCACCGGATCGGCCCGGGTGACGTCGTCGCCGCCGATCACGATGCGGCCGGTGGTGGGCTCGATGATCCGGTTGATCATCTTCATCGTGGTCGTCTTCCCGCAGCCGGACGGGCCGACCAGCACGGTCAGCTCGCCCGCGGCGAAGGTGAGGTCGAGCTCGGCCACGCCCACGGTGCCGTCGTCGTAGACCTTGCCCACGCCCTCCAGCCGGATCTCCGCCGCGTCACCGGACGCGCTCGCGGTCGGTGGAGTGTGCGCAGTAGCGTCCACGGGGTGGCCCTCCTGGGATGCGCCCGGTGCTGAGCGCGGGTGCCGGTACGTCCGCCTCCGGCGCGGTGCTGGCCGTGGACGGGGCGCCGAACCCGTGGTTCGACGCAACCTACGTGGTGGCGAACTGGGACACCATTCTGCGGTACCTCGGGGAGCACGTCAGGCTCACCGTCGCCGCCGTCGTCATCGGGGCGCTCGTCGCCCTGCCGCTGGCCCTGCTCGCCCGTCGCGTCCGGTGGCTGGCCGGCCCGGTGCTCGGCTTCTCCTCGATCGTCTACACGATCCCGTCGCTGGCGATGTTCGCCCTGATCTTCCCGTTCACCGGGCTGACGGCGACGACGGTGCTGATCGGGCTGGTCGTCTACTCGCTGGTGATCCTGGTCCGCAACTTCCTGACCGGCCTGCAGGGCGTGCCGGCGGAGGTGCGCGAGGCCGCGCAGGGCATGGGCTACGGCCGGATCCGGCTGTTCTGGCAGATCGACCTGCCGCTGGCGCTGCCGGCGTTCATGGCCGGGCTGCGGATCGCCACCGTCTCCACCGTCGCGCTCACCACCGTGGGTGTCCTGGTGGGGCACGGCGGGCTCGGCCAGCTGATCTTCGGCGGCTTCAACGCCAATTTCTACCGGGCCGAGATCGTCACCGGCGCGGTCGGCTGCGTGCTGCTCGCGCTGCTGGCCGACCTGCTGCTCGCCGGCGCGGAACGGCTGCTCACCCCGTGGGCGAGGGCGCGGTCGTGACCGGCTTCGGCGACGCCCTCGTCTACCTCAACGACCCGTACAACTGGACCCGGCCCGGCGGGCTGCTGGACCTGCTCGTCGAGCACCTCGCGGTCTCGGCGATCGCCGTCCTCGCCGCCCTGGTTCTCGCGCTGCCCCTGGGCATCGCCCTGGGCACCAGCGGGCGCGGCGGGGGAGCGGTGGTCGTCCTGTCGAACGTCAGCCGCGCGGTGCCCACGCTCGCGCTGCTCACCCTGTTCGCGGTCAGCCCGATCGGCTTCGGCAACCGGGCCACGGCGATCGCCCTGGCCGTGTTCGCCTTCCCGCCCATCCTCACCAACACCTACGTCGGCTTCCGGGGGGTGGACGGCGACGTCCGCGAGGCCGCCCGCGCCATGGGCATGACCCGAGGGCAGGTGCTGCGCCGGGTCGACCTGCCGCTGGCGCTGCCCCTGGTCATGACCGGGGTGCGCACCGCCGCCGTGCAGGTGGTGGCGACGGCCGGGCTCGCGGCACTCGTCGGCGGGGGTGGCCTGGGCCGGGTGGTCAACCTCGGGTTCGGCCAGCAGGACTACGGGCTGATCATCGCCGGCGCGATCGTCATCGCGGCGCTGGCGCTGCTCACCGAGCTGGTGCTGGTGGTGCTCTCCTGGGCGGCGCGGCCCGGGCCGAAGCGGGTGCCCCTCGTGACCGGTCGCCGGCGGGCCGTGCGGGGAGAGCCCGAGCTGACCGCGACCGGCGTCCCCCAGTGATCACACGTCGGTAACGGATCCCCGGGCGCCGGATACCCGATTGCGTGGTGCACAACGGGACGGTTCGATGGTGGCGCGGGAGTCCTCCCGCCAGACACGCGTGCCGACCGGCACGGGACACAGAAGGCGGGCCTCCGACCATGCGCGCACGAATCCGTTCCCTCGCTCCACTCGCCCTCGCCGTCGCGCTGACCGCGGCCTGCGGGGAGTCGGGGTCCTCCGGCACCGGGGGCGCGGGGGACACCGGCGGCGGCCAGGCCTCCGGCGACGCCTGCGCCCCGGTCGCCGGCGACCAGCTCGTCGTCCTCGACGACGACCAGGACCTGCAGAACGCCGACAACATCATCCCGGCGGTCAACGCGGCCGCGGCCGAGGCGAACCCGGCGCTGCTGCCGGCGCTGGACGCCGTCTCGGCGGAGCTCACCACCGACGAGCTCATCGAGATGAACGCCGCGGTCGACGTCGAGCGGCAGAACGCCGAGGACGTCGCCGCCGCCTGGGTCGAGGAGAACGTCGACACCGCCGGCCTCGCCCAGGGCAGCGGCCCGATCGTCGTGGGCGCAGCCAACTTCACCGAGTCGACGATCCTCGCCACCATCTACGCCGACGTCCTCACCGCCGCCGGGTTCGACGCCTCCGTCCGGGAGGCCGGCAACCGGGAGCTGTACCTGCAGGCGCTGCGCAACGGGGAGATCCAGGTCTTCCCCGAGTACTTGGCCACCGTCACCGAGACGCTCGAGGGTGACGAGCAGAACCAGGTCGCCAGTGGCGACGTCCAGGAGACGCTGGCGGCCCTCCAGCCGCTGGCCGAGGAGGCTGGCCTGGTCGTCGGGGAGCCGGCGGAGGCCGCCGACCAGAACGCCTTCGCCGTCACCCAGGCCTTCGCCGACGAGCTGGGGGTCAGCACCCTCTCCGAGCTCGCGGAGGCCTGCGGGGACGGCTCGCTCGTCCTCGGCGGGCCCACCGAGTGCCCGACCCGGCCGTTCTGCCAGCCGGGGCTGGAGGAGACCTACGGCCTGGAGTTCGCCGAGTTCCGGGCGCTGGACACCGGCGGCCCGCTGACCAAGGCGGCGCTGCAGCGGGGCGAGATCTCCCTCGGCCTGGTGTTCAGCTCCGACGGCGCCCTCGCGCAGGGCTGACCGCCGTCCCGGCCCACCCCTCGGGCTCGCTCCTGGCTCACCACTCGGGGTCCTGGCTCACCGGCGACGCTGACCCAGGACCCCTGACGATCAGTCGAAGGACCGCCCTTCCCCCCACGCCTCGGACGCTCGGCGCGGGACCCTGAAGGGCGGCCGTTCCAGCACGTCACGGGCTCGCGGCGGGTCCCTGCACGGGGGCCGTTCCAGCACGTCACGTCCAGCCGCCGGGGGGCAGCTGTTCCCCGGCGGCGACCGCAGTCGGCACCCGGTTGCCCTCCGGTGCCAGCGGGCACGACCAGCGCGGGTCGTAGGCGCACGACGGGTGGTAGGCGAAGTTGAGGTCGACCACCAGCCGGTCGCCGTCGCTGCCGAGGTCCGCGCCCTTCACCGTGTCCAGCAGGTAGCGGCCACCGCCGTAGGTGGTGTCGCCGGCGGTCCCATCGCGCAGCGGCAGGAAGACCCCACCCCCGTAGAGGGCGATCCACCAGACGTCCAGCCGGCCGACGCCGGGCAGCGCCACCGCCCCGATCCGCTCCAGCAGCACCACGCCGTCGGCGGCCGTCGGTACCTCCAGGCGCCGGGGTCCCGCGGGCTCGAGCACCGGCTCGAACCGCAGCCCCGGGTCGTACGGGGCGACCGGCAGACCGCGGAAGGCCGCCCGGGCGGCCGGGTCCAGCGGCGACTGCGGGTGGCCGGCGAAGAGCTCGTCGCGGCCGTCCCGCCACCGCTGCCAGCCCCGTTCGGGATCGGGATCGGGGTCGTCCCGGACGGCGGCGTGCAGCGCGGCCACCCGGCGGCGCCAGTCGAGCAGGGAGAGGGTCACCTCCGCACTGTTGCACCTGTGGCCACTGTGGGCACGGGGGCGAATGCTCCCCGTGAACGCCGCACGTCGTTACGCTGGAGCCATGCCCCGCCGCGAGGACGACGACGTCGACCGCGGCCCGGCCGCTCCGGGTCCTCGGACGCTGCTGCAGGCCGGCGGTTTCCTGCTCGCCGCCGGCGCCACGCTCGCCGTCTTCCTGACCGACAACGCCCAGCTGCTGCGGGTGGCGGTCGTCGCCGTGGCCTGGGCGTTCGTGCTCGCCACCTTCGCCGCCGGCCGGCGCGGCACCGACCGGGTGCGCGCCGAGGCCCGCGAGGCCGGCCTGCGGCGCGCCTACGAGCGGGAGCTGGAGCGGGAGGTCGCCGCCCGCCGCGAGTACGAGCTGGAGCTCGAGAACGAGCTGCGTCGCGAGACCGAGGACGCGATGCGCGACGAGCTGGATGCGCTGCGCGGCGAGATCGCCTCCCTGACCGGCCTCCGCGACGAGATCGCCCGGGTGGCCGGGATGCGGGGGGAGATCGCCGCGCTCGGCGAGCTGCGCGACGAGGTCGCCCGCGTGGCCGCGCTCCGTGACGACGTCGCCGCGCTGACCGGCCTGCGCACCGAGCTCGGGCAGCTGGGGGCGCTGCGGGAGGACATGGGCCGCTTGCGCGCCGAGCTCGCCGAGCAGCTGTCCAGCGAGATGCTGGTCGAGCGGATCGTCATGCGCACCCAGGCCAGCCGGGTGGACGGGCCGGCCCGCACCCTCGACGGCGGCGCGGCGTGGAGCGACGACGCGCCGCCGCGCGAGCTGACCGGGGGGTGGCCGGCCATCCGGCTGGACGAGCCACGCCCCACCCAGCAGTTCGAGCAGGTGCGCACGAGCACCAGCACGTGGTCCTCCGCCCCGCCACCGGCTCCGGCCGTCCCCGTGACGCCGCCGGTCCGCCCCGCCGCGTCCGCGCCGCCGGTCCCGCCGCCGCTGCGTCCTCCGGTCCCGCCGGTGCCGGGCCGCCCGGCCGCACCGGTGCCTTCGGGGCTCGGCCGACACGAGCGCGCCGCGGCGCACGAGGACGACCCCTACCTCGGGTCGCGGCACGCCCCGGCCGAGCCCCCGCCGCCGGTTCCCGTCGCGTCGCCCGTGGTCACGCCCTCGGCCCCGCGGCCGCCGGCCGACCCACCGCAGTCCCCGCTGGAGTGGCTGGCCGCCCGGTCCCTGCTGGACGCGCCCGCCCCGCCCCGGGTCGACGACGCCCCCCGCCGCCGGCGCACCGACGAGCCGGCGGAGCCGCCGCTGCCCGCCGAGTTCACGCCCACCACCGCGCACCCCGCGGTGACGCCCGAATGGGCGTGGCAGCCGGACGAGGACCGGGCGGACACCTCCGACCGGCTGGCGCGGATCCTGGCCGAGAACGGCGTCAGCCCGGTCTCCGGCGGGCGCCGCCGGCGGCGGTACCGGGAGGACGGCGAGAGCGACGACGTCCTGGCCCGGGTCCTCGGCCGCTGAGCCTCACCGCGGACCGCGGGACAGCCCACCCCCGTCGAGCACCAGCGTCTGGCCGGTGACCCAGCCGGCGCCGTCGCCCAGCAGGTAGGCGGCGGCCTCGCCGACATCCTCGGGCGTCCCCAGGCGCGCCATCGGGTAGACCGCCGCGGCCTCCGCCTCCCGGCCCTCGAACAGGGCTCCGGCGAAGCGGGTCTTCACCACCGCGGGGGCGACCGCGTTCACCCGCACCTTGGGTGCGAGCTCCACGGCCAGCTGGGTGGTGAGGTTGATCAGCGCCGCCTTGCTCACGCCGTAGGCGCCGATCTCCGGCGAGGAGCGCAGCCCCGCCACGGAGGCGACGAACAGCACGGAGCCGCCGTGCTCGGCCATCCAGGCCCGCCAGGCCTCCTGCACCAGGCCCAGCGAGGCGACGACGTTCGTGTCCAGGATCTTCCGGCAGGCGTCGAGGTCCAGGTCCATCAGCGGCCCGTACGCCGGGTTGATGCCGACGTTGCCGACCAGCACGTCCAGGCTCCCGAACGTCTCGATCGCCGTGCGCACCGCGGTGGCCCGGTGCTCCGGGTCCCCGGCGTTGCCGGCGACCGCCACGGCCACCTCCGGCCCGCCCAGCGCCTCGACCGCCTCGGCCAGCGCGTCGGGCTTGCGGGCGGTGAGCACCACTCTCGCCCCGCGCTCGACCAGGCTCCGGGCGATGCCCAGGCCGATGCCCCGGCTGCCGCCGGTGACCAGTGCGGTCCGTCCCTCGAACGTGTGCACGCTGCCTCCTTCGCCGATGTGCCGGCCGTCACGGTAGGGCGGAGCCCCCGCCAGGTCCCGACCGGGGCCCCGGACCGACGTGAGCCAGGACACAGCAACGAGGCGTTGCGTCGGACGCGTAGGGGTCACAGACTCGCCATCGGTACGTCGCCCGCGTGACACATCCGGTTGCAGCGGGCGCCGGACCGGAGCAGGACCCGAACGACCACCGCGATCCGTGTGGATCGCGCCCGACGTCCGGTACCCGTCAGGGACTGGAACGAGAGGTGCACCGATGCCTGCTCCCCGCAGGACCGTCCGTGCGTTGCTGGGCCCGGCCCGCACGCACGCCCGCCCGGCCGACGCGCCCGCCCGCCTCCGCGTGGGCGTCATCGGCGCCGGCCGCGTCGGCGCCGTCCTGGGCGCCGCGCTCGCCGCCGCCGGCCACGACGTCGTCGCCGCGTCCGGGCTGTCCGCAGCCTCCGCCGAGCGCGCCGAGCGGCTGCTGCCCGGCGTCCCCCTCATCCCGGCCGACGCGGTGGTGGCCGCCGCCGACCTGGTCGTCCTCGCCCTTCCCGACGACACCCTGGCGGGCCTCGTCTCCGGGCTGGCCGAGACCGGCGCCTGGCGCGCCGGTCAGCTGGTGTTCCACACGTCCGGGGCGCACGGGCTGGCCGTGCTCGCCCCCGCCGAGCAGGCCGGGGTGCTCGCCCTGGCGCTGCACCCGGCCATGACCTTCTCCGGCGTCGCGGAGGACGCCGACCGGCTCGACGGCGCCCCGTTCGGCGTGACCAGCCGCCCGGAGCACCGCCCCGTGGCCGAGACCCTCGTGCTGGAGATGGGCGGCGAGCCGTTCTTCGTCGCCGAGGCCGACCGCCCGCTCTACCACGCGGCGCTGGTCACCGGCGCGAACCACCTGGTCACCCTGGTGGCCGAGGCCGCCGACCTGCTGCGCACCGCCGGAGTGGCCGAACCCGGCCGCGTGCTGGCGCCGCTGCTCACCGCCGCGCTCGACAACGGCCTGCGCCGGGGTGACCGAGGGCTCACCGGACCGGTCAGCCGCGGCGACGCCGGCACCGTCGCGCGCCACCTGGGGACCCTCACCGAGCGAGCCCCGGGGTCGGTGGCCGCCTACGTCGCCATGGCACAGCGCACCGCGGAGCGGACCCTCGCCGCCGGCCGGCTCAAGGACCACGAGGCTGCGCCGCTGCTCGAGCTGCTCGCCGCCGCCCGGCACGACGATCCGGCCGGGTCCCGATGACCGTCGGCACCCGGCCCGCCGTCGCCGCCTCCGCCGCCGAGCTGCGCCGGCTGGTCGACGCGCTGCCCGGCCCGGTCGCCCTGGTGCCCACCATGGGCGCCCTGCACGAGGGGCACCGCACCCTCGTCCGCGCCGCCCGCGAGCGCGCCGGCAGCGTCGTCGTCTCGGTGTTCGTGAACCCGACGCAGTTCGGGCCGGGCGAGGACTTCGACCGCTACCCGCGCACCTGGGACGCCGACCTCGCCGCGCTGGCCGAGGAGGGCGCCGACGTCGTCTTCCACCCGCCGGTCGAGGAGGTCTACCCCGCCGGCGCGGTGGGGGTGACCGTCGACCCCGGCCCGCTGGGGTCGGTCCTGGAGGGGGCGGTGCGCCCCGGGCACTTCGCCGGGGTGCTCACCGTCGTCGCCAAGCTCTTCGGCCTGGTGCGGCCCGACCTCGCCCTCTTCGGCGAGAAGGACTACCAGCAGCTGACCCTGATCCGCGCCATGGCCCGCGAGCTCGTGCTCGGCGTGGAGGTGGTCGGCGTCCCGACGGTGCGGGAGGACGACGGGCTGGCGCTGTCCAGCCGCAACCGCTACCTCTCGCCGGAAGAACGGGCCCGGGCAGCGACGTTGCACCAGGCACTGCGCGCCGGTGCGGACGCCGGCCCGCACGGCGCCGAGGCCGTCCTCGCCGCCGCCCGCGCCGTCCTGGCCGAAGCCCCCGACCTGGTCCAGGACTACCTGGAACTGACCGATACCGATCTGGGACCGGCGCAGGCCGCCGGCCCCGCCCGCCTGCTCGTCGCGGTCCGCGCGGGCAGCACCCGGCTCCTCGACAACACGGCAGTCCGACTGGGAGGCCCCCGATGATGCGCACGATGCTCAAGTCCAAGATCCACCGCGCCACTGTCACCCAGGCCGACCTGCACTACGTGGGCTCGGTGACCGTCGACGAGGACCTCCTCGACGCCGCCGACCTGCTGCCCGGCGAGCAGGTCGCCATCGTCGACATCACCAACGGCGCCCGCCTGGAGACCTACGTCATCCCCGGTGAGCGGGGCAGCGGCGTCATCGGCATCAACGGTGCCGCCGCGCATCTCGTGCACCCCGGCGACATGGTCATCCTGATCAGCTACGGCGTCATGGACGAGACCGAGGCCAAGAGCTACATCCCGAGGGTCGTCCACGTCGACGGCGCCAACCGCGTCGTCGAGCTCGGCGGCGACCCGTCGGCCCCGGTGCCCGGTGCCGCCGACCAGCAGCGCAGCGACCTCGGCGTCCCGATCCGGTGACCCGGTGCTGCTGACCGTCGACGTCGGCAACAGCCAGACCGTCCTCGCCACCTTCGACGGCGCCCGCCGGGTCGGCTCCTGGCGGGTGACGACCGCGCCCCGGGCCACCGCCGACGAGCTGGGCATGCTCTGGCGGGGCCTGCTGCGCGACACGGAGGTCACCGGGGTGGCCGCCTGCTCCACCGTGCCCGCGCTGCTGCCGGCGCTGCGCCAGCTGCTGGACTCCCTCGAGGTGCCGGTGGTGCTCATCGGCCCCGGCGTGCGCACCGGCGTCCCGCTGCACGTGGACAACCCCCGCGAGGTGGGGGCGGACCGCGTGGTCACGGCGCTGGCCGCGCACGAGCTGTTCGGCCGGGCACCCGGCGGCGGGACCCGGCCGGTGGTCGTCGTCGACTTCGGCACCTCCACCAACGTCGACGCCGTCGGCCCGGACGGGCAGTTCCTCGGGGGCGCCCTCGCGCCGGGGGTCGAGGTCAGCCGCGACGCGCTGGCCAGCCGGGCCGCCCAGCTGCGCTCGGTCGAGCTCTCCTGCCCGCCGCAGGCGATCGGGAAGAACACCGTCGCCGCGCTGCAGGCGGGGCTGGTGCTCGGGTTCGCCGGCCTGGTCGACGGGCTGGTCGGCCGGATCTCGGCGGAGCTGGTGTCGCAGTTCGGCACCCCACCGGTCGTCGTCGCGACCGGCGGGCTGGCCCCGCTGCTCGTCGACAGCTGCCGCACCATCGGCGAACGCGAGCCCGACCTGACGGTGCACGGGCTGCGGCTGGCCTTCCAGCGGCAGCAGGCCGCCGAGCGGCGGGTGGCCGCCCCGTAGGCTGGGTTCCCGTGACGGACGTGGGACCGAACGGTACGGGCGCCGACGACAGCGGCGAGGAGCTGCCGGAGCAGATGCGGGTCCGCCGGGCCAAGCTCGACCGGCTGCGCGAGTCGGGGGTCGACCCCTACCCGGTGACGGTGCCCCGCACGACGACGCTCACCGCGGTCCGCGCCGCGCACCCCGAGCTGGAGCCGGACACGATGACCGGCGAGCGGGTCGGGGTCACCGGCCGGGTGATCTTCTTCCGCAACACCGGCAAGCTCTGCTTCGCCACGCTGCGCGAGGGCGATGCCGAGCTGCAGGTGATGCTCTCCCGCGACCGCGTCGGCGAGGAGGCGCTCGCCGCGTGGAAGTCCGACGTCGACCTCGGTGACCACGTCTTCGTGGCGGGCGAGGTCGGGACGTCGCGCCGCGGCGAGCTGTCGGTCTTCGCCGACTCCTGGCAGCTGACCGCCAAGGCGTTGCGCCCGCTGCCGGTGGCGCACAAGCCGATGAGCGAGGAGCTGCGGGTCCGCCGTCGCTACGTCGACCTGATCGTGCGCGACGAGGCCCGCCGCACCGTCCGCCAGCGCGCCACCGTCATGTCCACCCTGCGCGCGGGGCTCGGCCGGCGGGATTTCATCGAGGTCGAGACGCCGATGCTGCAGACCGTGCACGGCGGTGCGGCGGCCCGGCCGTTCCGCACCCACATGAACGCATTCGACCTGGACCTCTACCTGCGTATCGCACCGGAGCTGTTCCTCAAGCGGTGCATCGTCGGCGGCCTGGACCGCGTGTTCGAGATCAACCGGAACTTCCGCAACGAGGGTGCGGACAGCTCGCACTCCCCGGAGTTCGCGATGCTGGAGTTCTACGCGGCCTACCTCGACTACAACGACATCGCGGTCATCACCCGGGAACTGATCCAGGAGAGCTGTGCGGCGCTGTTCGGCGACCACGTGGCTCGGCACCACGACGGCACCGAGCTGGACCTCTCCGGCGTGTGGCGGCAGGTGCGGCTGTTCGACCTGGTCAGCGAGGCGGTGGGGGAGACGGTGACGCCGCAGACGCCGATCGAGCAGCTGCGCGCCCTGGCCGAGCGGCACGGGGTCGGCGTCGACCCTGCCTGGATCCACGGCAAGCTGGTCGAGGAGATCTTCGAGGCGCTGGTGCAGCCGTCGCTGCAGGAGCCCACGTTCGTCATGGACTACCCGGTGGACACCTCGCCCCTGACCCGGGCGCACCGCTCGGAGCCGGGCGTCGCGGAGAAGTGGGACCTCTACATCGGCGGGATCGAGCGGGGCACCGGGTACTCCGAGCTCGTCGACCCCGTCGTCCAGCGGGAGCGGTTCACCCAGCAGGCGCTGCTGGCCGCGGCCGGCGATCCCGAGGCGATGGTGCTCGACGAGGACTTCCTCGAGGCGCTGGAATACGGCATGCCGCCCACGGGGGGCGTAGGAATGGGCATGGACCGGTTGATGATGACGCTCACCGGTCTCGGGATCCGGGAGACGATCCTGTTCCCGTTGGTCCGGCCAATCAGTTCCTGATCGGGCCGTATCTCGATTCCCCCTCGCATAGGGGAGTGGAATCGTGCGCCCATTTCCGATTATCCGGAGATCGTGCTGTAATGGACCTCGCACCCGCCGGGTGCTATTTCCGTCCGACCTCCGGGTCGCTGCGATTAGCGAGGAACGAATGGCGCGCAAGGTCCAGGTCATCCTGAGCGACGACCTCGACGAGAATCTTCCGGCCGACGAGACCGTCAGTTTTGCGCTCGACGGCACCTCGTACGAGATCGACCTGGCGGAGAAGAACGCCCAGGAGATGCGCGACGCGTTCGCCCGGTACATCTCGGCGGCGCGCAAGGTCGGCCGCGGCACCCGCGCCTCGGGCGGCGGCCGGTCCCGCGCCACCGGTGGCGGTGGCCGGATGGACCGCGAGCAGGCCGGCGCCATCCGTGACTGGGCGCGCAAGAACGGTCACGCGGTGAGCGACCGCGGCCGCATCCCGGCCAGCGTCGTCGAGGCCTACGAAGCCGCCCACTGACGCAGGACAGCAGCACTCCGACCTGGTCGGACTTCGACCCGCGTGGCGGGGGCGCGCAGCGTCCCCACCCGCGGGTCGATTGGTTCCGGCTCCGTGCAGCGCTCCCGGCACCTGGCCGCCGGTGGAGGCCGACAGGCCGACGGTGTGCACCGTCCGCTCACGGCGTAACAGGGGCGGAACACCACCTGCCAGGGGGTGGTTGGAACGGACAGCCACCCACCGGAACCGTCGGACGACGACGGGACGGCGTGGTCCGCGACTACAGTGGAAAGACCGGTGCCCCCGCGCGCCGACGGACGTCGGGTGCTCCTTCCCAGCACGGGGAGGGCAGCGCCGGACCAGCCGGTCAGAGGAGAAGCAGCAGATGTTCGAACGGTTCACCGACCGAGCCCGCCGTGTCGTCGTCCTGGCCCAGGAAGAGGCCCGGATGCTCAACCACAACTACATCGGCACCGAGCACATCCTCCTGGGTTTGATCCACGAGGGTGAGGGCGTCGCTGCCAAGGCCCTGGAGTCCCTCGGCATCTCGCTCGAGGGTGTCCGCCAGCAGGTCGAGGAGATCATCGGGCAGGGCCAGCAGGCGCCGTCCGGGCACATCCCCTTCACCCCGCGGGCGAAGAAGGTCCTGGAGCTGTCGCTGCGCGAGGCGCTGCAGCTCGGCCACAACTACATCGGCACCGAGCACATCCTGCTCGGCCTGATCCGCGAGGGCGAGGGCGTCGCCGCCCAGGTCCTCGTGAAGCTCGGCGCCGACCTCAACCGCGTCCGCCAGCAGGTCATCCAGCTGCTGAGCGGCTACCAGGGCAAGGAGCCGGCCGCGGCCGGCGGCCCCGCCGAGGGCACGCCGTCGACCTCGCTGGTCCTCGACCAGTTCGGCCGCAACCTGACCCAGGCCGCGCGCGACTCCAAGCTCGACCCGGTCATCGGGCGGGCCAAGGAGATCGAGCGGGTCATGCAGGTGCTCTCGCGGCGCACCAAGAACAACCCGGTCCTCATCGGCGAGCCCGGCGTCGGCAAGACCGCCGTCGTGGAGGGCCTGGCCCAGGCGATCGTCAAGGGCGAGGTGCCCGAGACGCTGAAGGACAAGCAGCTCTACACCCTCGACCTGGGTGCGCTCGTCGCCGGTTCCCGCTACCGCGGTGACTTCGAGGAGCGGCTCAAGAAGGTGCTCAAGGAGATCCGCACCCGCGGCGACATCATCCTGTTCATCGACGAGATCCACACCCTCGTCGGGGCGGGTGCCGCCGAGGGCGCGATCGACGCCGCCAGCATCCTCAAGCCGATGCTGGCCCGCGGCGAGCTGCAGACCATCGGCGCCACCACGCTCGACGAGTACCGCAAGCACCTGGAGAAGGACGCCGCGCTCGAGCGCCGCTTCCAGCCGATCCAGGTGGGCGAGCCGACGCTGGCCCACACGATCGAGATCCTCAAGGGGCTGCGCGACCGGTACGAGGCGCACCACCGGATCAGCATCACCGACGGCGCGCTCGTGGCCGCCGCGACGCTGGCCGACCGGTACATCTCCGACCGCTTCCTGCCCGACAAGGCGATCGACCTGATCGACGAGGCGGGCGCGCGGATGCGGATCAAGCGGATGACCGCGCCGCCGGACCTGCGCGAGTTCGACGACAAGATCGCGGCCGTCCGCCGCGAGAAGGAGTCGGCGATCGACGCGCAGGACTTCGAGAAGGCCGCATCGCTGCGCGACACCGAGAAGCAGCTGCTGGGCGAGAAGGCCGAGCGCGAGAAGCAGTGGAAGGCCGGCGACATGGACGTCGTCGCCGAGGTCGACGACGAGCAGATCGCCGAGGTGCTGGCCAACTGGACCGGCATCCCCGTCTTCAAGCTCACCGAGGAGGAGACCACCCGTCTGCTCCGCATGGAGGACGAGCTCCACAAGCGGATCATCGGCCAGGAAGAGGCCATCAAGAGCGTCAGCCAGGCGATCCGGCGCACGCGGGCGGGCCTCAAGGACCCGCGCCGTCCCGGTGGCTCCTTCATCTTCGCCGGCCCCTCGGGTGTCGGTAAGACGGAGCTGGCGAAGGCGCTGGCGCAGTTCCTGTTCGGTGAGGACGACGCGCTCATCCAGATCGACATGGGTGAGTTCCACGACCGCTTCACCGTGTCCCGCCTCGTCGGTGCCCCTCCGGGGTACGTCGGTTACGACGAGGGTGGCCAGCTGACCGAGAAGGTGCGGCGCAAGCCGTTCTCGGTGGTCCTCTTCGACGAGATCGAGAAGGCGCACGCGGACGTGTTCAACACGCTGCTGCAGGTTCTCGAGGACGGTCGGCTCACCGACGGTCAGGGCCGGATCGTGGACTTCAAGAACACGATCCTGATCCTCACCACCAACCTCGGTACGCGGGACATCTCCAAGGCCGTGGGCCTCGGCTTCCAGGCCGGCAACGACGACCAGTCGAACTACGAGCGGATGAAGCTCAAGGTCAACGAGGAGCTCAAGCAGCACTTCCGGCCGGAGTTCCTCAACCGCATCGACGACATCGTCGTGTTCCACCAGCTGACCGAGCAGGAGATCGTCCAGATCGTCGACCTGATGGTCAGCCGGGTGGAGAGCCAGCTGGCGAACAAGGACATGGCGCTGGAGATCACGCCGCCGGCGAAGAAGCTGCTGGCCGCCCGGGGCTTCGACCCCGTGCTGGGCGCCCGGCCGCTGCGCCGGACCATCCAGCGCGAGATCGAGGACGCGCTGAGCGAGAAGATCCTCTACGGCGAGCTGTCCGGCGGGCAGATCATCGTGGTGGACGTCGAGGGCGAGGGCACCGACGCGAAGTTCACCTTCCGCGGCGAGGCCAAGCCGGTCGACCTGCCCGACACCCCGCCGGTGGCCCTCTCGGGCGCCGAGGGTGACGAGAACGGCTCCGCCTCGGCGGAGTAAGGCCGGCAGGACCACGACAGGGGCCGCTCCCACCGCCAGGTGGGGGCGGCCCCTGTCGTCGTGACATGGCGATCCTCCGGATCGCACCGCGGCCAGGTGCCGTACCCCGGCTGCGTCGAGCCATTTCGTCGACCCGCGTGGGGAGCCTCCGGCCCCGCCCAGCAGGCCGACCCTCGCAGGGCGCCTCACGTCGGAAGGGCGAATCTCCCGTCGGCGGTCTGCTCGACCAGCCCGTCGGTGAGCAGCGAGTACAGGCAGCGGGACCGCTGGACCGCGTCGGCCCAGGCCGGTTCCAGCGCCGCGGTGTCCACGGGCTCGTGGGCGGCCCGCAGGACGTCCAGCAGCCGGCCACGCACCTGGCGGTCGGTGCCGGTGAACTTCTGCACCCGCCGGGGCGGGCCCTCGTGAGCCGGGGAGCCGGCCAGCCGCCAGGCGCAGCGGTCACGCACCGGGCACGCGCCGCACCGCGGGGTGCCGGCGACGCACACCAGCGCGCCCAGCTCCATCACCGCGGCCGAGAAGCGGACGGCGCGGCCGTCGTCCTCCGGTGCCAGCGCGGCGATGTCGACGAGGTCGGCGGCCCGGGCGTTGCCCGCCTCCGCGCGACCGTGCACCAGCCGCGCCACCACGCGGCGGACGTTGGTGTCGACGACGGGCTGGCGCCGGCCGTACCCGAAGCAGGCGACGGCCCGGGCGGTGTAAGTGCCGACGCCCGGTAGCGCCTCCAGGGCGGGGACGTCGGCGGGGACGACGCCGCCGTGCCGCTCGGTGATCGCGATCGCGGCCTCCCGCAGCCGCAGGGCTCGTCTGGGGTAACCGAGCTTCCCCCAGGCTCGGATCACCTCGGCGGGCGGCGTTGCGGCGAGCTCTGCCGGGGTGGGCCACCGGGTCATCCAGTCGCGCCAGACGGGCTCCACGCGCGCCACGGGGGTCTGCTGCAGCATCACCTCGCTGACCAGGACGGCCCAGGGTTCGACGTCTGGCGTCCGCCAGGGGAGGTCGCGGGCGGCGGTGGCGTACCAGTCGACGATCACCTCGCCGACAGGTGCGGCCGCGGGGGAGGTCGGACCGGTCACGGGCGTCCAGTCTGCCGTGCGCACGGCGCGGCGTGCCGAGCGGACCAGTCCGCACCGGGCGCACTAGCGTTCCCCGCGTGTTGCACCCGGTCGGTCCGCTGCCCGCTGCCGTCTACTGGCGGCGTCGGCTGACCGTGCTGGTCCTCCTGCTGGCCGTTCTCGGCGGCCTGGCGTGGCTCGCGGTGAGCCTCCTGACCAGCAGCGGGGGGAGCGGTCCCGCGGCCGCGCCGGCCGGCGGCGCCGCGCCGTCCGAGCCGCCCGCCCTGGAGCGGGTGGTGCCCTCGGCCTCCGGGGTCCGAACGCCGGGGACGACGCCGCCACCCAGCGAGCCACCGGTACCGGCGGGCCCGACCCCGGGTGGGCCCTGCACCGACGACATGCTGGACCTCGAGGTGCGCACCCCCGGGACGGCGCCCGTGGGCAGCAAGCCGACCTTCGAGCTGGTGGTGGTCAACTCCTCGCCGGTGCCGTGCGTGCGCAGGCTGGACAAGCAGCTGCAGGAGCTCGTGATGGTCGACGCCGACGGCGCGCGGGTCTGGGGCAGCAACGACTGCTTCCCGGAGAGCAGCGACGACGAGCGCACGCTGGCGCCGGGGGAGCCGGTCGTCTTCCCCGTGGTGTGGGGCGGGCTGACCAGCGAGCCGACCTGCACCGCTCCCCGGGTGACCCCGCCGGCGGGTGACTACGTGCTGCGTGGCCGGCTGGACACCAAGGTGTCCGGGGATGCCCCGATCACCCTCCAGTGAGGCCCCCGTCCGGGACGAGGCTCGTCCCGGAGCCTCAGCTGTAGCGGTCGAGGATCGAGGTCTCGGCCAGCCGGGACAAGCCCTCCCGGATACCCCGGGCGCGGGCCTCCCCGACGCCCTCCACGGCCAGCAGGTCCTCGATCGTGGCGGCGAGCAGCTTCTGCAGTCCGCCGAAGTGCTCGACCAGCCGGTCGATGATGCCGGCGGGCAGCCGGGGCACCCGGGCGAGCAGCCGGTAACCCCGCGGGCTCACGGGGGAGTCGAGCGCGTCCGGCGACGTCGGCAGCCCGTAGCACCGGGCGACCGCCGAGAGGTCGAGCAGCTCCGTGGCGGTCAGCGCCCGCAGGTCGGTGAGCACCTGGTCGATCGTGCGGTGGCGCCGCCCTGCCGCGGGGAGGTAGTCGCGCACGAGCAGCCCCCGGTCCTCCTCGACCCCGGCCAGCATCTCGTCCAGCTGCAGGGCCAGCAGCCGCCCGTCGGTGCCCAGTTCGACGACGAAGCCCTCGATTTCGTCGGCGATGCGGCGGACCATCTCCAGCCGCTGGCTGACGCTCATCGCGTCCCGCACGGTCACGAGGTCCTCGATCTCGAGTGCGGACAGCGTGCTCGCCACCTCGTCCAGGCGGAGCTTGTAGCGCTCCAGCGCGGCGAGCGCCTGGTTCGCTCGGGCGAGGATCGTCGTGGGGTGCTCGAGGGTGTACCGGCGGCCGGCGACGTACACGCTGATGATGTGCATCGACTGGCTCACCGAGATCACCGGGTAGCCGGTCTGGACGGCGACCCGCTCGGCGGTGCGGTGCCGGGTGCCCGACTCCTCGGTCGGAACGGTGGGGTCGGGCATGAGGTGCACGCCCGCCCGGACGATGCGGCTGCCGTCGTAGGAGACGATCACCGCGCCGTCCATCTTCGCCAGCTCCCGCAGCCGGGTGGCCGAGAGGGCGACGTCGAGGGCGAAGCCGCCGGTGCAGATCGACTCCACCACCCGGTCGTAGCCGAGCACGATGAGCGCGCCGGTGCGGCCGGCCAGGATGCGCTCGAGGCCGTCGCGCAGCGCCGTGCCGGGGGCGATGCGGCCGAGGAGCTCGCGCAGGGCGACCTCGGGGTCCACGTCGGCGGGCACGAGCGCTCCTGACGGTCGAGTGGTTCGGTGGCCGAGTCTACGTGGCCCCGTCGGGGGCCGGGCAGGCTCGGGGGTGCCGGCGTCCGCCCGCGACCCCCATACGAAACCCTACGGGCTCAGAACATGCGGTGGAAGGCGGCCCCCAGGTCGGGGACCTCGATCAGCCGCATGCCGGCCGGGGCCTGCCCGGCATCGGGGGGCACCAGCGCGACGCGGTAGCCCTGGCGGGCGGCCTCGGCCAGCCGGCGGCCGGTGCCCCCCACCCGGCGGATCTCCCCGGAGAGGCCGACCTCGCCGAGTGCCACCAGGCCGGCCGGCAGTGGGGCGTCCTTGGCGGCCGACGCGATCGCCAGCGCCAGGGCCAGGTCCGCCGCCGGCTCGGCGATCCGCACCCCACCGACGGAGGCGGCGAACACGTCGGCCTCGGCGAGCTTGACGCGCCCACGCCGTTCCACCACCGCGTTCACCATGGCGACCCGCTGCGAGTCCAGCCCGCTGACGGCCCGCCGGGGGGAGCCGCCGCCGCTCGTGCTCGCCACGAGGGCCTGCACCTCGGCCAGCAGGGGCCGGCTGCCCTCGAGGGTGACGGTGACGCAGCTGCCCGGTACCGGGTCGGTGCGACGCGACACGAACAGCGCCGAGGGATCGGGGACGCCGACGACCCCGCTGTCGCCGATCTCGAAGCAGCCGATCTCGTCGGCCGGGCCGAACCGGTTCTTCGTCGCCCGTACCATCCGCAGCGTCGAGTGCCGCTCGCCGTCGAAGGAGACGACGACGTCGACCAGGTGCTCGAGGGTGCGCGGGCCGGCGATGGCGCCGTCCTTGGTGACGTGGCCGACGAGGATCGTGGTCATGCCCCGGGTCTTCGCCACGCCCGTCAGGGCCGAGGCGACGGCGCGCACCTGCGTCGAGCCGCCGTCGGTGCCCTCCACGGCGGGGGAGCGGACGGTCTGCACGCTGTCGAGGATCAGCAGCGAGGGGTTGACGGCCTCGACGTGGGCCAGCACCGCCGAGAGCTCTGTCTCGGCGGCCAGGTACAGCCGGTCGTGCAGGGCGCCGATCCGCTCCGCGCGCAGCCGGACCTGGCCGGCCGACTCCTCCCCGGAGACGACGAGGGCCGGCCCGCCCGCGGCGGCCACCCGGTGGGCCACCTCGAGCAGGAGCGTGGACTTGCCGACCCCGGGTTCCCCGGCGACGAGGAGCACCGCGCCCGGCACCAGCCCGCCGCCCAGGACGCGGTCGAACTCCGCGATGCCGGTCGGGACGGCGCGGGCGCCCGCGAGCTCGACCTGGGCGATCGGGCGGGCGGGGGCGCTCACCGGGCCGGCCGAGACGGCCCGCAGCCCGGTGGCGGGGGCGCCGACCTCCTGCAGGCTGCCCCACGCCTGGCACTCGGGGCAGCGCCCGACCCACTTGGCCGAGGCGTAGCCGCACTCGGTGCAGCGGTGGGCAGGGCGGGCGGTCTTCACTCCGGCGGGCGGCACGCGGCGACGCTAACCCCGACCTACGACAAGACGGCGGAAGAGCGGTGGAGCGGGAGGGTCACTCGGCGTCGCCGACGTCGGACTCCCGCTCGCGGGCGATCTCCTCGGCGCCGTGGCCGCCCTCTTCCTCCGAGTGGTGGAAGTCGAACGACTCGCCGCGCTCCAGGACCTCGTCCGGGGTGGCCACCGGGACCGTCAGGGGGATCTCGCCGGCGTTCTCGAAGGTGAAGGTCAGCTCGACCAGCCCCCCGGTCGTGAGCTCCTCGTCGAGGTCGGTGAGCGTGATCGCGGGGCCCTCGTCCTCCCCGAGGAAGACGGTCGTCCCCGCGGGGATCTCCAGCTCGCCGTCGTCACCGGTGGGCGCGTCCGTGGAGCCGGTGACGCCGCCACCGGTGTTCGGCGGGACGGTGCTGGTCGCCGCTGCCTCGCCCGCGCTGATCGTCGCCTCGCCGAAGCCCTCGCCGGTGACCCCCGTCAGGGTCTCGTCCTCGACACCGGTGTTCACGATCGCCAGCCGCAGGGTGGCGTCGTCCCCGGCCTCGTAGCGGCCGCCCTCGGGGTGCGTGACCGCGACCTGCCGCAGGACGATGTCGCCGACCTGGGCCATCGCGCCCACCTTGTCGCGCTCCTGCGTGGCGGTCTGCGTGACCTGGCCGGCGCTGCACGCCGAGAGGGCGAGCGGGGAGAAGAGCAGAACGCCCATCGTGGCGGCGCGCAGAGCGCGGTTCACAGCTGTCGACCTCCAGCAGGACCGTACCGGCCACCGGGGATCGGTGGCGCGGGAACCTCCGGAGCCTATCGGGCGCCTGCGCGCCCCGCCCGCAGGGAGCGGCGGGCGTCGCGGGTTCCCCTCGGCCCGGGGGCGTCAGCCGAGGGTGGCACCGCTGCCCACCAGGAGCGCGACGTCCAGCACCGTCAGCAGCATCACGGCGGGGAAGGCGAGCCCCCGGAAGCGCGCCGTCCCCGAGAGCGCGGCCACGGTGGCGGCCGGCACGGCCAGGGCGAGGGCGGCCCACCCCGTCGGCCCGGGCGCGCCCGGGGGGCCGAGCACCAGCACCAGCGTCGCCCCGGCCAGGAGCAGCGCGCCGCAGGCGGCGGAGACCCGCGGTCCCAGCCGGTGCGGGAGCCCGCGGACCCCGGTGGCCAGGTCGTCCTCGAGGTCGGGAGCGACGTTCGCGAGGTGGGCGGCGCCGCCCAGTGCGGCGCCGGCGGCGATCAGCCACCAGGGGGGTGCGGGGCTCCCCGGGGCGGCGGTGACCACTCCGGCCGGCAGGGCCCCGAACCCGACGACGTAGCCGGCGCCGGACCACGCGGTGCGCTTGAGCCCGGCGTTGTAGGCCCACCCGCTGGCGACCAGGAGCAGCAGCAGCGCGCCGGGGAGGAGCCCCAGCAGGAGCGAGAGGACGACGGCCGCGGCGGCGGCGGACAGGGCGGCACGGCGCAGGACGGCGGGGCCGACGGTGCCCTGCACGACCGGCTTGTCGGCCCGCGCGACGGCGCGGTCGCGGTCGGCGTCGAGCCAGTCGTTGCTCCAGCCGATGGACGCCTGACCTGCGAGGACGGCAGCGCAGAGCAGCGCGGTCCGGGCCGGCGGCACGTCGGCCACCACGGCCAGCAGGGTGGCCGTGGTGGTGACCGCGAGGGCCGGGCCCGGGTGCGTCGCGCGGAACAGCGCGCGGGCCGTCGCACCCCGAGGGGCGGCCGCCGCAGGCACATCAACCACGCTCTGTCAACCCCTCCGCGGCTCTGGCCCAGGCCGCTGACCTGCAGATTTACTGCCCGGTGCCGATCCGTTGGTCAGTCTGCCGTGCTAACCTGGGAGAAGCGAAAGGGGTCACATCCACATGGGCTTCACTGTCGGCGAGACCGTCGTCTACCCGCACCACGGTGCCGCGCTCATCGAGGCGATCGAGAAGCGCACGATCAAGGGTGAAGAGAAGGCTTACCTCGTGCTGAAGGTCGCCCAGGGCGACCTCACCGTGCGCGTGCCGGCCGACAACGCAGAGATCGTCGGCGTCCGTGACGTCGTCGGTCAGGAGGGGCTCAACCGGGTGTTCGAGGTGCTCCGCGCCCCGCACACCGAGGAGCCGACGAACTGGTCACGCCGCTACAAGGCCAACCTCGAGAAGCTGGCCTCCGGCGACGTCAACAAGGTGGCCGAGGTGGTCCGCGACCTGTGGCGTCGCGACAAGGACCGCGGCCTCTCCGCCGGCGAGAAGCGCATGCTCTCGAAGGCCCGCCAGATCCTGGTCAGCGAGCTCGCGCTCGCCGAGGGCACCAACGAGGACAAGGCCGAGGTCCTGCTCGACGAGGTCCTCGCCAGCTGAGCGCTCCGCGTTCCCCCCGAACCGCTCCCGTGCACGCTGTCGCGATCGTCGCAGCGGCCGGGAGCGGTTCGCGTCTGGGGGCCGACCGGCCGAAGGCGCTCGTCCCGCTCGCGGGGCGCCCGCTGGTCTGCTGGGCCGTCGACGGCCTGCGCGCGGGCGGGGTCGCCGAGATCGTGGTCACCGTCCCCGCCGCCGAGCGCGCCGCCTTCGCGGCGGTCCTGCCGCCGGAGGTCCGGCTCGTCGACGGCGGTGCCACCCGGACCGCATCGGTCCGCGCCGGCCTGGCCGCCGCCGGTCCACGGGCCGACGTCGTCCTCGTGCACGACGCCGCCCGCCCGCTGACCCCGCCCGCGGCGGTCGCGCGGGTGCTGGACGCCGTGGCCGCCGGTGCCCGTGCCGTCGTCCCGGTGCTGCCCGTCATCGACACCACCGTGCTGGTGGACGACGACGGCGCGATCACCGATGCGGTGCCCCGCGCCCCGCTCCGCCGGGTGCAGACACCGCAGGGCTTCCACCGGGCCACCCTGGTCGCCGCCTACGCCGCGCTGGACGACGCCGCCGAGCTCACCGACGACGCCGCCGTCGTCCGTGCCGCGGGTGTTCCGGTGCACACCGTCCCCGGTGACGAGCGGTCGGCGAAGATCACCGTGCCGCACGACCTGGCGCTGGCGGAGCTGGGTGTGGGCCTGACGGCGAGCCAGGTGCCCCGGTGAGCGACCTGCCGCGGGTCGGCATCGGCACCGACGTCCACCCGATCGAGCCCGGCCGGGCCTGCTGGCTCGCCGGCCTCGAGTGGCCCGGCGCCGACGGCTGCGCGGGGCACTCCGACGGCGACGTCGTCGCCCACGCGCTCACCGATGCCGTCCTCTCCGCCGCCGGGCTCGGTGACATCGGCGGGCTGCTGGGCACCGACGACCCCCGCTGGGCCGGCGCACGCGGCGCCGACGTGCTCACCCACGTGCGCGAGGTGCTCGCCACCGCGGGTTGGCGGGTGGGCAACGCCGCGGTGCAGCTGGTGTCGACGGCGCCCAAGGTGGGTCCGCGCCGGGGGGAGGCCGAGGCGGTGCTCTCCGCCGCGCTCGGCGCCCCGGTCAGCGTCACGGCGACCACCACCGACGGCCTCGGGCTCACCGGTCGCGGTGAGGGCCGGGCCGCGGTGGCGACCGCCCTGGTGGTCCGGACGGGGGAGGACGTCACCGACGCCGCACGGGCCGGTCACGTCGCTCCGTAGACTCCACGCAGTGAGCCTCCGCCTGTACGACACGGCCGCCCGCGCGGTCCGCGACTTCACGCCCCTGCGTGCCGGGCAGGCGTCCGTCTACGTCTGCGGTCTCACCGTGCAGGGCCCGCCGCACGTCGGGCACGTCCGGGCGGCGGTCTCCTTCGACGTCCTCCGCCGCTGGCTGACCGCGCGCGGCCTGGAGGTCACCTACGTCCGCAACGTCACCGACATCGACGACAAGATCCTCACCAAGGCCGCCGAGCGCGACGTCCCGTGGTGGGCCTGGGCGTACGAGTTCGAGCGGGCCAGCACGCGCGCCTACGACGTGCTCGGCGTCCTGCCGCCGACCTACGAACCGCGCGCGACCGGGCACATCCCGGAGATGGTCGAGCTCATGCAGCGGCTGATCGACCGCGGGCACGCCTACGCCGTCGACGGCGACGTCTACTTCGACGTCCGGTCCTTCCCCGAGTACGGGGCGCTCACCGGTCAGCGGCTCGACGCCCTCGAGCCCGCCGCGGACACCGACACCGACGAGCGCAAGCGCGACCCGCGGGACTTCGCGCTGTGGAAGGCTGCCAAGCCCGGCGAGCCGGCGACCGCCTCCTGGCCCACGCCGTGGGGCCGCGGCCGCCCCGGCTGGCACCTCGAGTGCTCGGCGATGGCCGAGCGCTACCTCGGCGCGGAGTTCGACATCCACGGCGGCGGGCTGGACCTGCGGTTCCCGCACCACGAGAACGAGCAGGCGCAGTCGCGGGCCGCCGGCGACGGGTTCGCCCGGTACTGGCTGCACAACGGCTGGGTCACCCTCGGCGGCGAGAAGATGAGCAAGTCGCTGGGCAACACAGCGCTGGTCGACGAGGTCGTGCGGCGGGTGCGCCCGGTCGAGCTGCGCTACTACCTGGTGGCACCGCACTACCGTTCGACGGTCGAATTCACCGACGCCGCACTCGAGGAGGCCGGCGCGGCCTACCGGCGGATCGAGTCGTTCGTGAAGCGCGCGGCCGAGCGGGTGGGCGCCGACGCCGGCGCGCCGGTGCTCTGCGCCGACTTCAGCGCCGCGCTCGACGACGACCTCGGCACGCCCGCGGCGATCGCCGCGATCCACGACACGGTCCGCGAGGGCAACACGGCCCTCGCCGACGGGAACGACACCGCGGTCGCGGGCACGCTCGGCTCGGTGCGCGCGATGCTCGGCGTGCTCGGCCTGGACCCGCTCGACCCCCAGTGGGCGGCCACCGGTGCCGACGACCGGCTCGCCCGCGCGACGGACGGCCTCGTGGCCCTGGCGCTCGAGCAGCGCCAGGCGGCGCGGGCGCGCAAGGACTTCGCGGCGGCGGACGCGATCCGCGACCAGCTCGCCGCCCTCGGCGTCACCGTCGAGGACACCCCCCAGGGACCCCGATGGGAGCTGACCCACTGATGGCCGGCAACAGCCAGCGCCGCGGCCGCACGACGGGTGCGGGCAAGAAGACGGCGACCGCGGGGACCGGTGGCAAGAACCGGCGCTCCCTCGCCGGTCGTGGTGCCACCCCGCCCGCCGAGCAGCGATACGGGCACCCCGCCCAGCGCAAGGCCCAGGCGCAGGAGCGCCAGCGCGCCGACCGGGCGCGCGCCCGTCAGCGGGCCGAGGAGTCACCCGAGCTGCTGCTCGGGCGGAACCCCGTCGTCGAGGCGCTGCGCGCGCAGATCCCGGCGATGGCGTTGTACGTCGTCACCGGTGACACCACCCGCCCGGGCGCCGACGAGCGCATCACCGAGGCGCTGCACCTGGCCAGCGACCGGGGGCTGCCGCTGCTGGAGGTGACCAAGCCCGAGTTCGACCGCATGTCGCAGGGCGCCCTGCACCAGGGCATCGGCCTGCAGGTGCCGCCGTACGACTACGCGCACCCCGACGACCTCCTGGACCTGGCGCGGAACTCCGGCCGGGCCCCGTTGATCGTGGCGATGGACGGCGTGACCGACCCGCGCAACCTCGGGGCGGTCGTCCGCTCGGCGGCCGCGTTCGACGCCCACGGCGTCGTCGTGCCGCAGCGTCGCGCGGTCGGGATGACCGCGTCGGCCTGGCGCACCAGCGCCGGGGCCGCGGCCCGGTTGCGGGTCGCCCGTGCGGTGAACCTGCCGCGCGCGCTCGCCGCCTACCAGGACGCCGGGCTGCAGACCGTCGGGCTGGCCGGCGATGGCGACGTCGACCTGCACGAGTACGACGGTTTCGCCGACCCGGTCGCCCTGGTCGTCGGCGCCGAGGGCACCGGGCTCTCGCGGCTGGTGCGGGAGAAGTGCGACGTCGTCGTCCGCATCCCCATCGCCCGGGACACCGAGTCGCTCAACGTGAGCGTCGCCGCCGGCATCGCGCTCTACCAGGTGGGGGCCGCGCGCCGCTGACGGCCGGCTCGCCGCTCCTCCGTCGTCCTGGCTCACCTCCGGTGGTCCTGGCTCACTGTCGACGCTGAGCCAGGACCCCTGTTGATCAGGTCACCTGATCATCAGTGCGGTCAGCCGAGCAGCTGGGCGACCGTGTAGATCACCAGGCCGGCGAGGCCGCCGACGACGGTGCCGTTGACCCGGATCCACTGCAGGTCCCGGCCCACCTGCAGCTCGATCCGCCGGCTCGTCTCGTCGGTGTCCCAGCGGGCCACGGTGCTGCTGACCAGGTCGGCGAGGTCGCCGGAGAACCGCTCGGCGACGTAGCCGGCCACCCGGCCGCTGTGCCGCTGGACCAGCTCCCGCACGGTCGGGTCGGTCTGCAGCAGCCGCGCACCGTCGCGGATCAGCGCGGTCACGCGGGCGCGCAGCGGTGACGCCGGGTCGGCCGCGGCGGCCAGCACCGCGTCCTTCGCCGTCGTCCACAGCGACCCGGACCACTCGCGCACCGCGGGGTGGGCCAGCACCTCGTGCTTGAACTCCTCCACCCGGGCGGCGGTGGCCGGGTCGGTGCGCAGCGCGTCCACGTAGGCGCGCAGCCGGGCGTCGTAGGAGCGGCGCAGCTCGTGCCGCGGATCGGCGGCCACCTCGGCGATGAACTGGTGCATCCCGGCGAACGCCCGGTCGAAGACCCGGTCGTCCACCCAGTCCGGCACCCACGCGGGGGAGGCATCCCCCAGCTGGGCCCGGAAGACCAGCCGGTTCTCGTCGAGGAAGCGGGCCATGAGCCGCAGCGCCGCAGAGAGGACCTCCTGGTGGCGGTCGCCGTCGACCACCAGCTCGAGCACCCGGGCCAGCGCCGGGGCGGCGGGCGTCTCGTGCAGCTTGCGGTCCACCAGCGCGGCGACGGCGGGCTGCACGTCGTCGTCCTTGAGCAGGTGGGTGAGGCCGGTGAGCGCGGTCGCGGCGTCGCCCCCCAGGCGCTCGGCCCGGCCGGGGGCGGCCAGGAACGCGCCCAGCCGGCCGGGGACGTCGATGGTGGCCAGCTTCTCCGCCACGACGGCGCGGGTCAGGAAGTTCTCCTGCACGAAGGCGCCCAGGCTCTCGCCGATCTGGTCCTTCTTGCGCGGGATGATCGCGGTGTGCGGGATCGGCAGCCGCAGCGGGTGCCGGAACAGCGCGGTGACGGCGAACCAGTCGGCCAGCGCGCCGACCATCGAGGCCTCCGCCGTCGCCCGCACGTAGCCCACCCACGCGCCGGCGTCCTCGCCGAGGAGCACGCAGGCGAGGAAGACGGCGGCGGCCAGCAGGAACAGCCCGGTCGCCAGCCGCTTCATCCGGGTCAGATCGCGGGCGCGGGCCGGGTCGTCGAGCGACCCGGCCAGCGGGACGGTCAGCGGGGGAGCGGCCACCCGGACCAGCCTAGGGATCGGGTCCGGGTGGTCGCCGCGGGCGTCAGCTGGTCGAGCCCAGGGTGACCTCGACGGTGCGGGTGTCGGAGCCGCGGCGCACGGTCAGCTGGACCGTCTCGCCGGGGGTCCGGCTGCGGATCGCGGCGGTCAGCTCGGTGGACGTGGTGACGGGGCGCTTGCCGACGGCGGTGACGACGTCGCCCGGCTCCAGCCCGGCCTCCTCGGCGGCGCTACCGGGGTGCACGGTGACCACCTCCGCGCCGGTGCCGACCTCGCGGTTCTGGTCGTCGGCGGCGGTCCGGGGAGTCACTCCGAGGAAGGCGCGGGTGGCGGTGCCGGTCTCGATGATCTCCTGGGCCACCCGCTGCGCGGTGTTGCCGGGGATGGCGAAGCCGACGCCGATGTTGCCGCTCTGCCCCTGCGCACCCGGGATGCCGGAGGCCACGGTGGCGATCGCGGTGTTGATGCCGATCACCTCGCCGGCGCCGTCGACGAGCGCGCCGCCGGAGTTGCCGGGGTTGATCGCGGCATCGGTCTGGATGGCGTCGAGCACGGTCGCGTCGTCCTGCGTGGACCCGGTGGCCACCGCGCGGCCGGTGGCGCTGATGATGCCGTCGGTGACCGTGTTGGACAGGCCGAGCGGGGCGCCGATGGCAACGGCGATGTCACCGACCTGCACCTCGTCGGAGTCGGCGAAGGTCGCCGGGACCAGGTCGTCGGCGCCCTCCAGCCGCAGCACGGCGAGGTCGAAGGCGGGGTCGGTGCCGACGACCTCGGCGTCGTAGAGGGTGCCGTCGGCGGTGCGCACCTGCACCGTGCCGGAGCCGGCGCCGCCGGCGGCGACGACGTGGTTGTTGGTGAGCACGTAGCCGTCGGCGGTCAGGACGACGCCGGACCCGCTGCCCGCGCTGGTGCCCGTGGTCACGTAGACGGTCACGACGCTGGGGGCGGCCTTCGCCGCGGCGGCCGTGGCCGTGGTCGCCCGCTCCGGGTTCTCGGTGGTCACGCTCTGCGCGGCGGCGGAGCTGCTGGTGCCGGCGACCGGCTCGTCGAGCAGCGCGGTGACGCCGGCTCCGGCGCCCCCGCCGATGAGCGCGCCGGCGACGAGGCCGGCCAGGCCGATGCGCAGCCGGCTCCCGCGCCGGGACGGCGGCTGCTCGGCCGCCGGTGCCGGCAGCCCCCCGTAGCCGGGGTAGCCCGGGGACGTGACCGGCTGCGGCGTCGTCGGCTGGTGGGGCGTCGACAGCGGTGGCTGCCAGCCGTACTGCTGGCCTGCGCCGGGGTACTGGTGCTGGTGCTCGCTCACGCGTCCGTTCCTCTCCTCGCGGCCGTGCGGCCGCTGCATCGGAACCCACTGTCGGCCCCGCCACTGGCGCAACGCTGGAGGCTGGCTGTGAGCTTCCTGGATGCCCGGATCACCGGGGGACCGGCAGCACCCGGCCCCGGGCGACCAGCTCGGTGACGGCCCAGACGGCGAGCACCTCCGTGGCCAGCAGCCCGACGAGCACCAGCAGCTGTGCCGCGCCGGCCTCGAGCGGGCTGCCGCCGCCCAGCAGCACGCCGACGAAGGCGCCGGGCAGGGTGACCAGCCCGACGGTGCGGGTCTGGTCGAGGGGCGGCACGAGCGCGGTGCCGGCGACCGGGCGGCCGATGAGCAGGACCGCGTCCCGGGGGAGCAGCCCGAGCGCGAGCGCCGCCTCCACCTCGCCGCGCCGCTGCGCCAGCTCCTCGCGCAGCCGCCGACCCGCCAGGGAGGTGGCGGTCATCGCGCCGCCGATGAGGATGCCGGCGATGGGGATGACCGCCTCCCCGCGCAGCGGCACGGTCCCGCTGGCCAGCACGAGCGCGACCACGGGGCCGGCGCCGCCGACCACCGGAGCGGCGACGGCGGCCAGCCGTGGCGCCGTTCCGGGGGAGCGCAGCGGCAGGCCGGTGGCCCGGCCGGCGGCGGTGACGCTCGCGACCGAGACCATGAGCAGCACGAAGACGGCGGAGAGCCACAGCGACTCGACGACGACCAGCAGGACGGTGGAGACGACGGCGAGCTGCACGGTGGCGCGCACTGCCGCCACGAGCACCGACCGGTCCTCGCCGAGCCCGGACAGGCGACCGCCCGTGGCGGCCAGCGCGGTCAGGGCCACCAGGACGACGCCGAGCCGGAGATCGACGTCGACCACGGAGGACCCCACGACGCCGATCCTGCCCGGTGCTCCCCGGGCCCAGGCCAGGTGGGGGATCGGGCCGGATCCCGTGTGCATCGGTGCCCGGAGGCGGGTAGTGGCGGTGCCTGGGGCGCGGGTGCACTCCCGCGGCCCGGTGCCCGCCCCCGTCGCCCCCGTGGAGCTCTCCGTGCCCCTCCGTGGTCCTCTCGTCAGGTTCGTGATCGGCTTGGGCCTGGCCTGTGCCGCTGTCATCGCGGTCGTCGGCGGCATCGCGCTGCGCGGCCCCGGGCTGGTGGCCGTCTGCGTCTCCGGGGCGCTGGCCGGGTGCGTCGCCGCCGGCGTCGCCCGCGAGACCCCGGGGCCGACGCGCCGGTCGACGCTCGAGGTGGCGGGGCAGGCCGCGGCCGTGACGGTCGGCGTGCTGCTGGTGGTGAGCGGAACGGCGGTGCTCGCCGGAGGAGCGGCGGCGCTGCTGCTGATCGGGTTCGGTGCCGCGGGCTGGGCTGCCCTCCGCTGGCTGCGTGACCGCCGCGACGCACCGGCCCGCCCGGTGACGTCGGTGGGCGCCGGTCCGGTGCCCACCGGCTGGACGCCGTCCACCGCCGTGGCGGGCGCGTCGACCGCCACGCTCGGCGAGGAGTGGCGGCGCACGAGCGCCGAGCTGCAGCGACCGCTGGCGCCCGCGGTGCGGCAGCGGCTGGTCGCCCGGCGGGCGCAGGTCCTCGACGAGCTGGAGCGCCGCGACCCGGCCGGGTTCGCCCGCTGGCTCGCCGCCGCCCCGCTCGGCAGCGCCGACCCGGCCGGTTTCGTCCGCAGCTCACCGCCGCCCGCCGACCCCACCGCGGAGACCGAGGCCGCCTGACCTGCGGCCCCTGCCGCCGTCCACCGCCGTCCATCCGGAGGCCGCCGAGACGATGCCCTGGCTCGGCGTGCTGTCCATCGGCCCCGGCCGCGTCGCCGACGCGGCGGAGTTCTCGTCGGCGCTGTCCCTAGACTCGTGCCCGGGACCTGTCCCCACGTCCCGCCGGCGTGGCGCAATTGGTAGCGCACCCGACTTGTAATCGGGCGGTTAGGGGTTCGAGTCCCCTCGTCGGCTCCACGGTGGTGCCGTGCCCGGCGTCCGGCCTCTCCGCACGGGCACCGCGGAGAACCCCTGCCCGCGGCCACCGACGGCGGCGCCGGAGTCCGGCCCGGGCCGGACCCGAGCCCCTGGCCCGTCGTCGCCCCGGTCGGTGCGCGGGCGGTGGGCGCCACGCTGCAGACCGTTGCCCTACGGCCGACGCGCGCCTAGGTTAGCGAGCGCTAGGTATAGGTATTCGCGTCGGGAGGCTGATCGTGCAACTGCAGGGAAAGACCGCGCTCGTGACCGGGGGTGCGTCCGGTCTCGGCCTGGCCACCGTCCGACGGCTCGTGGCCGGCGGTGCCCGCGTCGTGGCCCTCGATCTGCCCACCGCGGACCAGACGGCCCTCGGTGCGCTGGGCGACCCTGTCCGGTTCGCCGGTGCCGACGTCCGCGACGAGGCGGCCGTCCAGGCGGCCGTGGACGCCGCCAACGACGAGGGCACGCTCGCCGTCGTCGTGAACTGCGCCGGGATCGGCGCCGCCAACAAGACCGTCGGCAAGAAGGGGCCCTTCCCGCTCGCCGACTTCGACCGCGTCGTCGGCGTCAACCTGATCGGCACCTTCAACGTGATCCGCCTGGGCGCCACCGCCATGGCCGGCAACGAGGTCGACGGCGAGGAGCGCGGGGTGGTCGTCAACACCGCCTCCGTCGCCGCGTTCGACGGTCAGATCGGGCAGGCCGCCTACTCCGCCTCCAAGGGCGGCGTCGTCGGCATGACGCTGCCGATCGCCCGGGACCTCGCCTCCTACGGCATCCGGGTCGTCACCATCGCGCCCGGGCTCTTCGAGACTCCGCTGCTGGGCGCCCTGCCCGAGGACCTGCGGGCCAGCCTCGGCGCCCAGGTGCCGCACCCCAGCCGGCTCGGTCAGCCGGAGGAGTATGCCGACCTCGTGGCGGCCGTCGTCGGCAACCCGATGCTCAACGGCGAGACGATCCGCCTCGACGGCGCCATCCGGATGGCGCCGCGGTGACCCGCACGGCACCGGCGCCGCGGCTGGCCACCCGCCTCACCCGGCTCCTCGGCATCGACCGCCCGGTGATCCAGGGCGGCATGCAGTGGGTGGGGCGGGCGGGGCTGGCCGCCGCCGTGTCGAACGCCGGTGGGTTGGGGATGATCACCGCCCTCACGCAGCCGACCCCGCAGGCGCTGGGCGAGGAGATCGCCCGGTGCCGCGACCTGACCGACCGCCCGTTCGGCGTCAACCTCACGATCCTGCCGTCGATCAACCCGCCGCCCTACGCCGAGTACCGCGACGTCATCGCCGCCTCGGGGGTCCGCATCGTGGAGACCGCCGGCGCCAACCCGGCCGAGCACATGCCGTTCTTCAAGGACGCCGGGATCACCGTGGTGCACAAGTGCACCAGCGTCCGGCACGCCCGGCGCGCCGAGGCCGAGGGCGTCGACGTGATCAGCATCGACGGCTTCGAGTGCGCCGGGCATCCGGGTGAGGACGACGTGCCCGGCCTGGTCCTCGTCCCGGCCGCGGCCTCGGCCGTGAGCATCCCGGTGGTGGCGTGCGGCGGCATCGCCGACGCCCGCGGCCTCGTGGCCGCCCTGGCGCTGGGCGCCGAGGGCGTCACCATGGGCACCCGGTTCCTGTGCACCCAGGAGTCCCCGGTGCACGACGCGGTGAAGCAGCGGATCGTCGAGGCCACCGAGCGCGACACCGAGCTGATCTTCCGCTCGCTGCGCAACACCGCCCGGGTGGCGAGCAACACGGTCAGCCGCGAGGTCGTCGGCATCCTGGCCGACGGCGGCGCCTTCGACGACGTCCGCGACCTCGTCGCCGGCGCACGCGGCCGGCTGGTGTTCGAGGAGGGCGATCTGGAGCGCGGCATCTGGACGTCGGGCATCAGCCAGGGGCTGGTCCACGACGTCCCCGCCGTCGCCGAGGTGCTCGACCGCATGATCCGCGAGGCACACGAGCTGATCCACGGGCGGCTGGCCACCTTCGCCGGTGGTGTGGGGTGACCGGCCGCGGGTCGGTGTCTTGACGGCCCGGGACCGGGGGCTCATGCTCGGTACTTAGCTATCGCTATGTCAACACAGCCGCTCGACGGAGGAGCCCATGAGCGCGACGACGTCGCCGAGCCACCTCGCCGACCGGCCGTATGTCGTCGGTTCGCAGCCGGACGCCCGCCGCGGCCTGCAACTGACCATCCGACAGGCGGGCCAGGCCGTCGACGTCGTCCGGACGCCGGCCCGGCACTCGAGCCTCGACACCACCGCCGACCCCCACACCCCGGCGCCGGGCGAGCACGACGCGCTGCTCGCGCCCACCGGGGACCGTGATCGATCCAACCAGGGAGAACCGTCATGAGAAGCGCCGTGATCGTCGACATCGTCCGCACCGCCTCCGGCAAGGGGAAGCCCGGCGGGGCTCTCTCCGGCACGCATCCCGTGGAGCTGCTCGCGACGGTGCTGCGGGCCCTCGCCGAGCGGTCCGACCTCGACCCGGCCCGCGTCGACGACGTGATCGCCGGCTGCGTGAGCCAGGTCGGGCAGCAGTCGCTCAACATCGGCCGGCAGGGCGTGCTGGCGGCCGGCTGGCCCGAGAGCGTGCCGGCCACCACCGTCGACCGGCAGTGCGGTTCGAGCCAGCAGGCCCTGCACTTCGCCGCGCAGGGTGTCATGGCCGGCGCCTACGACATCGTGGTCGCCGGCGGCGTGGAGTCGATGAGCCGCGTCAAGATGGGCGTCGCCACCGTGGGGGAGGACCCGCTCGGCCCCTCGATGCACGCCCGCTACCCCGAGGGTCTGGTGAACCAGGGTGTCTCCGCCGAGCTGATCGCCGACCGCTGGGCACTCACCCGCGAGGAGCTCGACGCGTTCTCGGCCCGGTCCCACCAGCGCGCCGCCGCAGCGGCTGCGGCCGGCCAGTTCAAGGACCAGATCGTGCCGGTCGCGGTCATCGGTGCCGACGGTGCGGAGACGGTGCACGACCAGGACGAGACGGTGCGCGCCTCCACCACCGCCGAGGGGCTGGCCGGGCTGAGGACGTCCTTCGACAGCCCGGCCATGCGCGAGCGCTACCCCCACCTGGACTGGAAGATCACCCCGGGCAACTCCTCGCCGTTGACCGACGGCGCCTCCGCTGCCCTCATCATGGGCGAGGACACCGCGGAGCAGCTGGGGCTGACCCCCCGGGCCCGCTTCCACACCTTCGCCCTCGCCGGCGACGACCCGCTGCTCATGCTCACCGCCCCGATCCCGGCCAGCCGCAAGGTGCTCGAGCGCTCGGGGTTGTCCATCGACGACATCGACGCCTACGAGGTCAACGAGGCCTTCGCGCCGGTGCCCCTGGTCTGGCAGCGGGAGCTGGGGGCGGACCCCGAGCGGCTGAACCCCAACGGCGGCGCGATCGCGCTGGGCCACCCGCTGGGTGGCTCCGGCACCCGGCTGATGGCGACGATGCTCGCCCACCTGGAGGCCACCGGCGGCCGCTACGGCCTGCAGACGATGTGCGAGGGCGGCGGCCTGGCCAACGCCACCATCATCGAGCGGCTCTGACGCCCACCTCGGGGAGACCGGACATGAGCACCGACCTGGGGGCCGCCGGCCACCCGCTGTTCGAGGCCGACCGCGAGCTGATCGCCGACCGCGGCATCCCGCTGCTCGGGGGCTACGGCCCCCACGACGCGCTGGGCACCCGGTGAGCGCGGCTGCTGCCGCCGAGCCGGCGGCGCGGTACGAGGTCCGCGGCCACGTCGGGCTGATCACGCTCGACCGGCCCGCCGCGCTCAACGCGGTGAACGCGGCACTCGCCACGGCCGTCGGTGAGGCGTTGGAGCAGGCGGCGGCGGACGACCAGGTCCGCGTGGTGGTCGTGACCGGCACCGGGCGCGCCTTCTGCGCCGGCGCTGACCTCAAGGAGCTGGCCGCGCAGCGCTCCGTGGCCGCGGACGGGCACCCCGAGTGGGGGTTCGCCGGGCTGGTGCGGCACTGGATCGACAAGCCGGTGATCGCCGCGGTCAACGGCTTCGCCATGGGCGGTGGTACCGAGATCGCCCTGGCCTGCGACCTGGTCGTGGCGTCGTCCGGAGCGGTCTTCGGCCTGCCGGAGGTCAAGCGGGGGCTGCTCGCGGCCGCCGGTGGCGTCGTCCGGCTGCAGCGCCAGGTGCCCCTGAAGCGGGCGCTGGAGCTGGCGCTGACCGGCGACGGCGTGGACGCGGCCACCGCCCTCGAGTGGGGTCTGGTGAACGCGGTGGTCGAGCCGGAGCAGGTGCTCGACGCGGCGCTGGAGCTGGCCGGCCGGATCGCCGTCAACGCGCCGCTGTCGGTGCGGCACACCAAGCGCATGCTCCACCGCACCAGCGGCGGCGGCTCCGACTGGGACGAGTCCTGGACCGGCACCGATCCGTGGCGGGCCAACGAGGAGGCCACCGCGACCGTGTTCGCCAGCGCCGACGCCGCCGAGGGTCCGCGGGCGTTCGCGGAGAAGCGGGACCCGCGCTGGGTGGGGCGGTGACCGGGGGCGTCCCCGCCCGGCCGGGGCCGCGACGGTGACGGCCACGCCGGGGCTGGACCTGGAGAGGCTGGGGGCGCACCTGGTCTCCACGGGGACCGGACCGGCGGGCCCGCTGCGGGCGGAGCTGATCTCCGGGGGCCGGTCCAACCTGACGTACGCGGTGACCGACGGCGCCACGCGGTGGGTGGTCCGCCGGCCACCGCTGGCCGGGCTGACCGCCTCGGCGCACGACATGGTGCGGGAGTGGCGGGTGACCAGCGCCCTGCACGGGACGCCGGTGCCGGTGGCGCGCCCGGTCTCGCTGTGCGAGGACGACGGCGTGCTCGGCGCACCGTTCACCGTCGTCGAGTGGGTCGAGGGCCTGGTCGTCCGGGACCGGGACGAGCTGGCGACCCTCCCCGACGAGGTGGTCGGCGAGGTGAGCACCTCGCTGATGGCCGTGCTGGTCGCGCTGCACGCCGTCGACGTCCGGGCCGTCGGGCTGGCCGGCTTCGGTCGGCCGGAGGGCTTCCTGGCCCGGCAGGTCGCGCTGTGGCGCCGCCAGTGGGACCGCACCCGGGGGCGCGAGCTGCCGGATCTCGAGCGGCTGCACGCCCGGCTCGCCGACGGCGTCCCGCCGTCCGCGGGGACCGCGATCGTGCACGGGGACTACCGGATCGACAACGTCATCCTCGACCGCACCCGGCCCGCGACGGTGCGGGCGGTGGTGGACTGGGAGCTGTCGACGCTGGGCGACCCGCTCACCGACGTGGCCCTGATGTGCGTCTACCGCCACCCGGCCCTGGACGTGATCCTGGGCCTGCCGGCGGCCTGGACCAGCCCCCGGCTGCCCTCGGCGGACGACCTCGCGCAGACGTACTCCCGGCTGGCCGGGCGCGACCTGGGCCACTGGCCGTTCTACCTCGGCCTGGCACACCTCAAGCTGGCCGTGATCGCCGAGGGCATCGCGCACCGGGCCCGCGCCGGCGCGGACTCCGGGCGCGACGCCGGGCGGGCAGCCGAGGTGGTGCCCGAGCTGGTCGCCGCCGGCCTGGCCGCGCTGGGGACCCGGTGAGGCCGGGATGCCTCTCCCCCCCAGGTGGGTAGACGGCACGCACGCGGGATCGCCGATACCGAGCGTTCGTTAATCTCAGGTGAGCGGTGGGCGAGGCGCCCGCCGGCGGGACAGAGGGGTGCCATGACCGCGGTCCGGGAGGACGACGAGCTGATGACCCGGGGGCGCTGGCGCAGCGTGCCCGCCCTCGAGATGAGCCCCATCCTGTCCGCGGCGCTCGACGCCTTCAACGAGCACGGGTACCACGGCACCTCCGTGCGGGACATCGCCGGACGGGTGGGGGTGACCGTGCCGGCGCTCTACTACCACCACGAGAACAAGGAGGCGATCCTCTTCGCGCTCCTGGACGCCGGCATCCTCCGGCTGACCCGGATGTGCGAGGCGGCGCTGGCCGATGCGGGGGACAACCCGGCCGACCGCTTCCTCAACCTGGTCGAGGCGATCGTGCTCTACATGGCGCACAGCACGAAGATCGCCGGCGTCGACGCCGAGCTGCGTTCGCTGGGCCCGGAGAACCGGTCGGCCTACAGCGAGAAGCGCCGGCGGATCGAGGAGATGCTCGTCGACACGCTGCAGGCGGGGGAGGCCGCGGGGCTCTTCGACGTCACGTCCCCCAAGGACACCGCCCGGGCGCTGCTGGGCATGTTCCAGGCGATCGCCACGTGGTACCGCCCCGGAGGGCCGCTGTCCGCGCAGGACCTGGCGCACAACTACGTCGACATCGCCGCGCACACGGTCGGAGCGCCCGCGGTCCTGATCCGGCGGGTGCGCGAGCAGGCCACTGTGCGCCGCGGTGGCGCGGCGTGAGCCGGGACGGGGTGTCGCGCGGTCCGCTGGCCGGGCTGCGGGTGGTCGAGCTCGCCGGCATCGGCCCCGCGCCGCACGCCGCGATGGTGCTGGCCGATCTGGGCGCCGACGTCGTCCGGGTGGAGCGACCCGGCCCGCCGGGGGGCGGGGTCGACTGGGGGTAGCGCGGGCGCAGCTCGCTGGCGGCCGACCTCAAGTCCGACGAGGGGCGGGCCACGGTGCTCGCGCTGGCCGAGGCCGCGGACGTGCTGATCGAGGGGCTGCGGCCGGGGGTCGTCGAACGGCTCGGCGTGGGCCCGGACGAATGCCTGGCGCGCAACCCCCGCCTGGTCTACGGGCGGATGACCGGGTGGGGGCAGGACGGCCCTCTGGCGCGGACCGCCGGACACGACATCAACTACATCGGCCTCACCGGCGCGCTGCACGCCATGGGCCGGGCCGGCCAGCCGCCGGCCCCGCCGCTGAACCTCGTCGGCGACTACGGCGGCGGCTCGATGCTGCTGCTGGTCGGGCTGCTCGCCGCCCTCTTCGAGCGGTCCGGCTCGGGGCGGGGGCAGGTGGTCGACGCGGCGATGGTCGACGGCACGGTCCTGCTCAACCAGCTGGTGCTCAGCATGCGCGGCCTCGGAGGCTGGCGCGACGAGCGGCAGGCCAACCTCCTCGACGGCGGGGCGCCGTTCTACGACACGTACGCCTGCGCCGACGGGCGGTTCGTGGCGGTGGGCGCCCTCGAGCCGCAGTTCTACGCCGCCCTGCTCGCCGGGCTCGGCCTGGACGCCGCGGCGCTGGGTGACCAGGACGACCGGTCCGGCTGGCCCCGGATGCGGGAGGTGTTCACCGGAACGTTCGCGAGCCGGACGCGCGACGAGTGGGCCGAGCTGTTCGCCGGCACCGACGCCTGCGTGACGCCAGTGCTCTCCTACGAGGAGGCCGCCGTGCACCCGCACCTGGTCGCCCGGGGGACGTACGCGAAGCTCGGGGGCGTCCAGCAGGCGTCCCCGGCGCCCCGGTTCTCGCGGACGGCGCCGCCGCCACCGGTAGCCCCGCCCGCGCCGGGCGGCACCACCGCCGTGGAGGTGCTCCGGCGCTGGTCCTGAGCGCCGGGCGGGCGGCTCAGTCGAAGCTCCCCGCGCCGTCGCGCCGGTAGGGCGAGAGCCGTTCCACTCGCGCCCGCTCGGCGCGTTCGGCCCGCAGCCGGGCCGCCGTCCCCGGTTCGTACCCGGCCTTGGCCACGCGGTGCTCGATCGTCTCCACCATGTAGGCCAGCGAGAAGAGCAGCCCGAGCAGCAGGCCGCCGCCGGCGGCGGAGACCCGGTAGACCAGCGGGACGGGCACCACGAGCAGGCACAGCACGACGAGCGGCAGCAGCTGCACGACCGCCCGGGCGAGGTGGCGCCACACCCAGGTGCTGCGGGTGGTGTCGGCCAGCACCCAGGGCGATAGCTCGCGGGGCAGCCCTCCGCCGTAGGCGTACCAGACCCACTGCAGGGGTCCGGGTCGCTGCCTGCTCACGCCCCCGACGGTAGGCCGATCCGGTCGCGTACGGCCGGCGTTCCCGCCGGGCGTACGGTGCCGCCGTGGACGAGCGTCGCCTGGGGGTGGTCTCCGGGCTCGGCGCCTACGCGCTCTGGGGCATCTTCCCGCTGTACTTCCCGCTCCTGGAGCCCGCGAGCGGCCTGGAGATCGTGGCGCACCGGGTGCTCTGGTCGCTGCTGTTCGTCGGGTTGCTGCTGTGCGTCGTCCGGCGCTGGGGGCACGTCCGGGCGGCGGTGAGCAGCCCGCGCACGCTGCTGATCCTCGCCGGCGCCGCCGTGCTGATCGCCGTGAACTGGCTGATCTACGTCTACGGCGTGAACTCCGGGCAGGTCGTGGAGGCCTCGCTCGGCTACTTCATCAACCCGCTGGTCAGCGTCCTCCTCGGCGTCGTCGTCTTCAGCGAGCGGCTCCGCCCGCTGCAGTGGGTGGCCGTCGGCACCGCCGCGGTCGCCGTCGCGGTGCTGACCATCGACTACGGACGCCCGCCGTGGATCGCGCTCGGCCTGGCCCTGTCCTTCGGCCTCTACGGCCTGATGAAGAAGCTCGTGTCGATCGAGGCGGCGCCCGGGCTCTTCCTGGAGACGGCGCTGGTCGCGGTCCCCGCGGGAGTGGTCCTCGCGGTCCTGCACTCCGACGGGACCGGCACGTTCGCCAACGCGGGCACCGGGCACGCCCTGCTGCTGGCCAGCGCCGGGGTGGCGACGGCGGTGCCGTTGCTGCTGTTCGCCGCGGCGGCCCGGCGCATCCCCCTGTCGACGGTGGGTCTGCTGCAATACCTGACGCCGCTGATGCAGCTGGCGATCGGCGTCTTCGTCTACGACGAGCCCATGCCGCCGGCCCGGCTGGCCGGTTTCGTGATCGTCTGGGTCGCCCTGGCGGTCTTCACCGCCGACACGTGGCGACACGCCCGGGCCGGGGCCCGCAGAGCCGCCCGCGACGCGGTGGTCGCCACCCCCTGACGGGCAGTCGGACCCGCCTCGGCGGGCCGGCCGGAAACGTCGGTGGGCGGCGCTACCGTCGTCCTCGAGCCGCCGGGGTTCCCGGTCGGCAGAGCAGGTCAGGAGATGGTCGAACCCATGAGCAGCGACCCAGCCCCCGTGGTCTCCCCGCCCCGGGCCGACGGGTCAGGGGAGGAGTCCGTGCAGGCCGGAGGCGTGGGCCTGACGCGGCGCGAGCACGAGATGCTCGGTTTCGAGCGCCAGTGGTGGCGGCGGGCCGGCGCGAAGGAGACGGCGATCCGCGACCTGTTCGGCACGACGCCGACGCGGTACTACCAGGCGCTCAACGCGCTGGTCGAACGCCCCGAGGCGCTGGCCGCCGATCCGCTCCTGGTCCGGCGTCTCCGCCGGTTGCGCACGGCACGGCAGCGAACGCGTTCGGTGAAGGTCCTGGGCATCGGGAATGACATCGATTAGATTCGGTCACCGTGGGCAGGCACGCCGCGTCAGGTAGTGACGGACTGGATCAGGGGAACGCGTCTGCAGCCGCTGGGCGGCGCAGGACCGATACCCCTGAGGGTGCGTGGTCCGGTGCCGGCCTGAGCGACCACCCCACCGCGCCCGGGCGCGACCGGGCGGCCCTCCGGCGCGACGTCCGGGCGGACGTGCCCGCCGCCGACGGTGCCCGGCAGATCTCCCGTTCCCGCCTGCCGCTGCCACCCGTGCCTGCCGGCCCCCGCGCTGCTGCTGCCCCCTCTCCGCGCACCAGCGCCGCACCGTTCGCCGCGGTCCCCGCCCCCGCCCCCGCTCCCGCCGCCCTCGGGGAGGTCCCGGTGCCGGCTCGCGGCGCCGACGTCCTGGCACCCGTGTCCGCCGGCGAGCCGCCGCAGCAGGCTGCCCAACCCTCCGGCAGGGTCGTGAGCCCGGCGCCCGCCGGGCTCCTCGTCGAGGACGAGCCCCTGGTCACCACCGGACCGGCCCGTGGCCTCGGGCGGCGCGGGCCCGCGCCGCTGGTTCCTCGCGTGCCGCGGCAGACCACGCCGTCCGGTGCGCCCGCCTCCTCCTACGGCGACTGGACCAAGCCCTCGCGCAGCGACGAGACGGGGCGGTCGCGCCTCGGCCTGGGTGCTGCGCCGGAGATGCCGCACGCGCCGGCCACCACCGCGATCCCCGAGCGGGGTGCGAAGGCCCGCCGCGACCTCGACGACGAGGCCGGCTACGACGAGGCCGGCTACGACGAGGCCCGCTACGCCGAGGCCGGCAATGACGAGGCCGGCTACGACCTCGAGCGCGAGGTGGATGCCGCCGCCGCGGGCGCCGCGGCGGTCAAGGGTGGCCGCGCCGCCTACCGCGCCGAGCGGCAGGCCGCCGACGCCGCCCGCCGCAAGGCGGCCAAGCGCAGCGGCACGCCCGAGGTGATCTTCGACGACGAGCCCGAGCGCAAGCCGCGCCGCGTGCTCAAGGGCCTGGTCGCCATGGCCGTCGTCGCCGGTGCCGTCCTCGGCGTCTACACGGTGACCGCCCCGGAGAAGGAGGAGGCCGCGGCCGCCGCTCCCGCACCGGCCAGTGTGCCCACCGTCGCGGTCCCCACCGCCGCCCTGCCGCCGCTGCCCGAGGAGCCCATCGTCGTCGAGCCGCCGATCACCACCCCCGTGCGCGTCCCCGTCACCGTTCTCAACGCCACGAACATCGCCGGCCTTGCCGCCACGATCTCCGGCGCCGTGGTCTCCGGCGGCTGGGAGTCGCCCGGCGTGGGCGCCTACCCGGGCACCGACGTCTCGGCCACCACGGTCTTCTTCACCGAGGGGGACGAGCAGCAGCGCCAGGCCGCGCTCCAGCTGGTCGACCAGTTCCCCGACCTCGCCGGCCCCGCCCCGCGCTTCTTCGAGGTAGCCGACGTCCCCGCACCCGGACTCGTCATCGTCGCCACCGGCAACTGGCAGCCCTGACGCCGGTCTTGCCGGGTACCCGGAACAGGAGCGGCCGTCCGGCCGTTGGGGGCAGCGTGCGTCCCCTCCGAGGGCCCGCGCGTCCCCGCTCGCGCCCTCGTGCGCGGGCCGCGGCCGCCGCCCTGCTCGCCCTCGCCCTGCCCGCCGGCCTCGTCCTCGCGTCCCCGGCGGGCGCCGCCGAGGTGCGCACCGAGGAGCTCCGGGTCCCCTCTGGCTCGGGGGAGGACGCCGTCGAGCTCGACACCACGCTGTACCTGCCGGGCGGCGACGACCCGGCGCCGGCGGTCGTGCTCGCGCACGGCTTCGGTGGCAGCAAGCGCTCCGTGGCCGAGGATGCGGCCGACCTGGCCGAGCGCGGCTACGTCGTCCTCACCTACTCGGCCCGGGGCTTCGGTGCGAGCACCGGGCGGATCGGGCTCAACGACCCGCGCTACGAGATCGCCGACCTCTCCACGCTGCTCGACCTGCTGGCCGCCCGCGACGAGGTCGAGCTGGACGCCGAGGGCGACCCGCGGGTCGGGGTCGCCGGCGCCTCCTACGGCGGGGCGCTGGCGCTGCTGGGCGCCGCCTACGACGAGCGGGTCGACGCGATCGCCCCGCAGATCACCTGGAATTCCCTCACCGCCGCGCTGTTCCCCTCCCAGACCGGCGACCTCGACGCCGGCACCGTGGCCGCGACACCGCAGCCGGAGGCGGCCGGCGTCTACAAGCGCCTGTGGGCCGGGCTCTTCTTCGGCATCGGTTCCGCCTCCGGGGGGCTGCTCGACTCCCTCGGGGGTGCCGGCCAGGCCGGCGGCGACGAGGGCCTCGACGGCGAGGCGGTGGGCGGCGGCACCGTCGCGGCGCCGGCCCCCGCCGGCCGGCCCGCGCTCCCGCCCGAGCTGCTCGAGCAGGCCGCCGAGAACCCCGAGGCCGCCGAGCAGCTGCTCACCTGCGGCCGGTTCAGCGTCGATGTGTGCCAGGCCTACCAGGCGGCCGCGGCCTCCGGAACCCTCACCCCGGAGGTCGCCGCGGTGCTCGACCGCAGCAGCCCGGCGGGTGTGCTGGACCGCATCGACGTCCCCACCCTGCTGGTGCAGGGCACGCAGGACTCGCTCTTCGGCCTCGGCCAGGCCGACGCCAACGCCCGCGGCATCGCCGCCGACGGCACCCCGGTCAAGGTGGTCTGGTACTCCGGTGGGCACGACGCCTCGGGGTCGGACCGGCAGCGGGAGTCGCTGCGCGCGGCCGTGGCCGGCTGGTTCGACCGGCACCTGCGGGGGCAGGGCGACGACCCGGGCACGGGCTTCGAGTTCCCCGCGCCCACCGGCCTGGGTGCCACCGTCGGCCGCGTCCAGGGCGGCGGCCAGACCGTCGTCGCCGACGCCTATCCGGGGCTCGACGGCGCCGAGCCGGCCGAGCGTCGCGCCGTGACCGTCGAGGGACCCGTGCAGCCCGTGGTCACCCCGGCCGGCGGCACCCCCGCGTCCCTCACCACTGTCCCGGGTCTGGGCGCCCTGACGTCGGCGCTCGGCGGGACCACCGCGGAGATCCCCGGCCAGTACGCCGTCTTCGACAGTGCCCCGCTCGACGCCCCGGTCGAGGTCGTGGGCGCCTCGACGGTCGACCTCGCGGTCGCCTCGCCCAGCGGCAGCGCCACCCTGTTCGCCAAGCTCTACGACGTCGGGCCCGACGGCGCGACGACGCTGCCGGGCGGCCTGGTCGCGCCCCTGGCGCTTCCCGACGTCTCCACCGACCCCACCGCCCCGACGCGCGTGAGCGTGACCCTGCCCGCGATCGTGCACCGGTTCGAGGCGGGCCACACCATGCGCGTGCTGGTGTCCTCCACCGACCAGGCGTACGCGCTGCCCGCCGAGTCGGCCGTCTACTCGGTGGGCCTCGCCTCGCCCGGCGCCGCCGACGGCGTGGCCGCGGGCGAGGCGCAGCTCGCCGCACCGACGGTCTCCGGCGAGAGCGGGGCAGCGACCGGTGCCTCGCGCTGGTGGGTGCTGCTGGGCCTCCTCGCGGGGCTCGGCCTGCTCGGCTGGCTGGCCGGCCTGTGGTGGGGCCGGCGTCGTCAGCGGCAGCTGTCCAGCGTCGAGCCCGACGGCGAGGACGTCCCCCTGCGCTTCGAGGGCGTGACGAAGGCTTACAAGGACGGCTTCGTCGCGGTGCGCGACCTGTCGTTCGAGGTGCGCCGCGGGCAGGTGCTCGGCCTGCTCGGGCCGAACGGCGCCGGCAAGACCACGTCGCTGCGGATGTTGATGGGCCTCATCCGGCCCACGGACGGGCGGATCAGCGTCTTCGGGCACGCTGCCGGCCCCGGCGCCCCGGTGCTGTCGCGGCTGGGTTCCTTCGTGGAGGGCACCGGGCTGCAGCCGCACCTGTCCGGCCGCGACAACCTCACCCTGTACTGGGCCGCCACCGGCCGGCCGGCCGAGGACGCGCACATGGACGAGGCCATCGAGGTCGCCGGGCTCGGCGCCGCCATCGACCGGCCGGTGCGCCGGTACAGCCAGGGCATGCGCCAGCGGGTCGCCATCGCCCAGGCGATGCTGGGCCTGCCCGACCTGCTGGTCCTCGACGAACCGACCAACGGGCTCGACCCGCCGCAGATCCACGCGATGCGCGACGTGCTGCGCTCCTACGCGGCCACCGGGCGCACCGTGATCGTCTCCAGCCACCTGCTCAGCGAGATCGAGCAGACCTGCAGCCACGTGGTGGTCATGGCCAAGGGCCAGAAGATCGTGCAGGGCACGGTGGAGGAGATCGTCGGCACCGGTGGCTCGGTGCTCGTGGGCCTGGCCGACGACGCCGACACCGACCGGGCGATCGCCGTCCTCTCGTCGCTGCCCGGGGTCACCGGCGCGCGCGGCGACGACGGCCTGGTCGCCGAGCTGGACGGCGCCCGCCGCGCCGACGTGCTGCAGGCGCTGGTGTCCGCCGGTATCGCCGTCGAGCAGTTCACGCCGCGACGACGCCTGGAGGACGCCTTCCTGGCCCTGGTGGGGGAGTCATGAGCACGACCAGTCGATCCGTGGACTCCGAGCACGTGCAGTCGACCGGCGCGGTCGCCGGCTACCGGCCGGAGCGGACGCTCCGGCTGTCGGTGGAGCTGCGCCGGCAGTTCAAGCGCCGCCGCACGATCGGCGTGTTCGCGCTCATGGTGGCGCTCCCGCTGGTGCTCATCGCCGCCCTCCAGCTGGGCGCCAGCGAGGAGGCGGCGGAGAACAACCGGATCAACCTGGTCGACGTCGCGACGGCGAGCGGGCTGAACTTCACCCTGTTCGTGCTGTTCGCGACGACCAGCTTCTTCCTCGTGGTGGTCTACGCGCTCTTCTTCGGCGACACCGTGGCCGTCGAGGCGCAGTGGGGCTCGTTGCGGTACGCCCTGGCTACGCCGATCCCGCGGATGCGGCTGCTGCGGCAGAAGTGGCTGGCCGCCCTCGTGCAGTCGGTGGCGGCGCTGCTCACGCTCGCCGCGGTTGCTGTGGTCGCCGGTGGGATCGCGTTCGGCTTCGACGACATCCGGACGCCGGTCGGGGTGGGGATCGACCAGGGCGAGGGCATGCTGCGGCTGGCCGGGATGCTCGGCTACCTGGCCATCCACCTGCTCGTCGTCGGCGCGCTGGCGTTCTGGTTCTCCACCATCACCGACGCACCGCTGGCGGCGGTCGGTGGCGCGGTGTTCACCATGTTCGTCTTCGCCATCCTCGACCAGGTTGAGCAGCTCGGGTCGATCCGCGACTGGTTCCCGACGGCGGAGGAGTTCGCCTGGACCGACCTGCTGCAGACGCCGGTCGACGACGGCGACCTGTTCCGCGGCGTGATCCAGTCGCTGGTCTACATCGCCGTCTTCACGGCGCTCGGCTTCCGCCACTTCGCCCGCCGCGACGTCACCAGCTGACCCCCTGCCCGCAAGGCCGTCGCCGACGTAGCTTGTCCTGCATGAGCGGACTGTGGGGTCTCGTGGCCGGGGTCGTCTGCTTCGTCGTCCTGCTCCTGCTGTTGCCACTGCTCGGCGCGATCGGCTCCGTCGAGCTGGTGGTCATCGTGCTGGTGGCCGTCCTCGTCGGTGTGCTGGTCGCCGGACGGTCCCGTGCGGGGAGCGGCGGGAGCAGCTGAGCGCTCACAGGGACGCGCGTACCGCCTGGGCCCAGCCCTCGCCCATGGGGGCGTCGGTGACCGTCACGTTGGGGACGGCGGACAGCAGCTCGGCCATCCCGTCCACGGCGCCCCCGTTCGCGGTGATCCACAGCCGGCCCACCGCGGGCGCCATGTCGAGGTCGCTGACGCTGTCCCCGATCGCGACGGCATCGGCGGGGGTGAGGCCGCGCCGCTCCAGGTCCCAGGCGATCGCCGCGCCCTTGGAGATCCCGCGCGGCATCAGGTGGTAGACCCGCGGCGGCGCGGCGTCGTCGTCCAGGCCCATCCAGGAGGCCGCAGGGATCGCGCCGTTGTCCTTGAGCGTCAGCCAGCCCACGCCCCGCTCGGCCAGCCAGGCGTCGACGGCGAGGGCGTCGACCCGGCCGCGCAGCAGCGCATCGGTGGCGTGCGTGGCGTGCCACGGGGCGTGCCACTCCAGTCGCCCCGGGTGCTCGGCGATCAGCTCCTCGACGACGCCGAGCTCGGCCATCACCTCCATCGGCGTGCGGTCGCCGTACTCCTCGGGCAGCGCGCCGCGCAGGCGGTGGGTGTTCCGCCCGGAGCCCCAGCCGATCGTGGCGCCCAGTTCGGCGATGGCGCCGTCGGCGGCGAAGATCCGCGCGGCCTCCACCACCTGCTCGTACGTCCGGCCGCTGACCAGCACCAACGCCACTCCGGCGCGGTGCAGGTCGAGCAATGCGGCGGCCGGCCCGTCGGTCAGCTCCCGCCCGGCCGTGTGCCAGAAGGAGCCCCGCGGCCCCACCATCGTGCCGTCGAGGTCGGTGTAGACGACGCGCGCGCTCACCAGGCCATCCTGTCCGGCCGCTGGGCCCGGCTCGCGACTGGGTACAGTTCACGCCGTTCACTCATCCAGAGGGGCAGAGGGACACGGCCCGACGAAGCCCCGGCAACCGCCGCCTGCGCGCACGTGCAGCGGGAGGTGCCAATTCCGTCCCGCGCGGCTCGACGGCCCGCTGCGGGGAAGATGAGGAGGTAGTCGTCGCATGACCCTCACCGCTCCCGGATCCGTCCAGGCCGACTCCAGCGCCGGTGGCCCCGTGCCCCCGTGTCCCGCCCGCGGGCTCGTCTGCCGCAACTGCGGCGCCACGTTCGGGCTCATCGCCGAGCACGCCTGCGCCGAGTGCTTCGGGCCCCTGGAGGTCGACTACGACCCCGAGCTGATGAAGGCGGTGACCCGCGAGCAGATCGAGGCCGGGCCGCAGAACATCTGGCGCTACGTGGCCCTCCTGCCGGTGGGTCAGCACCCGGCCGACCGCGTCTCGCTGGACCCGGGCATGACCCCGCTGGTCCGCGCCGACCGGCTCGCCGCCGAGCTGGGCCTCACCGGCGGGCTGTGGGTGAAGGACGACTCGGCCAACCCCACCCACTCCTTCAAGGACCGCGTGGTCAGCCTCGCCGCGACCGCCGCCAAGGGGCTCGGGTACACGAAGATCGCCGCCGCCTCCACCGGCAACCTGGCCAACTCGGTGGCCGCGCACGCCGCCCGCGTCGGCCTGCCGTCGTTCGTCTTCATCCCGAGCGACCTGGAGCCCGGCAAGGTCGTCCAGTCGGCCGTCTACGGCCAGACCCTGGTCGCCGTCGACGGCTCCTACGACGACGTCAACCGGCTGACCAGCGAGCTCGCCGAGACCGACGAGTTCGAGGACACCGCCTTCGTCAACCAGAACGTGCGGCCCTACTACGCCGAGGGCTCCAAGACGATGGGCTACGAGATCGCCGAGCAGCTCGGCTGGCGGATCCCGGCCCAGGTCGTCATCCCCATGGCGTCGGGGTCGCTGCTCACCAAGGTGGACAAGGCCTTCCGCGAGCTCAGTGCCGCGGGCATCGTCGAGGCGACCGAGTGGACGATCTTCGGTGCGCAGTCGGCCGGCTGCGACCCGATCGCCACCGCCTTCGACAACGGGTGGGACGTCGTGAAGCCGGTGAAGCCCACCGGCATCGCCAAGTCGCTGAACATCGGCAACCCGGCCGATGGCCCCTACGCGCTCGACGCGATCCGCCGCACCGGCGGCTCGGTCGCCCGGGTCGGGGACGACGAGATCGTCCAGGGCATCCGCGACCTGGCCCGTACGACCGGCGTCTTCGCCGAGACCGCGGGCGGGGTGACCGTCGCCGTGCTGCGCAAGCTGGTGGAGGGCGGTCAGCTGGACCCGGCCAAGGAGACCGTCGTCCTCAACACCGGGGAGGGCCTGAAGACCCTCGACCCGCTGGAGCCGGTCGTCGGCCCCACGCACCGGGTCGAGCCGTCGCTGAAGTCGGTGCGGGCGGCCGGCCTCATCGGCTGAGCGGTCCGTCCGGCGGGAGCGTAGAGTCCGGGCCGGTTCCCCGGTCCGGGCGACGTCGTCGCCGGATCCGGGTGCGTCGTGCGCGCGTGGGGCTGTCACCTGCGCTTCTCTGCTGTACCGTCTCGCGCGGTTCGAGTTCCACGTTCGTGTTCGGCGGGCGGAAGAGCGAGACCCCGCCACATCGAGAGCGATGGGGCGCCGCACGCACGAAACGTGGGAGCACACGTGGCACAGGGCACCGTGAAGTGGTTCAACGCCGAGAAGGGCTTCGGCTTCATCGCAGTCGACGGCGGCGAGGACGTCTTCGTCCACTACTCGTCCATCCAGATGGACGGGTACAAGAGCCTCGACGAGGGGCAGCGGGTCGAGTTCGAGGTCGTCCAGGGCGCCAAGGGCCCCCAGGCCGACGCCGTCCGCAGCGCCTGAGAACCACTCGGCAACACCGGCCGAGGCCCGGTTCCCCACGGGGGACCGGGCCTCGGTCGTTCCGGGGGCTCGGTTCCCACCGCGTGCGCCCTTCCGGCAGGCTTGCTGTCCGGGTGATGGCGGCGGTCGACCAGGTGCCGCGGACCAGCCCGCCCCGGTGAGAGCCCCCCGGGGGGTGGGAACAGCCGGTCGAGGGACCCCGTTCTTGCACTCGCAGGGGTCGAGTGCCAGACTCAGTTCTGGCACTCAGGGCTCCTGAGTGCCAATCAGGTCGGAACGGTGAGGCACCGGTCCGTGGGCCGACGGAGCGTCCACGTCGCTGGTGTCGTCCGTCGCGGGCGCCGAACCCGGCCGTGCAGCGATCCATGCTCGGAGGACATCACCACATGGCCAAGATGATCGCGTTCAACGAAGAGGCGCGCCGCGGCCTCGAGCGAGGGATGAACACCCTCGCCGACGCCGTCAAGGTGACCCTCGGCCCCCGTGGCCGGAACGTCGTTCTTGAGAAGAAGTGGGGCGCGCCCACCATCACCAACGATGGTGTGAGCATCGCCAAGGAGATCGAGCTCGAGGACCCGTGGGAGAAGATCGGGGCCGAGCTCGTCAAGGAGGTCGCGAAGAAGACCGACGACGTCGCGGGTGACGGCACCACCACCGCCACCGTGCTCGCCCAGGCGCTCGTCCGCGAGGGTCTGCGCAACGTCGCCGCCGGCGCGAACCCGATGGCCCTGAAGAAGGGCATCGAGAAGGCCGTCGCCTCGGTCAGCGAGTACCTGCTCTCCACGGCCAAGGACGTCGAGACCAAGGAGCAGATCGCCGCCACCGCGTCGATCTCCGCCGCCGACCCCGCCATCGGTGAGCTCATCGCCGAGGCGATGGACAAGGTGGGCAAGGAAGGTGTCATCACCGTCGAGGAGAGCAACACCTTCGGCCTCGAGCTCGAGCTCACCGAGGGCATGCGCTTCGACAAGGGCTACATCTCGCCCTACTTCGTCACCGACACCGAGCGCATGGAGGCCGTCCTCGACGACCCGTACGTGCTCGTCGTCAACTCGAAGATCAGCTCGGTCAAGGACCTGCTCCCGCTGCTGGAGAAGGTCATGCAGTCGGGCAAGCCGCTGGCCATCATCAGCGAGGACGTCGAGGGCGAGGCCCTCGCGACCCTGGTCGTGAACAAGATCCGCGGCACCTTCAAGTCCGTCGCCGTCAAGGCCCCGGGCTTCGGTGACCGCCGCAAGGCCATGCTGGGCGACATCGCCATCCTCACCGGTGGCCAGGTCATCAGCGAGGAGGTCGGCCTCAAGCTCGACACCGCCGACCTCGAGCTGCTCGGCCGGGCTCGCAAGGTCGTCGTCACCAAGGACGAGACGACGATCGTCGAGGGTGCGGGTGACACCGACCAGATCCAGGGCCGGGTCAACCAGATCCGCAGCGAGATCGAGCGGTCGGACTCCGACTACGACCGGGAGAAGCTGCAGGAGCGCCTGGCCAAGCTGGCCGGTGGCGTGGCCGTCATCAAGGCCGGCGCCGCGACCGAGGTCGAGCTCAAGGAGCGCAAGCACCGCATCGAGGACGCGGTGCGCAACGCCAAGGCCGCCGTCGAGGAGGGCATCGTCGCCGGTGGTGGCGTCGCTCTCGCGCAGGCCACGGCCGTCGCGTTCGACAAGCTCGAGCTCGAGGGTGACGAGGCGACCGGTGCCAACATCGTGCGCGTCGCGCTCGAGGCGCCGCTGAAGCAGATCGCCATCAACGCCGGCCTCGAGGGCGGCGTCGTGGCGGAGAAGGTGCGCAACTCGGAGACCGGCTGGGGCCTCAACGCCGCCACCGGCGAGTACGTGGACCTGGTCGCGGCCGGCATCATCGACCCGGCCAAGGTCACCCGCTCGGCGCTGCAGAACGCCGCCTCCATCGCGGCGCTCTTCCTCACCACCGAGGCCGTCATCGCCGACAAGCCGGAGAAGGCCGCTGCGGCCGCTCCGGGTGGCGACATGGGCGGCATGGGCGGCATGGACTTCTGAGTCCGCCCGCTCCTCGCTGAGGAGCACTGCACCACCAGCACTGCCCGGCAGGGGCGGTCCGCTTCCGAGCGGGCCGCCCCTGTCGGCGTCCGGGGCGCCCTCGCCGCGGAAGCTCAGCTCACTCGGGGGCGAAGACGCAGAACTCGTTGCCCTCGGGGTCGGCGAGGACGCTCCACTCGATCTCGTCATCCTGCTCCCGCACCATCCGCGCACCCGCCGCGATGAGCGGCCACGTCTCACCGACGACGTCGAAGTGCATGCGGTTCTTGATGGTCTTCCGCTCGGGCACCGGGACGATCCACACCAGCGGTCCCTCGCCGGCCGGGTCGACGATCGGGATCGGCCAGTCGTGCGGGCGCGGCTCGTCGTCCTCCGGGTTCTCGGCGTCCTCGAGGGAGTCGCGCCGCACGTAGCCGATGGCGGCGCACCACCAGTCGGCGAGCGCGTGGTGGTCGTTGGCGTCGAGGCAGAGGTCCTTGAAGCGCGCGGGTGCGTCAGCCATGACCGCGGAGGGTAGGCGGCTGTCCGTGGCCGTGATCATCGGGACGTCGGGGTGGCAGTACCGCGACTGGCGGGGCGCCTTCTACCCGCCGAAGCTCCCGCAGCGGCTGTGGCTGGAGCACTACGTGCAGCACTTCGCCACCGTGGAGAGCAACAACGCCTTCTACCGGCTGCCGGAGCACGAGACGTTCGTGAAGTGGCGGGAGCGCACCCCGCCGGACTTCCGGTGGGCGGTCAAGGCCAGCCGGTTCCTCACCCACATCAAGCGGCTGCGCGAGCCGGAGGAGCCGGTCGCCCGCCTGATGGGCCGCGCCGCGGGGCTCGCCGGCAAGCTGGACACGGTGCTGCTGCAGCTGCCGCCGACGCTGAAGGCCGACCCCGAGCTGCTGCGCGAGTGCCTGGCGCAGTTCCCGGCCGGTACCCGGGTGGCCGTGGAGCCGCGGCACGAGTCGTGGTGGACCGACGAGGTGCGGGCCCTGCTAGAGCGCTACGGCGCCGCGCTGTGCTGGGCCGACCGGGACGAGCAGCCGATCGCGCCGCTCTGGCGCACCACGGACTGGGGCTATCTGCGCTTCCACCACGGCTTCGAGGGCTGGGGCTACCGCGCCGAGACCCTGCAGCTGTGGGCCGAGCGGATCGCGACCACCTACGGCGACGCGGACGTCCTCGTCTACTTCAACAACGACCCGGGCTGCGCCGCGGTCATCGACGCCGTCCGTTTCGCCGAGTGCGTCCGCCGCGCCGGGGGGACTCCGACCCGCGTTCCCACGGCCGACCAGGCGACCGGCCTGGCCTGGGCGCCGGTGGAGGTCCCCCCGGTCTGACCGCGTGGGTCAGTTGCCGCCGCGCCCCTGGTTCTTCGGGCCCTGGTCGGCGGGCTTCCCGGTGGCCGCACCGGCGGTCTCCTCGGGCTCGGCGACGGTCTCCTCGACCGGGGCGGTGGCGGCGCGAGCGGCCTTCGCGGCGTCGCGGGCGGCCTTCTCCGCGTCCCGGGCCGCGTCGCGGGCGGCCTTCTCGGCGTCGTGGGCCGCCTGACGGGCCTGGGCCGCCTGCAGCGCCCCCTGCGCGTGCTCGTTCGCGTGGGCGATGGCGTTGTCCAGGCCGCGGGCGCCCGTCTGCTCCTCGGTGGCCTCGTCCTCGGCGGCCTCTTCCTCGACGACCTCGTTCTCGGTGGCCTCGTCCTCGGTGGCCTCGTCCTCGGTGGCCTCGTCCTCGACGACCTCGTCCTCGGTGGCCTCGTCCTCGACGACCTCGTCGTCGGTGGCCTCGTCCTCGGTCGTCACGGGGTCGACCTCGGTGTCGCCGACGGGCGCATCGGTCTCGGTCTCGGTCTCGGTCGAGAGCTCGGACTCCGGCAGGTCGAACGGCGTCACCGTCTCGACCGTGCTCGCCACGGCGTCCTGCACCGGCGCCGGGAGGACCCCGACGGCGCCCGCGCCGGTCACGCCGGCGGTGGCGATGCCGACACCGGTCGCCACCTGGGCGACGGTGCTGGCACCGGCGAACTTCGCGGCCAGTGCGGCCAGACCTTCGAGCAGAGCCATGGACGTTCGTATCCCCTCGGGGCGGACGGCCGTCGGTACGGCCGTTCCCGTTCCACATCGGCAGGCTCCGGCGACTGCTGCAGCCGAGCCACCCGGTCGGGGGACGGTCAGCTGCCCGCCGGCACCCCGTCGGCGAGGTGCTCGGCGAACGTCCGCGGCGGCCGGCCGAGCAGCGTCGTCAGCACCCGCGGGCTGCCGGTGAAGCCGTGCTCCCGGTACCAGTCGAACATCGTGGTGCGGCAGCGCCCGGCGTAGCTCCCGTCGTCCTCGGCGTGCACGTCGACCGCGGTGACCGGCCGCCCGGAGCGCCCGGTGAGCAGCGCCGCGACGTCGGGGGCGGTGAGCTCCTCGGGGCCGACGGCCTCGAAGGTGCCGCTGTCCAGGCCGTCCTCGGTGAGGAGGACCGCAGCGGCGTCGGCGACGTCGCGGAGGTCGACGAAGGACTGCGCCTGCTGCAACCCCCACGGGCTGGGCAGCTCACCGGTCGCGGTCGCCGTTCCGATCGCGCCGTCGAGGTTGGCGGCGTACGCGCAGGGCTGCAGCACCCGCCACCGCGCGGCCGTGCCGGCGACGGCGCCGTCCAGCGCCTCCTCCACGCGGTCCTTCGCGGCGTGGTGCGGCATCGCGCGGATCTGGGCCCGCAGCACCGAGTGGTAGACGAGCCGGCGGACGCCCGCGCGGGCGGCGGCGGTCAGCAGGGCGGGGGCACCGGTCGCCTCGTCCGGGTCGAAGTTCGGCCAGATCAGGTACAGGGCGTCGGCGCCGGCGAGCGCGGCGGAGAGATCGCCGGTGAGGTCGCCGACGACCACTTCAGCGCCGTCGAGCTCCGGCCGCGGTCGACGGGACGCCACCACCGCGCGAACCTGCTCCCCGCGCGCCAGCAGTGCCCGGACGACGGCGGTGCCGGTGGCCCCGCCCGCGGCGGTCACGACGATCACAGGACGTCGACCGCCTCGGCGTGCCGAACGCCCAGCTGGTCGGCGGCCTGGCCCAGCACGTCCTGGACGACGAGCGTGTCGGCCAGCGGCATCACGGCGCTCTCGGTCCGCCCGGCGCGCAGGCACTCGGTCACCTCGAGCAGCTCGTGCGCGTACCCGGCACCGGTCTGCGGCCGGGTGATCTCCTCCGGCTCGGCACCCGCGCGGTGCAGCACGATGGTCTGCGGGTGGTGGAAGCGGGGCACGACGTCGATCCAGCCCGTCGTCCCCACCACGCGCGCAGTCCCCGGCAGGGCGTACTTCAGCGACGTGGTGAGCGCGGCGTTGCGGCCGTCGTCCCAGCCGAGCAGGATCGCCGCCTCCGCGTCGGCGCCGGAGGGGAACAGCGAGCCGGTGGCGACGACGCGGTCGGGCGTGCCCAGCAGCATCTGGGCGAAGGAGACGACGTAGACGCCGAGGTCGAGCAGCGCGCCGCCGCCGAGCTCCAGGGCGAACAGCCGGTCGACCGGGTCGTACTCGCGCGCGACGCCCAGGTCGGCCTGCACCGAGCGCACCTCGCCGATCGCCCCGTCGGCCACCAGCTCGTTGAGCGCGACGACGGCCGGCTGGAAGCGGGTCCACATCGCCTCCATGACGAAGGTGCCCGTCCCGCGGGCCAGGTCGACGACCTCGGTGGCCCCGGCGGTGGTGGCGGTGAACGCCTTCTCCACGAGCAGCGCCTTCCCCGCGCGCAGGGCGCCCAGCGCGATCGCGTGGTGCTGCGGGTGCGGGGTGGCGAGGTAGAGGACGTCGACGTCGGGGTCGGCGAGGATCTCGGCGTAGGAGCCGTAGGCGCGCTCCAGGCCGTGCCGCGCGGCGAACCCGTCGGCCCGCTCCTGCGACCGGGAGGCGACGGCGACCGCGCGGGCGCCCTCCACCACCGCGAAGTCCTCCACCACCTTCTCGGCGATGCGGCCCGGCCCGACGATTCCCCAGCGGATCTCGTTGCTCACCCGACAGACGCTAGCCGGGCCGGGCACACTGCTTCCTCGTGGCCGTGCTCATCGACAGCCCCGTGTGGCCCTGGCGGGGCCGGATGTGGTCGCACCTGGTCAGCGACGTCTCCTACGACGAGCTGCACGCGTTCGTCGCCGCCGAGCTGGGCATCCCGCGGCGCGCGTTCCAGGGTGACCACTACGACGTGCCTGCGGACCTCTACGACGCCGCCGTCGCCGCGGGCGCGCTGCCGGTGGGTTGCCGCGAGCTGCTCAGCCGTCTCCTGGCGGCGGGTCTGCGGCAGCGGAAGCGCGGGACCGCAGGAGCGTGAGCTCGGCGGTCAGGTTGGCGCGGGCGAGGGGTTCCCACTCCGCGGCGGCGGGGAGCCGGTAGAGGCGGGGCAGGCCGAGCAGCCGCTCCAGGACGGCGATCCGCCCGGCGGTGAACTCCTCGTCGGAGAGGTGCCCGTACTCGGCCCGCACCGCCGAGGCGTACCCCGCGTACGCGGCCGGGGGAGCGGCGAGCACGGCGAGGTCGGCGTCGCACAGGGCCGCGCCGTTGGCGTCCCCGGGTTCCGGGTCGTGCCCGGCCGTGAGCAGGACAAGCCGGGCCACCTCCTCGACCCGTTCCTCGGGCACCAGCCCCCGCAGCCCGGCGCGGGCGCGCTCGGCGCTGACCTGCTCGTTGTCCGGGCGCAGCGGGTCGTAGACGACGTCGTGGTACCAGGCGGCCAGGGCGACGGCGTCGGGGTCGGGGACGTCGGCGGAGAGCCGCTCGGCCAACCCGAGGACGGCGGCCAGGTGGGCGAGGTCGTGGTAGCGGCGGTGCGGCTCGCTCCAGGCGGCGACGAGCGCCGCCCACTCGGTGCGGGAGGTGGGGGAGTCCCCGGCGAGCGCCGCCCAGGCCTCGAACCCGACCGGGCCGCTCACCGGACCCCGCAGCTGCGCAGCGCCAGCAGGGCGAAGGCGCGGGCGGCGGTGACGAGTTCGGCGACGGGTACCCGCTCCTGCGGCCCATGGGCCAGGTGCAGGTCGCCGGGCCCGTAGTGCAGGGTCGGGATGCCCTCGGCCGCGTAGAGCCGCAGGTCGGTGCCCGCGGGGAGCGCCCGCTCGGGCGGGGGCGGCCCACCGGCGTCCACCACGGCCGCACGCACCGCCGGCAGCAGCGGGTGCCCGGCCGGCAGCTGACCGCTGGCGAACGCCCCTCCGGTCCACGTCAGCCGCACCGGGTGCGTGGCCAGCCAGGGGTGGGCGGCGCAGACCTCGGCGAGGCGGGTCTCCAGGGCCGCCCGCGCGGACTCCACCGGCTCGCCGATCCGCACGCCGTAGCGGCCCTCGGCGACCAGCCGGTCGGGCACCGAGCTCGCCCAGTCGCCGGCCTGCACCCGGCCGAGGGAGATGCCGTAGGGGAACCGGGCGTCGCCGAAGCGCGGATCGGCGTCCCGCTGCCGCTCGGCCTCGAATGCGAGCAGCGCGGCGTGCACGTGCGCGAACAGCTCCACCGCACTCACCCCGCGGTCGCGCATGGCGGCGTGCGCGGCGTGCCCGGTGATCTCCAGCCGGAAGGTGAGCGCCCCGGCGTGCGCCGTCACCACGGCCTGCGCCGTGGGTTCGGGGATGACGCACAGCTCGCCGGTGTGGCCGCGCCGCAGGGTGGCCCACGCGCCGAGACCGCCGTCCTCCTCGCCCACCACACCGTGCAGGGCGAGCGGCCGGGCCAGGCGCACCCCCGCCGTCCGCAGGGCGTGCACGGCGGCCAGGCAGGCGGCGACGCCGGCCTTCATGTCGCAGGCCCCGCGCCCGTGCACCGCGCCGTCGGCGAACCGGGGGACGAACGGGTCGCCGCCCCACAGCCCGAGGTCGCCGGGCGGGACGACGTCGGTGTGGCCGGAGAGCACCAGCGCCGGGGTGCCGTCGCCGCCGAGCGTGCCGACGACGCCCCAGGCCTCGGTGCGCACCACCTCCTGCCCGGGGGCGCCGGGGGCGGTCGCGGCCTCGGCGAGGTCGATCGGCCAGCGGTCGACGTCGCAGCCGAGCTCGTCGAGCCAGCCGGCGAGCAGGTGCTGGACCTCGCTCTCGGCGGCCGTGCCGCCGACGGACGGGACGGCGATCAGCGCGCAGAGCCGCTCCACCGCCCACCGCTCGTCGACGGCGGCGAGGACCCGGGCCTCGACGTCGGTCAGGTCGGCCACGGTCGGAGTCTGGCACGCGGGTGCCGGGCGGTGCGGGGCAGCGGCGATAGCGTGACCGCCGTGAGCCAACCCCCGCCGCCGCCCGGCTGGTACCCCGATCCCGCCGGCGGCCCGGGCACCCGCTGGTGGGACGGCCAGGGCTGGTCCGAGCACGTCCAGCAGGCCACGCCGTCGCCTCCGCCGCAGCAGCCACCGGGAGCAGGCCCCTCGCTGTACGACCAGCCGGTCCTGCTGGTGAACCAGAAGACCAAGCTGATCGAGCTCACCAACGAGTACGCCGTCCTCGACGGCAATGGTCAGCAGATCGGCGCCGTCGTGCAGGTGGGGCAGAGCTCGCTGAAGAAGGCGGTGCGGCTGGTCTCCAGCCTCGACCAGTTCCTCACCCACCGGCTGGAGGTGCGCGACGCGCGCGGGCCGGTGCTGGTGCTCACCCGACCGGCGAAGCTCATGCGCTCGCGGGTGGTCGTGGAGCGGCCCGACGGGACGCCCGTCGGCGAGATCGTGCAGGCCAACGTCTTCGGCCGGATCCGCTTCGACCTGGTGGCCGGCGGGCAGCTCGTGGGCGCGATCCAGGCGGAGAACTGGCGCGCCTGGGACTTCGCCGTCACCGACGCCGCCGGCGCCGAGGTCGCGCGGATCACGAAGAAGTGGGAGGGGCTGGCCCGGACCATGTTCACCACGGCCGACCGCTACGTCGTCCTGGTGCACTACCGGTTGCCCGAGCCGCTGGCCAGCATGGTCATCGCCTCGGCGCTCACCGTCGACACGGCGCTGAAGCAGGACGAGCGCGGCTTCAACTGAAAAATGCCGCCGGGCGGGTGTCGCGCCGGGGAGCGCGGGTAGCCTCGAAGACGTCCGGGCCGGGTGCATCGTGCCCCCGGGTGCCATTTGGTTACGCCTTCACGGACTACCGCCCCGACCTCGGTCGGGGGCCTGGAGCCGTGTTGTGCTTTTCGCCGCGAGGCGGCCGTCATCCGGTCCGGACCTCATCCCCGATCGGCCCCACCTCAGGGTGGGGCCGATCGTCGTGAGGGGGCCTCAGCCCCGCCCGGCGCCGTGGGACTGCCCGGCCGACCGATGCCGCGCAGCACCCCTCAGCACGACCGTTCCTCCCGTCAGCACGGACGAGGAAGGAACGGCCATGACCATGCACTACCCGAACCCAGGCCTGGACGCGGAGCTCGCCTACCGCCGGGAGGTGCTCCAGGCGCTCAGCCGTGGCGCCCGCACCGGGCGCGGTCCGTGGATGCGCCGCCGGCGGCGTTCGCGCTGAGCGCAGCCGGTCGGAGCGGATCCGGGGGAGTCCTGTCGTCCCCGCGTGCCACGATGCCAGCCGTGTCACGTTGGGACGACGCCCCGCTGGTGGGCCGGGCCGAGGAGCTCGCCCGCCTGCTCGCGCACGTCGAACGGGCCGTCGCCGGCCGGGCGTGCGCAGCGCTGCTCGCCGGCGACGCCGGCGTGGGCAAGACCCGGCTGCTCGACGAGCTGGGCCGGCGGGCGGCCGAGCGCGGGCTGCGGGTGCTCACGGGGCACTGCGTCGACCTCGGCGACGTCGGCCTGCCCTACCTGCCGTTCGTCGACCTGCTGCGCCCGCTCGCGGCCGACCCGGAGCTCGCTCCCGCGACCCGGCACAACCCGGTCCTCACCGGCCTGGTCTCGGGTCGGCCGGGCGCCCCGGTGCCGGTGCCGCCGCCCGGCGAGGGGCAGGACCTCGGCCGCCCGCTGCCGCACCGGGCCGCGCCCCAGCCGGTCGACGACGGGCGGCTGCAGCTGTTCGAGTCGGTCGCCGGGCTGCTGTGCGAGGTCGCCACCACCGGCCCGCTGCTCCTCGTGCTCGAGGACGTGCACTGGGCCGACCGCTCCAGCCGCGACCTGCTGCGCTACCTGCTGGCCCGGCTGGTCGAGGAGCCGATCGCCGTCGTCGTCTCCTACCGCGCCGACGACCTGCACCGCCGCCACCCACTGCGGCCCCTGCTCGCCGAGCTGGTGCGGCTGCCCGGTGTGGAGCGCATCGACCTGGCGCCGCTCCCGGACGGCGCGGTGGGGGAGCTGGTGCGCACGCTCGCGGGGGCGACCGGCGGTATCGCGGAGAGCACCGTGGACGACGTCGTCGCCCGGGCCGAGGGCAACGCCTTCTACGCCGAGGAGCTGCTCGCCGCGGGCCTGCAGGGCGAGGCGCTGCCGTTGGCGCTGGCCGACGTGCTGCTGGCCCGGGTCGAGCAGCGCTCCCCGGCGGCGCAGCGGGTGCTGCGGGTGGCCGCGGTCGCCGGGCGCCAGGTGCGCCACGAACTGGTCGCCGCGATCGGCGAGCTGGCGCCCGACGAGCTCGACCGGGCGCTCGCCGAGGTCGTGCACCACCACCTCCTCGTCGTCTCCGACGACGGCCGCTACCGCTTCCGGCACGCGCTGCTGCGCGAGGCCGTGCTGGCCGACCTCCTGCCGGGGGAGCGGGTGCGGCTGCACGCGGCGATCGCCGGCTACCTGGGCGCCCACCCCGACGCCGGCACCGCCGCCGAGCGCGCCCACCACGCGCGGGAGAGCAACGACCTGCCGGGTGCGTTCAGCGCCTCGCTGGAGGCCGCCGTCGCCGCCTGCTGCGTGGGCGCCCCGGCCGAGCAGCTGCAGCACCTGGAGGCGGCGCTCGCCCTGTGGCCGGCGGTCGCCGACGCGGCGGCGCGGGCCGGCCGCGACCAGGTGGCGCTGCTGGTGGAGACGGCCGCCGCCGCCCGCACCGCGGGCGAGCTGCACCGCGCGGTGGCGCTGCTCCGCGCGGCGCTGGAACTGGTGGGGCCCGACGGCGACCCGGTGACGCGGGCCCGCCTGCACTACACGCTCGCGCAGGCACTGGTCCGGCTCGACGACCACACCGGCGGGCACCGGGAGAGCAGCGCCGCCATGGCCCTGGTGCCGGCCGACCCGCCGTCGGAGGTGCGCACCTGGGCGGCGGCCACGCATGCGCGGATGTGCTTCGCCCTGAACCTGCTCGCCGAGGGCGACGCGGCCGCGGAGGAGGCGCTCGCGGCGGCCGACGTCCTGGGGCTGGACAGTGCGTGGTCGGACACCGCCGTCTCGCAGGTGCGCTCACGCCCGGCCGCGGACGTCGAGGCGGTGCGGCGTCGCCTGGACGAGGCGCTGGAGCGTGCCCGGCGCTCCGGTGACGTGGACGTGGAGATGCGGGCCTGGTTCAACCTCGCCATCGACCGGTTCGAGGCCGGCGACGTGGCGGGCTCGCTGGCGCTGACCGAGCAGGCGACCGAGCGGGCCCGGGGGCTGGGCGTCGAGTGGGCCACCTACCCGGCCGGGCTGCGGCACCTGCGGGTGACGGCGCTCTACACGGCGGGGGAGTGGGACGCCAGCCTGGCCGAGGCCGACCTGCTCGCCCGGGTGCCGGAGATGGCGGCGCACGTGCGTGCCGCCGCGCTGCTCGTGCTGGTCGGCCGGGGCGACCCGGCGGCACGGGACCGGCTGGCGTGGGCACGGTCGCTGGTCGAGCGGTCGAACACCCACTTCCTGCTCTCGCTGGTCACGGGGGCGGCCGAGATCGACCTGGCCGGCTGGGCGGGCGACCCGGAGACCGCCGTCGCCGTCGCCGTGGCCACCAGCGCCCGGCTGCGGCAGGTGTGGCCGTTCGACCACCTCGGGGTGCTGCGGCTGGTCGCCACCGCGCTGGGTGCGGCCGCCGACGCGGCCTGCGCGGCCGGCCTGGCGGGGGATCACGCCACCGCCGACGGCTGGGTGCGCCGCGGTGAGGAGCTGGTGGGGATCGCCCGCTCGGCGGTCGAGGTGTTCGAGCGCTCGGTGGGCGGGATGGGCGTCGAGGGCCTGGCCTGGCAGGCGCGGGCGCACGCGGAGCAGGCGCGGCTGGCGGGGAAGGCCGCGCCGGAGCTGTGGCAGGCGGCGGTCGAGGCGTTCGGCTACGGGCACGTGTACGAGGAGGCGAGGTCGCGGTGGCGGCTGGCCGAGGCGCTGCTGGCCACCGACGACCGGGGCGGGGCCGCCGTCGAGGCGCGCGCCGCGCACGAGGTCGCCGTCCGGCTGGGTGCCGCGCCGCTGCGCACGGCGGTCGAGGCGCTGGTCCGGCGGGGCCGGCTCGACGTCCCCGGCGTCCGGCTGGTGGACGTCTCCACGGTGCTCACCCCGCGTGAGCAGTCGGTGCTCGCGCTGCTGGCGAAGGGGCGCACCAACCGGCAGATCGGTGCGGAGCTCTACATCAGCGAGAAGACCGCGAGCGTGCACGTCAGCAACATCCTGGCCAAGCTCGGCGCGGGCGGCCGCACCGAAGCGGTCGCGATCGCCGCGGCCCGCGGTCTCCTGGTCGACGGGTGATGTTCCACGTCACCTCGTCGCGGAACCGGGCGTCGATCCAGGCCCACGGCCTGGACTGGCGGCGGATGGGCGATACCCCGGGGATCGCGGGCAGCCCGGTGCCGGAGCAGGAAGGCTGCTTCCTCGCCCCCGACGAGTGGACGGCGGACTACTTCGTCGCCATGAACAACACCGGCGGTCCGGTCGACGTCTGGGCCGTGGAGGACGTCGACCCCGCGGACCTGCTGACCTCGGGGGAGGGATACGAGTACTTCCCAGGCGTGATCCCGCCGGAGCGCCTCCGGCTCGTCCGGACGGACGTGCCCCCGGTCGAGAGCTGAGCGGTCCGCGTCAGAGCATCGTGCGCAGGCGCTCGCGGCGGGCGCGGAGCACGTCGACCGACGCCGACGCCGACGGCGGCCCGGGCACCTGCTGGCGCAGCTGGGTGTGCACCACGGCCTGCGGCTGCGAGGTCCGTGCGGCGACGCGGTTGACCAGCTTGTTGATCTCCCGGCGCAGCTCGGCGGCGTCGCGCCACGAGCGGCCGGCGTCGTCCTCGTCGGGGTGGTCCTCGACGACCATGAAGTCGTCGGCGTCGTTCCGGTGGCTCGCCGCGATGCGCAGCCGCAGCTCGTCGTCCCGCTTGGCCAGCAGCGACGCCGTCTGCTCGGGGGTGAGCAGCCCGGGGATGCCGAGGAAGTCCTCCTCCTCGGGGGCGACGACGGTCGCCGGGCCCCCCGCACCGGTGTGCGCCGTCCCACCGTGCAGGACGTGGGCGAAGCGGGCGTCGGCCTCGAGCGCCTCCCACTGCTTCATCTCGCCCTCGCGCGGCTCCCGCGGCGGCAGGTCGAGCGCCTCGAGCTCCTCGTCCGGCTGGCTCCGGGGCGGCGGCATGACGTGGTTGCGCTGCTCCTCCATGGAGGCGGCCAGCGACAGCAGCGGGCGGACGGCGGGGAGGAAGACGGTCGCCGACTCGTGCGGCGAGCGGGAGCGGACGACGCGGCCGACGGCCTGGGCGAAGAACAGCGGCGTCCGGTAGGAGGTCATCCAGGCCAGGACGGCGGCGCGCGGGACGTCGACGCCCTCGGAGATCATCCGCACGCAGACGGCGATCCGCGCCGTCCCGGTGGCGAACTTCTCGATCTTCTTCGACGCCTTCGGGTCGTCCGACAGGATCAGCTCCGGCGCCTTGCCGGTCACGCGGCGCACGATCTTGGCGTAGTCGCGGGCGTCGTCCTGGTCGCTGGCGAGGATCAGCCCGGCGGCGTCGGGCATGCCGCCCTCCTCGCGCAGGTGGGTGATCCGGTCGTCCATCGCGGCGATGACGTGCGGCACCCACTGGCCCTTGGGGTCCAGCGCGGTGCGCCAGGCCTGCATCTCCACCGACTTGGTGCCGGCCTCGGAGAGCGAGGCGGCGACCACCTCGCCGGCGGAGTTCCGCCAGCGCGAGGTGCCGGTGTAGGCGGCGAAGACGACGGGGCGGACGACGTTGTCGGCCAGCGCCTCCTTGTAGCCGTAGGTGTAGTCGGCGCGGCTGACCAGACCGCCCGCCTCGCCCTCGAAGGTGTCCTCCTCGTAGCGGACGAAGGGGATGCGCTCGTCGGGCTTGGTGCGGAACGGCGTCCCGGTCAGGCACAGCCGGCGGGCGGCCATGCCGTAGGCCTCCTCGACCGCCTCGCCCCAGGAGAGGCCGTCACCGGCGTGGTGCACCTCGTCGAGGATGACCAGCGACTTGACCGCGGTGGCGCGGGCGGCGTGCAGCATCGGCTTGCCCGCGACCTGCGCGTAGGTGGTGACGTAGCCCTGGGTGCCGGCGCGCACCGGGCCGACGGCGTTGGTCAGGTTCGGGTCGAGGACGATGCCCATCGCGTCGGCGGCCTCGGCCCACTGCAGGCGCAGGTGGTCGGTGGGGGCGACGACGACGACGCGGGCGACCTCGCGCCGGGACAGCAGCCGCGCCGCCAGGGTCAGGGCGAAGGTCGTCTTGCCGGCGCCCGGCGTAGCGGTGACGAGGAAGTCCTTGGGGGAGGCCTCCTCGTACTGGCTGAGGGCGGCCTGCTGCCATGCCCGGAGCGGTCGGCTGGTCGTCTGCGGGGCCCGGGCCGCCGCTGCTGCTGCAGTCGCCATGTCGGGGCCCATTCTGATCGGCGGCGGGGCAACACGCCCAACGGGGTCCTCCCGCGCGCCACCGCCGCCGCGACGTATGGGAAAGCCCGGACGAGTCGCTGACCAGCGCGTTCACGTCCGGCGTCACGACGGTATGGCGCGGATCACCGGCGTGCCGGACCGACTCGTCACGTCACGCCGGTCCCGCCCGACGCAGGGGTCAGGGCAGCCCCGCGAGGACCTTGTCGAGCGTCACCGGGAGGTCCCGCACCCGCACGCCGGTCGCCGCGTGCACGGCGTTGACGACCGCCGCCGCCGCTCCGGTGATACCGATCTCACCGATCCCCTTGGCGCCCATCACGTTGACGTAGGGGTCGTGCTCGTCGAGCCACACCGCCTCGATCTCGCCGACGTCGGCGTTGACGGTGATGTGGTACTCGGCCAGGTCGTGGTTGGCCACCTGCCCGATCCGGGAGTCCCAGACGCTGTTCTCGTGCAGCGCCATCGACAGCCCCATCGTCATCCCGCCGATGAGCTGCGAGCGGGCGGTGGTCGGGTTGATCACCCGGCCGACGCCGAAGACGCCGAGCATGCGCGGCACCCGGATCTCGCCGGTGTCGACGTCCACCCGCGCCTCCACGAACTGGGCGCCGAACGCGTAGGGGGCGTGCGCGTCGTCCTTGGCGGCCTGGTCGACGTCGCCGGAGACCTCGTCGCCGTCCGCCGGCGCCCCGCCGAACTTGTCGCGGAACGCGCGCGCGGCCACCACGAGCGCCGAGCCCCAGGTGTTCGTCCCCGAGGAACCCCCGGCCACCGACGCGACCGGGTAGCGGGTGTCGCCGATCCGCACCTCGACGTCGGCGACGTCCACCCCGAGGGCGTCGGCGGTGATCTGCGGCAGGATCGTCCAGGCCCCGGTCCCGAGATCGGCGGCGCCGATCTCGGCGATGTAGCGGCCGCCCTCGAAGCGCAGGTTCGCCGTCGAGGTGGCCTGGCGCATCGTCGGGTAGACCGAGGACGCGACCCCGTACCCGACGAGCCAGTTCCCCTCCCGCCGTCCGCGCGGGCGGTCGGCCCAGCCGAAGCGCTCGGCCCCCTCGCGCAGGCAGCGCACCAGGTTGCGGCTCGACCAGGGCTTGCCCGTCTCCGGGTCGACCTCGGGCTCGTTGCGGATCCGCAGCTCGATCGGGTCGATGCCCAGCTCCTCGGCCAGCTCGTCCATGGCGACCTCGGGGCCGAACATGCCCGGGCACTCTCCGGGCGCGCGCATCCAGGAGGGCACCGGGACGTCGAGGGCGGCCAGCCGGTGGGTGCTCCGCCGGCTGGGTGAGGCGTACATCATCCGGGCGGGGACGCCGGTCTGCTCCGCGAACTCCTTGATCCGCGAGGTCTGCTCGACGACGTCGATCGCGATCGCCTGGAGCCGGCCGCGGCGGTCGGCGGCCAGCTGCATCTGCTGGATCGTCGGCGTGCGGTAACCGGCCAGGAAGAACATCTGCTGCCGGGTGAGCGCGAGCTTCACCGGCCGGCCGGGCAGCGCGCGGGCGGCCATCGTCGCGAGCATGACGTTGGCGTGCGGCTGCCCCTTGGAGCCGAACCCGCCGCCCACGTACGGGCAGACCACCCGCACCTGCTCCTGCTCCAGGCCGAACACCTCGCAGACCGCGGCGCGGTCGGGGTGCACGCCCTGGGTGGAGTCCCACAGGGTCAGGAACTGCGCCTCGGCGTCCCACAGCGCCGTCGTCGCATGCGGCTCCAGGGGGTTGTTGTGGTACATCGCCGTCGAGTAGGTGCGCTCCAGCGTCACCTCCGCGGTGGCCATCGCCGCGGCGACGTCGCCCTCCGCGGTGTCGGTCTCGTGGCCGGCGTTGACCTTCTCCGGCTTGTAGAGGTCGTCCCGGTCGACGGCGAGCTCGGCGTCGTGCGGCTGCTCGTCGTAGGTCACGCGGATCGCGTCGGCGGCCTGCCGGGCGACCTCGGAGGTCTCCGCGACCACCACCCCGAGCGGCTGCCCGCGGAAGGCCACCTCGTCGCTCTGCAGGACGGCGTACTCGGCGTCCTCGGTGCTCGCCAGCCGCTCGGCGTCGAACGGGGTGAGGATCCGCAGCACCCCGTCGAGGGCCGCGGCCGCCGTGGTGTCCATGGCGGTCACGCGGCCGCGGGCGACGGTCGCCTGCACCGGGTGGCAGTAGGCGGGGTTCTCCACCGGCGTCTCGACGGCGTAGGTCGCGGTGCCCCGCACCTTGGCCTCGCCGTCGCGCCGGACCAGCCCCTGCCCGATCGCGCGCGGCTCCAGCAGGTCGGTCATGACTGCTCCTCGGTCAGCGTGCGCAGGGTGGCGGCGACGGTGCGGGTGACGAGCGGGATCTTGAAGCCGTTGCCGCCCTCGACGCCGGGCTGCGGCTGGGCGGCCGCGAGTTCGGCGTCCATCGCGGCCCGGACGGCGTCGTCGGTGAGCGGCTGCCCGCGCAGGATCTCCTCGGCGCGGGACGCCCGCCACGGCTTGTGCGCCACCCCGCCGAGCGCGATGCGGACGTCGCCGTCGTGCACCACGGCCGCGACGCTCACGAGCGCGAAGGCGTACGAGGCCCGGTCGCGCACCTTCCGGTAGGCGCTCCGCGTCCCCGCCGACAGCGGCGGCAGGTCGATCGCGGTGATCAGCTCGCCGTGCTCCAGCACCGTGTCCCGCGACGGGTCGTCGCCGGGGAGCCGGTGCAGGTCCGTGAACGGGATGGTGCGGACGCCGGCCGGGCCGAGGGTGTGCACCCGCGCGTCGAGCGCGGCGAGCGCGACGGCCATGTCGGAGGGGTGGGTGGCGATGCAGGTCTCGGGGGCGGTCGGATCCGGCAGCGCACCCGGCGTCCCGAGGATCGCGTGGTAGCGCACGTAGCCGCCGACCGCGGAGCAGCCGGTACCTGGCTCGCGCTTGTTGCAGGGCGTCGTGACGTCCTGGAAGTACGGGCAGCGGGTGCGCTGCAGCGGGTTGCCCCCGGTGGTCGCCATGTTCCGCAGCTGCCCGGTGGCACCGGCCAGCAGGGCCTGGGCGAGCACCGGGTAGCGCTCCCGGACCCGGCCGTCGGCGGCGACCTCGCTGTTGGTGCTGGCGGCGCCGAGGCGCAGCCCGCCGTCGTCGAGGTCGGTGATCTCGCGGGAGGTCAGGGTGCGGACGTCGACGACCAGGTCGGGCCGGGCGACGCCGAGGCGCAGGTGGTCGACCAGGTTGGTGCCGCCGGCGAGGAAGACGGCGTTCGGCTCGGCGGCGACGTCGCGGACCGCCTCGGCGACGTCGCCGGGCTTCGCGAAGGTGAACGGCTTCACCGGCCAGCCGCTTCCTGGACGGCGGGCGTGATGTTCACGTAGGCGGCGCAGCGGCACAGGTTGCCGCTCATCCGCTCGGCGACCTCGTCGTGCGTCATCTCCGGCTCGCTGGTGAGGTCCTCGGTGACGTGGCTGGGCCAGCCCTTCTCGAATTCCTCGATGACGCCGACCGCCGAGCAGACCTGGCCCGGGGTGCAGTAGCCGCACTGAAAGGCGTCCCGCTCCAGGAAGGCCCGTTGCACCGGGTGCAGCTCGCCGTCGCGGGCCAACCCGTCGGCGGTGGTGATCTCCGCGCCGTCGTGCGCGACCGCGAGCGCGAGGCAGGAGAGCGCCCGCTGCCCGTCGAGCAGGATCGTGCAGGCCCCGCACTGTCCGTGGTCGCAGCCCTTCTTCGGGCTGGTGTTGCCCAGCCGCTCGCGCAGCGCGTCGAGCAGGGAGGTGCGGGTGTCGACGGTCAGCCGGCGGGTCTCGCCGTCGACCCGCAGCGTGATGTCCGCGTCCATGGCCCGCCGGTGCCCCCGCCGGTCGGCGTGGCAAACCCGGTGCAGATGACAACCGGGTGTCCTGCCGGGCTGCTGCACGCTCGAGAGCGGGCCCTGTGGCTCGAGGTGCGCGGCTCTGACGCAGGAGCGGTCGCGCGGAATTGTCGGTGGTCGAACGTATGTTCGAAGCATGCCAGACGCCGGGACGATGACCAGTGCCCCACCGGGTGCGCCTGCGGTCGGCTGGGCGACCGGGCCGCTCGGCGCGGTGCAGGCCGCCGACCGGCAGATCGCCCGGCAGACCGCGCTGCGCGCCCGGGCGGTGGCCGAGTTCGCGGCGGCCCGTCCGGCGTCCGTGGACCGGCAGCCGGGCGAGCCCGGTGCCATGAGTGCCGATCGCCGGGCCTCCCGGCCGGAGGTGCTCGCCGACGTCAGCGAGTGGGCCACCCAGGAACTCGCCGTCGCCCTGTCCCGGACCTTGCAGTCGGCTGAGGCGCTGCTCACCCGGTCCTTGACGCTCGTGCACCGGCTGCGCGGAACGCTGGCGGCCCTCGAGTCGGGCACGCTGCACGACGGGCACCTGTGGCCGATGCTCGGCACCGTCGCGCCGATCGCGGACCCGAAGGTCCGCGCCGAGGTGGAGGCCGAACTGCTCGCCTGGGTCGGCCGGCGGACCACCACCACCCGGCGCAGCTGGGTGACAAGGCGCGGCGTGTGGTCCTCCGGCGCGATGCGCGCGACGCGGCCGGACGGCTGGCCCGAGCGCTGCGCGACCGCGGCGTCTCCGTGCGGCCGGGCACTGCGGACGGGACGGCGGTGCTGAGCGCGCTGCTCACGGTGCCCGAGGCCCAGGCGCTGCTGGACGCCCTGGGTCGGTACGCCGACGCCCTCGACACCGGCCCCGATGACCAGCGCACCCGTGGGCAGAAGATGGCCGACTGCCTGCTCGACCTCGTCCTGCGGCCCGGGGAGCACGAGATGCCGCCGGTGACCGCGCAGCTGACCGTGGTCGCCGGGGTGCGCACCCTGCTGGGCGGCGACGAGCCGGGCGAGATCTCCGGGCAGGTGGTCCCGGCGGAGATGGTGCGGGCGCTCGCCCGTGCCCTGGGGCTGCTCCCCGACGCCGCTGGGGAGGAAGCCGCACCGGTCGTTGCTCCGTCCGTCGCGCCACCCACCCCGGCACGCGCCGCCTGGCCCACGGAGGAGGAGGCCTTCGCCGACTGGTGGGCAGCCTCCGAGGCGCTCGTCCTCGCTGAGTGGGGCGGTGCGGAGGAGCCGCCGGAGGCGGAGATGGAACGCTACTGGGCCGAGCAGGCCCGCTTCCACCGCATGCCCTCACCGGTGGACATGGGCGTGTTCGACCCGCCGCGGGCCGGTGCGGCACCGCCCCTCGACGCATGGTGGTCCGACGGACCCGCGCCCGGCGACGGTGCGCGCGCCCGCTCCACCTCACCGGCCGACGACGGTCCCGGGTCCGAGGTACATCCTCAGCCTGCCGTCGGCACGTGGGCGGCGGCCGATCGTGCCGTCGATGTCGCAGGCGCGGCGCTGCTCGACCTGGAGCGCGCCGTCGGGCGGGCGCAGCGTGCGGTCGCGGCCGCGCGGCTCGCCGACGCGGACGACGAGGAGGCGTGGCAGGCCGGCCCCGAGGGCCGGGCGTCCGAGGCACCCGATGCGATCACCGCGTTGACCGCGGCGGCCCAGCAGCAGCGCGTGGCCCTGGCCGGCCTGCTGCACCGCACCGGAGGTGGAGGCCTCGCCGACCGGCCGCGCATCGCCGTGGTGGACGAGCTCACCGGGGCCCTGCTGGCGCTCACCGATGTGCCGGAGCTCTGCCGGCTGGCCGTCTGCGGGGACGCCGCCTGCCGCCGCGAGCCGACCGGGTGCGATCACGACCTGACCGGTCGGCCCGGGCTCGGCCCACCGTCACCCACCGACGGCTACCGGCCGGGCACCGCGCTCGACCGTTTCCTCCGCGCCCGCGACCGGCGCTGCCGCTTCCCCGGCTGCCGTCGGCCGGTCCCGCGCGGCGGCGAGCTCGACCACGACCGCCCGTACCCCGACGGACCCACCGCGGCGACCAACCTCGTCGGTTACTGCACGTCGCACCACCGCGGCAAGCACCAGGCCCCCGGGTGGCAGCACGAGCTCGCACCGGACGGCACCCTGACGGTCACCACACCGAGCGGCCTGGTGGCGGCGACATCGCCACCGCCGTTCTGAGGACGAGGTCAGCGGCTACGACGCGTGCGGACGAACGGACCGCTCCGGTCGCGGGCGAAGACGGCCCTGGTGCCGTCGGAGACCCACCAGAAGGACCGGTCGTCCACGTCGTCATCCTCGTGCCCGGTCGTTGGCAGGTCCGCACCGTTTTCACGCCGTCGCCAACCGGGCGACCGTCCAGAGCGCCACACCGATCCGTCGTCCAGGCGCACCACCAGCCCCGCACCGTGGGTTGCGACGTCCGCACGGACCCGCTCCCACGGTCGATCCCAGAGCAGCCGCTCGACGCGGAGACCACGCACCCAGCGGTGTCCGGCCAGCCAGACCATCCCGAGCCCGCCCACCAGGGCGACGATCATGGGTAGGACCGACCACGAGGGTTGGTTGTCCTGGTCGTCGATCGTCATGTGGCCTGGATCCGCCGCGTCGTAGTGGACAGTGACGGTCTGGTTCTCGGAGTAGCGGTCGGTGTAGTCACCCAGGGCCACCGTCTCGTACCTCTCCACGCCATCGACCCGGTAACGGATGAGTGCGCTGCCCGTCGTGAGGCCCTGCCTGGGACGGATTTCTTCGACGGTGCCGACCGTCTGCTCGCCGGATGCGCGAAGCTCCGCACTCTGGTCGAAGACGACGCTCGCGCTCACCATGAAGCCCGTGAGGGAGAGGATCCCGAGGGCGAAGACCCCCATGGTCCGACGGCGGGTGCGGGCCAGAGCCCGGTGCGTCGCAGCTGCCTCGGCAGCCCGCGGCAACGGCTGCGCCGTACCCGGTGACGATGTCGACGCCAGGTCGGTGCGCCATCGCGCTGCTCGTCTCCGCACGAACAGCAGCCGCACCCCGCCGAAGCCGCACAGCGGAATTCCTACGACGAGCGTCTCGAGGGCGAAGTCGCCCGGCGTGATGGCCTCATCGGGGAAAGGCCAGCCGGATACGAGGACGTCGATGGTGCTCCCTGCCGACTCGTCGGAGCAGCTGCACTCGCCGCTGTGCCACTGACCGGCGGCGTCCTCCCACACCACGTCGCAGAAGCCGTCCCCATCACGGTCCTCGCTGGTGACCGTTGCGGTCGCCGCGTATCCGGTGGCGGCCATGAGGACGTAGAAGCCGACGTAGAGGACTCCGGTGAGCATGACGGCGATCGCGGCCGCGCCGCGGGGCGGCCTGCGCCGGATCGGTGCCGGTTCAGGAGCGGCGGAGCCCCCTGGCACACCTGCCGCGAGCAGGCGGGTCAGTTCGAGCGCGTCAGGGGTCGCCAGGCGCAACTGCACCGAGTCACCGTCGCGGAGCTGCAGCAGCAGATCCGCCGGTCCGTCCGGGTGATCGAAGAGTACCGACGAGGCGACCGGCGATGCGCCGGTGAGGTCGACCTCCTCGCGGAGCCGGCGCCAGGTCGGCCGCACAGGGGACAACTCGAGCCGGCCCCGTCGCGGGGGGCCGTACCCGTAGGCCAACCGGCACCTGGCCGTCGCCGGCGTCCCCCCGGAGTGGAGCTCCACCCCCGCGTGATCGGCGAGTCGTTACCCCGACTGAAGCCGAAGGGGACCGGCAGAGACCGTCAGTCGGCCGGCTCGTCCACCCAGTCGGGGCCGTTGACCTCGCCTGGGCCGGCCAGGTCGCCGGCGTCGACGATCGTGTACGCGTAGCCCTGCTCGGCGAGGAAGCGCTGCCGGTGCGCGGCGTACTCGCTGTCGAGGGTGTCGCGGCTGACCACCGTGTAGAAGTGCGCCTGCCGGCCGTCGGCCTTGGGCCGCAGCACCCGGCCGAGCCGCTGCGCCTCCTCCTGGCGCGACCCGAACGTCCCCGACACCTGCACGGCGACGGCGGCCTCGGGCAGGTCGATGGAGAAGTTGGCGACCTTGGAGACGACGAGAGTCTTGATCTCGCCGATGCGGAACGCCTGGAAGAGGCGCTCGCGCTCCTTGTTCGTCGTCGACCCCTGGATGACCGGGGCGTCGAGGGCCTCGCCCAGCGCCTCGAGCTGGTCGAGGTAAGCGCCGATGACGAGCTTCTGCTCCTCGGGGTGCCGCTCCAGCACCCGGCGGATCACCGGCAGCTTCGACTGCGCCGTGGCGGCGATCCGGTAGCGCTCCTCCGGTTCGGCGACGGCGTAGGTCATCCGCTCCTCGTCGTCGAGCGCCACCCGCACCTCGACGCACTCGGCCGGCGCGATGTAGCCCTGCTGCTCGATGTCCTTCCACGGCGCGTCGTAGCGCTTCGGCCCGATGAGCGAGAAGACGTCGTCCTCCCGCCCGTCCTCGCGCACCAGCGTGGCCGTGAGGCCCAGCCGACGGCGGGACTGCAGATCGGCGGTCAGCCGGAAGATCGGCGCGGGCAGCAGGTGCACCTCGTCGTAGACGATCAGGCCCCAGTCCTGCGCGTCGAACAGGTCCAGGTGCCGGTACTCGCCCTTCCGGCGGGTGGTGATCACCTGGTAGGTCGCGATCGTGACCGGGCGGATCTCCTTGCGCTCGCCGGAGTACTCGCCGATCTCCTCCTCGGTCAGCGTGGTGCGGGCGATGAGCTCGCGCTTCCACTGCCGCCCGGAGACGGTGTTGGTCACCAGGATCAGCGTGGTCGCCTTGGCCTCGGCCATCGCCGCGGCGCCGACCAGCGTCTTGCCGGCCCCGCAGGGCAGGACGACGACGCCCGAGCCGCCGGCCCAGAAGCCGTCGACGGCCTCCTGCTGGTAGTCGCGCAGCTGCCAGTCCTCCTGGTCCAGGAAGATCGGGTGCGCCTGGCCGTCCACGTAGCCGGCGAGGTCCTCGGCCGGCCAGCCCACCTTGAGCAGCGCCTGCTTCAGCCGCCCGCGCTCCGAGGGGTGGACGACGACGGAGTCCGCGTCGATGCGGGCGCCCAGCATCGGGGCGACCTTCTTCGACCGGATGACCTCCTCCAGCACCGCGCGGTCCGTGCTGGACAGCACCAGCCCGTGCACCGGGTGGTTCTGCAGCGTCAGCCGGCCGAACCGGTCCATGGTGTCCGCGATGTCGACCAGCAGCGCGTGCGGCACCGGGTAGCGCGAGTAGCGCACCAGCGCGTCCACGACCTGCTCGGCGTCGTGGCCGGCGGCGCGCGCGTTCCACAGCGCCAGCGGCGTCACCCGGTAGGTGTGCACGTGCTCGGGGGAGCGCTCCAGCTCGGCGAACGGCGCGATCGCCGCCCGGCAGTCGCGGGCCAGCGGGTGGTCGACCTCGAGCAGCAGGGTCTTGTCCGACTGGACGATGAGCGGACCGTCGTTCACGCGGGGGAGTCCTTCGATCGGGGGCGGCGGCGCGGCGGGCGTACCGGACTGACCACGGTAACGCCGGGGGACGACACGGCCTTCCCCCGCACGACGGCCCGGCTCCGGCGCAGCCGCCGGGGGTTAGGTTGCCGGGATGCGGGCGAGGAGCTGGTTCGCCGCCGCAACGGCGCTGTACGCCGCGGTCTGGGTGTGGGCGTGGACGCGGCTGCCCGACCGGGTGCCCGTCCACTTCGGCCCCGGCGGCGAGCCGGACACCTGGGCCGGCCGGCCCGCGGCCCTGGTCGGCGCGGCGGTGCTCGGGCTGGGCATGGCGGCGGTCTTCGCCGGCTGCGCCCGGTTCGTCCGCCGGTGCCGCCCCGAGCTGGTCAACGTGCCGAGCCCGGGGTACTGGAAGCGGGCGGAGAACCTCGACCGGCTGCGCGGGATGATCACGACGGACCTGTGGCTGATCGGCGCCTGGACGTTCCTGCTCCTCACCGGGGTGCAGTGGCTCGTCGTCCGCGCCGCCACGGCCGGCGACCCCGGCCTCGGTCCGTGGCCGCTGGTGCTGGTCGGCGGCTACCTGGCGGGGCTCGCGGCCCACCTGGGCTGGATGTTCACCCGCCGTTACGCCGTGCCAGCGGAGCCGTGACGGCCAGCTCGACCCGGACGCGGTCCCCGGCGTCGAGCCGCTCCGCCGCCCGCACCGACCTCTTGACCGGGAGAAGGTAGCTGCCGCTGCCGGCGTCGGGGAACAGCGACGTCTGCCACGAGGTGCTGCCCACCGTGGCGGTGACGCGCACGGAGCCGAACGCGCTGCGGCCCGTGGCACCGGCCTCGCGCACCTTGTCGGCCACCTCCGGCGGCAGGGTGAGGAAGTGCCAGCCCGCCGGCCCGTCGTGCACCCAGAGCTCGGCGGTGAACGTCTCGGTCACGGCGGCACGGTAGGCCGCGGCACCGACGGTTCGCCGTGCCGGAGACCGCGCGCCTCAGCCGGCCGCGTCGCCCTCCACCAGCGCCACCGAGGTGATCCGGTGGACGGCGAAGGTGCGGCTCTCCCCGCGGCGTTCGTCGTAGCCCTGCAGGAACCCCCCGGCCAGCGACACCGGCTGGACCACGCGCTGGCTGCCGCTGCCCTGGGCGTCCACGTAGCCCAGCCACACCGGCACGCCCTCCCGCACGGCCCGCGACAGCAGCTCCAGCGTCGACGCCGTCGTCACGCCCGGCACCTGCCGCACCGCCTCCCCGCGGCGGGCGGCCAGCGCGGCGTCGCCGGCCCGGATCTCCCGCACCGTGGCGTCCAGGTCGGTGCCGCTGAGCGGGCGCGGCGCGGCCGGTGGCTCGGTGCCGCGGCGGCCCACTGCGCGCGGCCGGGCCGGCGGCCGGGTGAGCACCGCCCCGCCCGGGTGCTCGCCGGCCGGGGCGTACCCGGCCTCGCGCAGCACGGTGAGCACCTCGTCGGCGCCCAGCCCGCTCACCAGCACGCCCGGGGCCAGGCGGCGCAGCTCGGCCCCGGCGGTGCGCCGGTCGCTGAGCACCTGGGACAGCAGGCCGTGGTCGTCCGAGCGCACGTAGGACTCGATCGACCCGACCCGCAGCCGCCCGTGCTGCCGGGCCACGTCGTCGACGAGGTAGTCCAGCGCCTGCGGCACAGGGGTGCGGGACGCCCGGGCGAAGAAGTCGTGCAGGTCCGACGCCGACCAGCCGGCGTCCAGCGCCCGCCGCACGCTGCCCTCCGACACCCGGAACACCGTGGCGCCGCCGGAGGACTCGACGTCGGCGACGACGGCCAGCGTGTCGGCCAGCTCGGCGACCAGCGGTCCCGGCGCGATCAGCGACAGGTCCGGCTGGGCGAGGACGTGGTCGACCGGCTCGGGCAGCAACCCCCGCATGCCGTCGGCGGCGCCGTCCTCGCCGGCGGCCAGCAGGCCGCGGCCACCGGTGGAGAGCACCCCGCCCACGAGCACCCCGAGCCGCGCGGCCTCGGCGAGCATGTCGGGCACCGGCGCCAGCCGGTCCGCCCGGCGCGGGGTGCGCCAGCGCAGCAGCGCGGTGAGGTCGTCGGGCGCCAGCCCCGAACCCGGCGGCTGCTCGGCGAGCACGGCCAGCGCCGACCGGCGGATCGCCGGCGCGGTGTGCCGCACCAGGTCGGGGGAGAGCGGGTTGGCGGCCTTGCCGGCCAGGTCGCGCACCCCCACCAGCGAGGGCAGCCGGACACCGCCGAGCCAGCCGGCCGCGAGCGCCGCCCAGCGGTCGGCGAGGTCCTGCTCCCGCCACACGTCGTAGGCCCGCGTGGGCAGCCACTCGTCCCGGTGCGGCCCACCCACGTCGAGCAGCCCGCCGGCGTGCGCCAGCTCCAGCAGCCAGGCGGCGTCGGGCTCGGCGACCTTCAGCGTCTTCGCCAGCCGCTTCTGGTCGCGCACGCCGACCCCGCCGCTGCGCAGCAGCCCGGCCGGCTCCTCCTCCAGGAGCGCGAGCAGCTCCCCGACGCGCCCGACCGACTCCAGCGCGGCACCGGCGGCCTGCCGGTCCACCACCTGCGGGTCCCGCGTGACGACGGCGGGCTCCGGGCGACGGCGCGGCGAGCCGTACGGCCGGTCGCCGCGCAGCAGCAGGCCGATCTCGCGGGGCAGCTCGACGTTCAGCGCGTCGATGCGGGCGAGCAGTCCGCGCTGCAGCAGCCGCCGGGCCGGTGACGCGCCGCCGTTCGGCGAATCGGGCAGGTGGCCGACCGGCCGGTCGCCGGCCAGCCGCTCCAGGACGGCGCGTTCGTCCGGGGCGAGCTCGGCGAGCGCGGCGGGGAGGTCGGCGGGCAGCTGCAGGCGCAGGTCCACCGCGCGGCGACCCAGGCCGGCGGGGTGCCGGACGGCACGGCGCACCGGGTCGGGGGCGTGCAGCACGTCGTCGCCCCAGAGCAGCGCCCGCGCGGTGAGCGCCTCGATCGCGCCGGCGATCACGTCTTCGCCGACCTCGGGCAGCTCCCCGAACAGCGCGTCGGGCGCCAGACCGTCGGTGGGCGCGAGCAGCACCACGTCCAGCACCTGCAGGGTCGCGGCGTCCAGCTCGTCCAGCGCGCGGTCCACCGACACCGGGACAGCCAGCCGGCTGGCGAGCGCGACGACGTCGGACGGCGCGGGGCGGGCCACGTCGGGCCGGGCCGCCAGCAACGCGCGCAGCTGCTCGTCGCTGCGGGTGCGCAACCAGGCGGCGAGCGTCGCAGGAGCTTCCGTGGGCATCCGGTCCACGCTACGTCGCCGCCCCCGCCGACGCTGCTGCCAGCATGGAGGCATGCACCCGGCGAGTGAGGACCCCGGCACCCGGACCGCCCTGGCCGCCCACCAGGTCGGGGCGCTGCGCTGGCTGGGCGGCGGGGCCATCGCCGTCGTCCTGGGGATCCTGCTCGGCGTCGCCGCGATCACCATCGCCGGCGAGGACGGGCGCCGGGTGCCCGGTGCGGGCCTCGCCGTCCTGGTGCTCGTGCTCGGCGGGCTGGCCGCCGTCGGCGTGGGCGCCGGGGCGCTGTGGCGCACCCACCGCTGGCGGCGGGCGCTGGCCGGCACCCCGTGGCGCCGCGGCACGCTGCGCGTCGCCGGGCCGGCCGTCCTCGCCTTCGAGCCCGACGGCCTCGACGACGACGTCCACCTCCGCCTGCTGAGCACCGCGATCTGGCGGACCCGCGCGGTGCAGGCGCTCGACGGCGGCAGCGTGCTCGCCGCGCCGGTCGGAGTGGGGCAGTGGGTGTTCACGACCGAGGGAGCGGGCACCCTCTACGGCGCCCGGGCCGTCGCCCGGGGGCGCTGACTGCGACACCCCCCCGCCGCGGGGGCGGTGGCGCGCGCCGGGCAGGCCGGTCAGGAGATGATGTGGGGGACAGTGCACCGCGCGGTGCACCCGCGACCGCACACGGAGGCGTCATGGCCAAGCGCAACGAGAAGCACGCCCACCTGGTGGAACCCACCTGGGGCGAGTCCGACGGCGGCGGTCCGCCGATCACCGAGCTCGTGGCCTCGGTCGCCGGCCCGCTGTCGCCGTTCGGCGAGGACCACGGCTTCCCGATCCCGCCGGAGCGCCTGCGCTACGCCCACCCGACGGACAAGCCCAACCGGGCCGGCGTCCAGACCGCAGAGGGCCGGCGGCGGTGAGCGCGCCCGCGCTGCCGTCCTACAGCAGCGGGACCTCCACGGTCCCCCTGCTGGGCGACACGATCGGGGCGAACCTGGATCGGACGGCGGCACGGGTGGGCGACCACGAGGCGCTCGTCGAGTGCGCCTCCGGTCGCCGCTGGACCTATCCCCAGCTGGTCGACGACGTCGATGCCTGCGCGCTGGGGCTCGACGCCCTCGGCGTGGCCAAGGGTGACCGGGTCGGCATCTGGGCGCCCAACTGCGCCGAGTGGGTGTTCGTCCAGTACGCGACGGCGAAGCTCGGCGCGATCCTGGTGAACATCAACCCGGCCTACCGCACCCACGAGCTCGCCTACGTGCTGAAGCAGGCCGGGATCTCCGTGCTGGTCGCGGCCCCTGCGTTCAAGACCAGCGACTACCGCGCCATGGTCGCCGAGGTGCGCGGTGAGTGCCCCGAGCTGCGCGAGGTCGTCTTCCTGGGCTCCCCGGAGTGGGATGCGCTGATGCGCGCGGGCCGGGAGGGGGACCGGGGGCTGCTCGCCGAGCGCGAGACGCAGCTCTCCGCCGACGACCCGATCAACATCCAGTACACGTCGGGCACGACCGGCTTCCCGAAGGGCGCCACGCTCACCCACCACAACCTGCTCAACAACGGGTTCTTCGTCGGCGAGGGGTGCGGCTACACCGAGGCCGACCGCGTCTGCATCCCGGTGCCGTACTACCACTGCTTCGGCATGGGGATGGGCAATCTCGGCGCCACCAGCCACGGCGCGACGATGGTCATCCCGGCGCCGGGGTTCGACCCCGCGCTGACGCTGCAGGCCGTGCAGGACGAGCGCTGCACCTCGCTGTACGGCGTCCCGACGATGTTCATCGCCGAGCTCGGGCTGCCGAACTTCGGCGAGTTCGACCTCTCCAGCCTGCGCACCGGCATCATGGCCGGCTCGCCGTGCCCGGTGGAGGTGATGAAGCGGGTGGTCGCCGAGATGGGCATGACCGAGGTGACCATCTGCTACGGCATGACCGAGACCTCGCCGGTCTCCACGCAGACCGGTGCCGACGACGACCTGGAGCGGCGCACCTCCACCGTCGGCCGGGTGCACCCGCACCTGGAGGTGAAGGTCGTCGACCCGGCGACCGGGCTGACCGTCCCCCGTGGGACCCCCGGCGAGTTCTGCACCCGCGGCTACTCGGTGATGCTCGGCTACTGGGACGAGCCGGAGAAGACCGCCGAGGTCATCGACCGCGCCCGCTGGATGCACACCGGCGACCTCGCCGTCATGGACGACGCCGGCTACCTCAACATCGTCGGCCGGATCAAGGACATGGTCATCCGCGGCGGGGAGAACGTGTACCCGCGGGAGATCGAGGAGTTCCTCTACACCCACCCCGACATCGTCGACGCGCAGGTCATCGGCGTCCCCGACGAGCGGTACGGGGAGGAGCTCATGGCCTGGGTGCGGCTGCGCGAGGGCGCCGAGCCGCTCACCGCCGAGAGCCTCCGCGAGTTCTGCGCCGGCAAGCTGGCCCACTACAAGGTGCCGCGGTACGTGAAGGTCGTCGACGAGTTCCCGATGACGGTGACCGGCAAGATCCGCAAGGTGGAGATGCGTCAGGTGTCGGTGGCGGAGCTGGGGCTGGAGTCCGCGGCGGCCGTGCGCAACGCCTGAAGAAGGACCACCCTTCCCCCCCACGCCTCGCACGCTCGGCGCGGGCCCTTGAAGGGTGGCCGTTCCAGTCCGTCACCCCTGGGCGACCGGGACCACCAGCGCCCGGTGGTCGGACAGGGGGAGCCGTACCGCCTCGGCCGGGCCGCCGGCCCGGATGCCGCCGCGCACCAGGACGTGGTCCAGCTGCCGGGTCGGCCGGGGCGCCGGGAACGTCGCCGCCGTCGCGACCGGGCGCAGCCCGCTGTGCCGCGCGGCCGCGCGCTGCTGCATGTTGAGGTCACCGATCAGCACCAGGGGCTCCGGCGTGCCCGCGAGCGAGCGCACCAGCGTGCGCAGCTGGTGGGCGTTCCACCCGGGGATGAACGACAGGTGGGTGTTGCACACGGTGACCTGCCCGGAGGGGCCGTCGATGACGGCGGCGACGGCCACGCGGGGTTCGTCCCGGGCCAGGAACGGACGGCGGGACTGCTGCGACCACAGCGGCACGCTCACCCGCAGCGCGTCCAGCCGGACCACCCGCCAGGAGACCACCGGGTACCGGGAGAGCAGGGAGATGCCGTAGCTGGCCGACCCCGGCTGCTCGTCGCCGGTGGCGGCCATCCAGGTGCCGCCGGGCGTCCCGGACAGCGCCGCGACGAACTGGGAGTCGACGGCCCCCATCGCCTCGGCCGCGACGGCGGTCAGGTCGGCGCCGTGCGACCGCGGCTGGTCGCGGTCGACCTCCTGCAGACCGAGGACGTCGGCGTCCAGGGTCTTGACCGCGGCGGCCAGCCGGTCGACGTCGACCCGGCCGTCGTCGAGCGAGCGTCCGTGCAGGAGGTTGAAGGTCGCGATGCGCACCCGCTCCCAGTGCCCGCCGGGCGCCCGGTCTACCCCGCTGTGTGCGGGCGTTACCTGCGGGTAGCAGGCGCTGGGTGCAGACGTCTCCCCGGGAGCAGGTGCGCGACCTGCTGAAGCGGACCGCGGTCGCGCTGAAACAGGGGAACGTGCCGTTCGCGCTCTGCGGCGGCTACGCCGCCTGGGCGCGCGGTGCGCCCGAGCCCGATCACGACGCCGACTTCCTCGTCCCGGCGGCCGAGGCCGGGCGGGCGGCCGAAGCGCTCGCCGACGCCGGCCTGCAGGTGGTGGAGCCGGCCGAGGACTGGCTGCTGAAGATCGTGCGGGACGACGTCTTCGTCGACGTGATCTGGCGGGCCTGCGGACTCCCCGTGGGGAACGACCTGGTCGACCGCGCCGAGACGCTGCCCGTCCTCTCCGTGCAGATGCCGGTGCTGGCGCCGACCGACATCGTGGTGTCCAAGCTGATGGCCCTGGACGAGCACTACTGCGACTTCTCCCGGCTGCTGCCGGTCGCCCGCGCGCTGCGCGAGCAGGTCGACTGGGGGCTGGTGGCCCGCGAGGTGGCGGAGAACGACTTCGCCGTCGTCTTCCTGGCGCTGCTGGACCGGCTCCGGATCACCCCGGACGTCAGCCCGGGATGAGCACGGCCACGGCGGCGGCGAGGGCGGTGAGGACGACGGTGGCGGTCGCCGCGCGGGCCAGCGCGGGGCTCGAGACGCGCCCGCCGTCGGCCACCCTGCGGCGCACCTGCCGGTAGCGGGCGGGAGCGAGCGCTCCGAGCAGCAGCAGCCCGAGCAACGCGGTGACCCCGCCCGCGACGAGGAGCGCGGGCCGCTCCGCGCCCACTGCCCGGTGCGCCACCAGCCCGGCCACGGCGAGCAGCCCCAGCCCGGTGCGCTGCCAGGCCAGCGCGGTCCGTTCGGGCTGGGTCTCCACCGGGTCGGTCACCCGCGCAGGACCTCTAGGCCCACGAGGACGCCGACGACGACCACTACGGCGCTCACGGCGGCGACCACGGCGGGGACGAGCACGCTCGAGGGCAGCGCCCGCCCGGACTCGATCGCCGCCTCGTTGGCCCGCCACCGGCGGTACCCGGCCAGCGCGATGCCCAGGCCGATGGCGACCAGCGCCAGCGCGACGGCGGAGCTGCCCCACGGGACCCCGAGGTCGGGGGCGTAGGTGGCGACGGCGACCCCGCCCGCGACCAGCGCCAGCCCGGTCCGCAGCCAGGCCAGCAGCGTGCGCTCGTTGGCCAGGGTGAAGCGGTAGTCGGGGTGGTCGGGCACCGGCCCAGCGTAGGGACCCGCCGGGAATCGGCAGGTCGGCGCGGCGGCGCGGCGGCTAACCTGGTGACCAGCGGCGTCCTGCCGCCGTCGTCCGACCGGCCAGCGTGCCGCGCCAGAGCGAGGAACTGAGGGAATCCACCGTGCCCACCGGCAGAGTGAAGTGGTTCAACGCGGAGAAGGGCTTCGGCTTCCTGTCCCGCGAGGACGGTCCCGACGTCTTCGTGCACAAGGACGCGCTGCCCGCCGGCACCGACCTCAAGCCCGGTCAGCGCGTGGAGTTCGGCATCGTCGCCGGCCGCCGCGGCGACCAGGCGCTGCAGGTCCGCATCCTCGACCCGCTCCCGTCGGTGGCGGCCACCGTCGCCGCGGCCAACCGCAAGAAGCCCGACGAGCTGGTCCCGATCGTCGAGGACCTGATCAAGCTGCTCGACGACGTCTCCGAGGGGCTGCGCCACGGCCGCTACCCCGATCGCGGCCACGCCCGGAAGGTCGCCGCCGTGCTGCGCGCCGTCGCCACCGACCTGGAGGGCTGAGCGCCGCCGCTCAGCCCGCCAGCTCGCCGCCTGCGCGCAGGAAGCCGACCGGCCAGGCCGCGGTGAACTCGCCGCAGTCGCCGCCGGCGTCCTCGACCACCACGAGGTAGAAGGCTGGCGGGACGACGTCGGAGGAGCTGATCCCGTCGAACGTCTCGGTGCCCGCCGGGACGTCCACCTCGCCGATGAGCTCCTCCAGCGACTCGTCGAACACCTGCACCTGCCAGCCCCGTTCGGCGATCGCCTCGGGGACGGTCAGGGAGATGGTGGTGCCCGGGGGGACCTCGACCACCGGCGGCCTCGTGCTGTAGCGCTGCCCCTCGCCGTCGAGGCAGTACTGGGTCGGCCCGGCGGTGACGTCCTGGCTGCCGGCCTGCACCCGGATCTCCTCGGGGGTCGCGGGCTCGCCCGCGCAGGCCGACAGCGAACCGGCCGCGCAGACGGCGAGCAGCAGCGCGGGGAGGGGAGCTCTCACGACCACGACGGTCCCACCGGCGTCGTCGGCGCCTCCGGGCCCCCCGGCGCGGCTGCCGGGGGGTGGCTGCGGTAGAGGCTCCACAGGATCAGGGCGACGGCGAGCACGAGCAGGGCCGCCGCGACGGTGAACCCGATCCAGCCGACCGGCGGCAGCGCGATGCCCAGCGCCCCGCCGGCCACCCAGGCCAGCTGCAGCATCGTCTCGGAGCGGGCGAACGCCGAGGCGCGCAGGCGCTCGGGCACCTCGCGCTGGATGATCGCGTCCAGCGATACCTTGCCGAGGGCGTTGGCGACGGCGGAGACGCCGGCCACGAGCACCGCCATGGCGAACCCGTAGAAGATCGCGGCCAGCACGGTCACCGCCGCGGCGGCGGACGCCGCGTGGAGCACGAGGCGGTCGGGGGCGGCGGTGTGCAGCCGTGAGCCCACCGCGGTCCCGGTGAAGCTGCCGAGCCCTGCGGCGGCCGCGAGCGCGCCGAGCGCGAGGGTGGCCGACCAGCCGTCGGCGAACGTCGCCTGCACCAGGAAGGCGGCGAAGATGGTGAGGAAGCCGCCCAGGCCGCGCAGCGCCGCGTTGGCCCGCAGCGCCAGCACCACGTGCGGGCTCACCCGCCGGCGTCCCCGGCCCTGCACCGGGATCTCGGCGGTGCGCAGGACGTCGGCGGGCTCCTCGCCCGCCGGGACGTCGACGTGCCGGGGGAGCCGGACGGCCAGCACCGCCCCGCACAGGAACACCGCGGCGGTCGCCCACAGCTCCCAGTCGAAGCCGATCAGCGCGGCCACCCCGGCGGCCAGGCCACCGGCCACCCCTGCCGTCGCCAGGCCGAAGACCGACAGTCGCGCGTTCGCCGAGGTCAGCGACATCGCGCCCGGCAGCACGCGGGGGACCACCGCCGCCCGCAGCACGTTGTGCGCCTTGGACAGCACCAGCACCCCCAGGGCCGCCGGGTACAGCCACAGGTCGTCGAAGTGCCCGGCCATCACCAGGGCCAGCGCTGCCCGCCCGCCCAGGGACGCCGCCAGCGCCCACCGGCGGCCGCGCTGCAGCCGGTCCAGCGCGGGGCCGATGACCGGCGCGAGCAGGGCGAACGGCGCCATCGTCACCAGCAGGTACAGCGCGACGTTGCCGCGCTGGGCGTCGGTGGTGGCCGCGAAGAACAGCGTGCCGGCCAGGGAGACGGCGATCATCGCGTCCCCGGCCATGTGCAGGGCGTTGACCCACAGCAGCTGGGTCAGCCCGCTCTCACCCGCGCCGTCGGCCCGGCTGGCGGCGCGGATCCGGCGGGCGGCGGCGGTGGTCAGCTCGCGGCTGCGGGCGGCGGCGACCCGGGTGACGGTGATCTTCGGGGTGGCCGCGGGCATCGGCCGGGTCTGCGGCCGCGGCACCCCGAGCGGGGTGGTGTCCAGCGGGGTGGTGTCCAGCGGCGCCGCCTCCTGCCTGCCCGCCCGCGACCACCGGCGTGCGCCGGGCGGGCGGCTGGAGGCGGACACGCCGCCCATGGTGCCGCACCCACCTGGGAGTCCGGTCCGCGACGCCGGACCGGTCGTCCGCCACAATGGGAGTCGTGTCCGAGTCCCCCGCGCCCGTCCGGCCCGCCTCCCCAGCGGCCGAGCCGTTGACCGCCGCGATCGAGCAGGCCCGAGCGGCGGCCGTCGAGACGGCCGGCGCCGCCGACGCGGTCGGCGAGCACCTGGGGGCCACCGCGGAGTCGGTCGGTCCCCCCGAGCTGGGGGAGGTGCTCACCCACACCTTCGCCAGCCGGCTGCCCGGCTACGTCGGCTGGCACTGGGCGGTCACGATCGCCCGGGTTTCCGGCGAGGAGCGGATCACCGTCGACGAGGTGGTGCTCCTCCCCGGTGAGCAGGCGCTGCTGGCCCCGGCCTGGGTGCCGTGGCACGAGCGGCTGCGGCCGGGCGACCTCTCGGTGGGCGACGTCCTGCCGGCCACCGAGGACGACCCGCGGCTGGTGCCGGCGTACACGACCGACGACGACTCCGCCGACGACCCGGAGGGACGGGTGGTCGCCGCCGAGATCGGCCTCGGCCGGGAGCGCGTCATGTCGCGGGAGGGCCGGTCGGAGGCGGTGGCCCGCTGGACGTCGGGGGAGTTCGGCCCGACGTCGCCGATGGCCCGGCAGGCACCCGGCCCCTGTGCGACCTGCGGGTTCTACCTCCCGCTGGCCGGCTCGCTGCGGCAGTTCGTCGGTGCGTGCGGGAACGCCTACGCCCCCGGCGACGGTCGGGTCGTGGCGGCCGACTACGGGTGCGGCGCGCACAGCCAGGCGACCCTCGTCGTCGTCGAGGAGACCGAGGTGGTCACCTCTGCGCGCTACGACACCTCGGAGTACGACGTCCTGAGCGACTGATCGCGGGTCAGCCGCGGTCGCGCCGGCCCAGCTGCCCCTGCAGCTTCATGACGCCGAGCCCCAGGAGCGCCAGCCCGATCGCGGCGACGCACGTCCAGGTCCACATGCGGTCCACCCGGTCGCCCAGCAGCAGCAGGACGACCAGGGCGACCGCCCACAGCGCGATCCCGGCGAGCACCACGCGCGCGGTGTCCACCTGCAACGGCGGGGGAGCCTGCTTTCCGGGACCGGGCACGACGGCACCTTAGATCCCGGCTCGGTCACGGGGCGACCTGCTTGCCACGTGCGTGTGGCACGCTGGCGCCGCTCGTTGGCCGCTCGCACCGCCCCGGAGAACCCGCATGCCGCAGAAGTCCCGTCCGTCCGGTGGCGCCAGCGCCGCCGCCACCGACGGCAGCACCCCCGCCGACGTCTCGGCCGGCACGCCTCCCACCACCCCGCGCCGCAGCGAGGGGCCGCGGGTGCGGCCGAAGAACGGGCTGGACCGCTACTTCGAGATCAGCGCGCGCCGGTCGACGGTGAGCCGCGAGGTGCGCGGCGGGATCACGACGTTCTTCACGATGGCCTACATCGTGGTGCTCAACCCGATCATCCTGACCAGCATCGCGGGGCCGGACGGCACGCCGGGCGCCGACGTCGAGGGCACGGTGCTTCCGTTCGGCTCGATCGCCGCGGTCACCGCGCTGCTCGCCGGCGCGCTGACGCTGCTCATGGGCATCGTCGGGCGCTACCCGTTCGCGCTGGCCACCGGCCTGGGCATCAACGCGATCGTCGCCGTCTTCGCGGCCACGCAGCTGTCCTGGCCGGAGGTCATGGGCCTGGTCGTGCTCGAGGGCCTGCTCATCACCGTCCTGGTGCTGACCGGCTTCCGCCGGGCCGTCTTCGAGGCGATCCCGGCCCAGCTGAAGACCGCGATCGCCGTCGGCATCGGGTTCTTCCTGGCGATCATCGGGCTGGCCGACGCCGGCATCATCCGGCCGGGCAACCCGCTGATCAGCTTCGGTGTCGGCGGGCAGCTCGCCGGCTGGCCGATGCTCGTCTTCGTCGTCGGTCTGCTGCTCATGAGCCTGCTGGTCGTCCGCAAGGTCAAGGGCGCGCTGCTCATCGGCATCGTGGCGACGACGGTGCTCGCCATCGTCGTCGAGGCGATCGCCGGGGTCGGCCCCCGCTTCGGCGACGACGGGGAGAACCCCCGCGGGTGGGCGCTGCAGGTGCCGGCGCTGCCCGACGACGTCGTCGGCAGCCCCGACTTCTCGTTGCTCGGCAACTTCTCCCTGTTCGGCGGGTTCGAGCGCATCGGCGTCGTCGCCGCCCTGCTCATCGTCTTCTCGATCATGATCGCGGACTTCTTCGACACCGTCGGCACGGTGACCGCCGTGGGGGCCGAGGGCGACCTGCTCGACGAGAAGCGCAACCTGCCCAAGTCGCAGCCGGTCCTGCTCGTCGACTCGCTGGCCGCCGCCGCGGGTGGCGCGGGCAGCGTCTCGTCGAACACCACGTACATCGAGAGCACCGCCGGTGTGGCCGACGGCGCCCGCACGGGGCTGGCCAGCATCGTCACCGGCCTGCTGTTCCTGGTCGCGGTCTTCTTCACCCCGCTGGTGGCGGTGGTGCCGTCGGAGGCAGCCGCCCCCGCGCTCGTCATCGTCGGCGCGCTGATGATCAGCCAGATCAAGCACCTCACCTGGGACGACATGTCCCTGGTCATCCCGGCGTTCCTCACCATCGCGCTGATGCCGTTCACCTACTCGATCACCAACGGCATCGGGGCCGGCGTCATCAGCTTCGTGCTGCTGCGGCTGGCGGTCGGGCGGCGCCGGGACATCCACCCGCTCATGTGGGTGGTGGCGCTCATGTTCGGCGTCTACTTCGCGCTCGAGCCGCTGCAGCAGCTCTTCTGACCCCGGCTGCTGAGTTAGGCTAACGATCGTGGGCCGGACGACGCTGGACACCGCCGCGCTCGCCCACGAGCTGCGGCTGGCGGTCATGCGGTTCTCCCGGCGACTGCGCAACCAGCGGGTGGACACCTCGGTCACCCTCACCCACCTCGCGGCGCTGTCGACGCTCAAGCAGCACGGCCCGATGAGCCCGGGGGAGCTGGCCGGCCACGAGCGGGTGCAGCCGCCGTCGATGACCCGCGTCGTCGTCGCGTTGGAGACGGCCGGGCTGGTGACCCGCACGCCGCACCCCACCGACGGGCGCCAGGTGATCATCGAGCTCACGCCGGCGGCCGAGGAGCTGCTGTCGGCGGAGGCGCGGGCGCGGGAGGCGTGGCTCGCCGGCCGGCTGCAGCAGCTGACCGCCGAGGAGCGGGCGGTCCTGCGCGAGGCGGCCGAGATCATGGACGAGCTGGCCAGGGGTGACCTGGACGAGCACTGACCAGCGGACGCCGCCGGAGCCGGGGCGCGGCATGTTCCGCGCCCTGCGGGTGCGCAACTTCCGCCGCTACGCCTCGGCCAACCTGCTCAGCCTCACCGGTACCTGGATCCAGCGCATCGGCCAGGACTGGCTGGTGCTGCAGCTGTCCGACGACAGCGGCGTGGCGCTCGGGCTGATCACCGCCCTGCAGTTCGGCCCGTCGCTGCTGCTGAGCATGTACGGCGGCGTGCTCGCCGACCGCTACCCCAAGCGCCGGCTGCTGCTGGTCAGCCAGAGCGCCATGGGGCTGCTCTCGCTGGTCCTCGGGGTACTGGTGGCCACCGGGGCGGTGGCGCTGTGGCACGTGTTCGTGCTGGCCGGGATGCTCGGCGCGGTCTCCGCCGTCGACATGCCCGTGCGCCAGGCGTTCGTCCCGGAGATGGTCGGCCCCGCGCTGATCACCAACGCGGTCAGCCTCAACTCGACCATCTTCAACGGGGCCCGGCTGGTCGGGCCGGCGCTGGCCGGGTTGCTGATCGGAGCGGCGTCGGGCAACACCGCGCCGGCCTTCTTCCTCAACGCCGCCAGCTTCGCCTTCACCCTCGCCGCGCTCGCCGGCATGCGGACCGACGAGCTCACCCCGAGCCCGCCGGTGGCGCGGGGGCGGGGGCAGCTGCGCGCCGGGCTCGCCTACACCTGGGCCCACCCCGACCTGCTGCTGGCGATGGGGCTGGCGTTCGTCCTCGGCACCTTCGGCTTCAACTACCAGGTCACCATCGCGCTGATGGCCCGGGAGACCTTCGACCTCGGCGCCCAGGCGTTCGGGCTGCTGTCCACCTGCTTCGCCGTCGGCTCGCTCACCGGTGCGCTGCTGTCCACCCGGCGCAGCGTGCGGCCCCGGCAGCGCTTCCTCGTCGGCTCGGCGGTGGTCTTCGGTGCGTGCACGGTCGTCGCCGGGCTCATGCCCACCCACCTCAGCTTCGCGCTGCTGCTCGTACCGACCGGCGCGGCGGCGCTGGTGTTCAGCGTGGCGAACAACAGCTTCGTCCAGCTCGGCGTCGACCCGCAGATGCGCGGGCGGGTCATGGCGCTCTACTTCATGTGCTTCATGGGCGGCACCCCGGTCGGCGCGCCGCTGGTCGGGTGGGTCTCCGAGCACCTGGGTGCCCCGTGGGGGCTCATCCTCGGCGGCGGGGTGTGCGTCGTCGCCGGCCTCGGCGCCGCGGCCTGGCTGGCCCACCGCGGAGGCCTGCGGTTGGCGGTGCAGCGCACGCCGCTGCGGCTGCGGGTCCAGGCCGCCCCCCGCCCGGCCGTCCCCTCCGCGCAGGTGCGCACCGTGGAGGAGGAGCTCAGCGAGAAGGCCCCCGGTCAGCAGTCGCTCTGAGCGGCCGGGGTGCGCGTACCGTCGGCGGGCACCGGAACCGCCCGTGCGCAGGGGAACGCCATGGCCGCACTCATCCAGCTCGTCGCACTGCTCGCCGCGTTCGCCGGCCTGGTCGCCGGCTTCGGCCCGCTGATCCGGTGGATCGAGGCTCGATCGGCCCGCCGCCACGCGGCGCGGCACCCCGCGGCGCCCGGGCGCTCGGTGCAGCACGTGGCCGCGGACCTGCGCCGGCTCGGGCGCCAGCTCGAGCTGGTGGCGGCCGGGGTGCCGATGGCCCGCCGCCGCGCGCTGCAGGCCGCGTACGACGACGTCCTCCTCGAGGCGGCCGGGATGCTCGGGGTGACCTCGGACCTGGCCGCGCTGCGGCAGGACCGCGCCCGCGAGGTCGAGCGCCTCCGGGTCGCCTGCGCGCTGCGCGCCGCGGGGCTGCAGGTGCCCCTCTGACCGCCGGTCCCGCGCGCCGGCTCTTCTTCGCCGTCGACCCGCCCGAGTCCGCGCGCCGCGACCTCGAGCGGGCGCTGGCCCCGCTGCGGGAGCTCCCGGGGGCGCCGCGGTGGAGCCGTGCCGAGCGCTGGCACCTGACGCTGCTGTTCCTGGGCGAGGTCCCGGACGCCGTGGTGCCCGGCCTCGTGGCCGCCGCCGCGCCCGCCGTCACCGCGACGCCGCCGATGACGCTGCGGCTGGCCGGGGGCGGGCGGTTCGGGTCGGTGCGCCGTCCGCAGGTGGCCTGGGCCGGGCTCGACGGCGACGTCGACCCGCTGGCCGCGCTGGCCGGGCGGCTGGCCGGGGTCGCCCGCGGTCTGGAGCTGCCGGTGGAGGACCGGCCGTTCCGCCCGCACCTCACCCTGGGGCGCTGGCGCCCCGGGCGGCCCGCCGACGGTTCGCTGACCGACCGGCTCGCCGGCTACCGGGGGCCGGAGTGGCCGGTGCGCGAGATCCGGCTCTGGGAGAGCCGGCTCGGTGCCGAGCCGGCGTACACGGTGGTCGCCCACTGGGCGGTCGGCTGAGTCACCGCGTGCAGGCGGGGCGGCGCGGTCGCCCGAGCCGAGGCGCGTGCGGTCCACGCCGGCCGCCCTGGCACCCTGTCCGACGTGCCGCACAACGTTGACCAGGCCCTCTCCGACTTCGACGCCGCGACCGCCGTGCGGCGGGGCGAGGCCGGCGCGCTCCTCGCCGACCTCCACCCGGAGTGGGAGGTCGGTGGCGGGATCCTCAACGGCGGCTACCTGCTGTCGGTCGCCGGGCGCGCGGCGGTGCTGGAGAGCCCGCACGAGCACCCGGTCGCACTGTCGGCCAGCTACCTGCGGGCGGCGGCGGCCGGCCCGGCCACCCTCGCCGTGACGCCCGGGCCGGCGGGTCGGACGCTGGCCCACTCGCTGGTCACCCTCGCGGACGCGAACGGGCCGGTCCTCACGGTCCAGGCGACGACGGCGACGCTCGCCGACGACGCCCCCGAGTACTCCCTCCCGGCGCCCGAGGTGCCCAGGCCCGACGAGTGCATCGACATGGCCGCGAACGCCCACCTGGCGGCCGTGCCGGTGCAGCTGCCCGGGCTGACGCGGCACGTGGAGAGCCGGCTGGACCCGGCCACCGCGACGTGGGCGCTCGGGCAGCCCTCCGACGAGCCGGTGCTCCGGGCGTGGGTGCGGCTGGCCGACGGCCGCCCGGCCGACCCGCTGGCGCTGCTCACCTTCGCCGACGTGCTGCCGCCCACGAGCTTCGCCACCGGCCGGATGGGCTGGGCGCCGACCGTGCAGCTGCAGGTGCTCGTGCGGGCGCTGCCGGCCCCGGGCTGGTGCCTCGTGGAGGCGCGGGCCAGCGAGATCGCCGGCGGCTGGTCCGACGAGGACTACCGGGTCTGGGACTCCACCGGGCGGCTGGTCGCGCAGAGCCGCCAGCTGGCCCGTACCGCCCGCTGAAGGCCCCCGTGCAGGGTCCCGCGGCGAGCCTGCGAGTCGTGGGGGGCAGGGGGGTCCTCTTTCAGCGGGGCAGGTCCAGCTCGCCGGTGAGGTAGCGCTGCACCGTGGGGCCGATCGTGCCCACCAACCACTCGGGCGGGGCCGACGCGAGCGGCTCCAGGCGCAGCACGTACCGGGTGACCACCAGCCCGGCCAGCTGCGAGGCGGCCAGGGCGCCCCGGGCGTCGCGCTCGGCGGGGTCGAGGTCCAGGGAGCCGAGCACCCGGCGCAGCACCTGGGTGACCAGGAACTCGCGCAGCAGGCGGGCGGTCCACTCGTTGCCCACCGCCGAACGCACCAGCGCCAGACCGGCGGTGCGCCCCGGCCCGTCCCAGACCCGCAGCAGCATGCGGACGACGTTGCCGCCCAGCTCCTCCCGCGTGCCGGCGAGCACCTCGGGCAGCAGCTGGGCGGGGTCGGCCGGGGCCTCGATCGCGGCGAGGAAGAGCTGGTCCTTGCTGCCGAAGTAGTGGTGCACCAGGGCGGGGTCGACGCCGGCCGCGGTGGCGATCTGCCGGATGGTGGCGCCGTCGAACCCCCGCTCGGCGAACGCCTCCCGCGCGGCGGCCAGCACCGCGTCCCGGGTGCCGGGGCTGCCGGGACGCCGTCCGGTGCGTCGCCGTGGTGGCTGGTCGCCGGCGTTCAGTCGGTCCTCCTCCGCAGGGTGGCCGCCGCCAGCGCGAGCGCCAGCAGGGCGGCGCCGGCCACGATGCCGACGTCCAGCACCATCGTGCCGGTCGCCTCCGCCGAGCGCCCGACCTCGCGCAGGGCCTCGACCGCGTAGGTCAGCGGGAGGACGTCGCTGATCGCCTGCAGCCACCCGGCCATCTGCTCGCGGGGGACGAGCAGCCCGCAGAGGAAGAACTGGGGCAGGACGACCACCGGCATGAACTGCACCGCCTGGAACTCGCTGCGCGCGAAGGCGCTGGCCAGCAGCCCCAGCGCGACCCCGAGCACGGCGTCGACCACGGCGACGAGGACGACGAGCCCGACGGACCCGGCCACGTCCAGGTCGTACAGCGTCGTCGCCACCGTCACGGTGACCACCGCCTGCACACCCGCGGCCAGCCCGAACGCCAGGCCGTAGCCGAGCAGCAGGTCCAGCCGGGACAGGGGAGTGGTGAGCAGCCGCTCGAGCGTGCCGGACGTGCGCTCGCGCAGCATGGCGATGCTGGTCACGAGGAACATCACGACGAAGGGGAAGACGCCGAGCATCGCCAGCCCGACGCGGTCGAAGGTGCCGGGCTGCCCGGGGGCGGTCGGGACGTCCGCCCACAGCAGGTACAGCAGGCCCAGGAGCAGGCTCGGCAGCACGAGCAGCATCGCGATCGTGCGGTGGTCGTGCCGCAGCTGGCGCAGGACGCGGGCCGCGGTCGTCGCGGTGAGCCGCGGGCCGGCGGCGGTCACCGGGCCACCGCCTCGCGGGCGCGGACGACGGTCAGGAACGCCGTCTCCAGGTCGTCGGAGCGGCCGTCGGCGCGCAGCTGCCCCGGTGTCGTGTCGGCGAGCAGCGCGCCGTCGCGGAGAAGGAGGAGCCGGTCGCACCGGGCGGCCTCGTCCATCACGTGGCTGGACACGACCAGCGTCGTCCCGGCGCGGGCCAGGGCGTGGAAGCGTTCCCAGAGCTCGACCCGGAGCACCGGGTCCAGGCCGACGGTCGGCTCGTCGAGGACCAGCAGCTCGGGCTCGCCGACCAGTGCGCACGCCAGGGAGGCGCGGCCGCGCTGCCCGCCGGAGAGGTCGGCGACGAGCTGCCCGGCGGCTCCGCCCAGCCCCACGTCGGCGATCGCGGCGTCGGCCTCACGCGCCCCGCGGCCGTACAGGGCGGCGAAGTAGCGGGCGTTCTCCCGGACGGTGAGGTCGGGGTAGACGCTGGGCGACTGGGTGACGTACCCGACCCGGCTGCGCAGGCCGGGGGAGCCGGCGGGCTCCCCGAGCACGGTGACCGTGCCGGAGCGCACCCGCTGCACCCCGACGACCGCCCGCATCAGCGTGCTCTTCCCACTGCCGCTCGGCCCGAGCAGCCCGGTCACCTGGCCGGCCGGGACGGCGAAGGAGAGACCGGGGAGCACGCAGCGCTTCCCGCGGTCGACGACGAGATCGGTGACGGTGACGGCGTCCATGACGCGCTCCCCACAACTCAACGGCTGATGAACTCAACGCTAGATGAGTTGCTGGGTGCCGTCAACGGGTCGCGCGCCCGCGGCCGGGCGCGCGCAGGGTCGCCCGCCCGGTGCGGGCAGAATCGGCGCCCGTGCCTGCACCCGTCGTCATCACCGACCCGGCCGATCCCCGCGTCGCAGATTTCCGCGACCTCAAGGCCGGGGACCGCCCGGCGGGCAGGGAGCGGGGCACCGGGCCGGTCATCGTGGAGGGGGTGCCGGCGGTCGAGCGCCTGCTCGCCTCGCCGTACCGGGTGCGCGCGGTGTTCGGTGTGCCGGGACGGGTGGCCGCGCTCGGCCTGCCCGGGGACGTCCCGGCCTTCGAGGCGGACAAGTGGGTGCTCTCGGAGGTCATCGGGTTCCGGCTCACCCGCGGCGTGGTCGCCTCCGCCGACCGCCTCCCGCCGGCCGACCCGGACGAGGTGCTGACCGGCCCGGACCCGGCGGGGCCGCGCCGGCTGGCGGTCCTCGAGGCGCTCAACGACGCCGAGAACCTGGGCTCGATCGCCCGCTCGGCGGTGGCCCTCGGCGTCGACGGGCTGCTGCTGGACCCGCGCTGCGCCGACCCGCTGTACCGCCGGTCGGTGCGGGTCTCGATGGGGCACGTGCTATCGCTACCGTTCGCCGTCCTGCCCGACTGGCCGGCTGGGCTCGCGCGGCTGCACGAAGCGGGCTACCTCACCGTCGCGCTCACCCCGGCGGCCGACGCGGTGGACCTCGGCGACGTCGACCCGCGGGCGCACCCGCGCACCGCCGTGCTGCTGGGCGCCGAGGGGCCGGGTCTCACGCCGGAGGCGCAGCGGACGGCGCGGGTGCGAGCCCGCATCCCGATGCGCACCGGGGTCGACTCCCTCGGTGTGGCCGCCGCCGCGGCGGTGGCCTTCGCCACCCTGCGCTAGTCAGCCGCGCAGCGAGAACCGGGCCAGCATCGCGCGGGCCTCCTCGGCGTGCGAGGGGTGGCACATCACGTCGTACCGGCTGGCGACGATCTTGCTGGTGCTGGTGAAGTCGCGCTTGCCGCGGGTGGCGGCGTACCCCATGCCGCCGAAGGCGGCGCCGAAGGCCAGACCGATGAGCAGGCCGGTCAGCACCGACCCGATCCAGCTGGTCCCGTCGGGCGCGAAGATGCCCAGCAGGAGGCCGACGAACAGACCCCACCAGGCGCCGGCCGCGGCGCCTGCGGCGACCGCCCGGCCCGTCGTCATGCGGCCGGTCACCGTCTCGACCATGCGCAGGTCGCTCCCGATGATCGTCACGTTCTCGACCGCGAACTTCTCGTCGGAGAGGTAGTCGACGGCGGCCTGCGCCCGCTCGTAGCTGTCGTAGGAACCGACCTGCACGCCGCCCAGCGGCATCGACACCGAAGCACTCATGCCGGAGCGACTACCCAGTCCTGCCGGCTGTTCCACGTGCGGTTGGTCAGCGGTTGCGGCGGACCCCGAAGACGATGTCCTCCCACGCCGGGATGCGGGCGCGCGGGTCCTCGTCGCCGTCCTCGTCGGTGCTCTGCCCCCGGCCGAGCACCACGGTGTCGTGCTCGGCGACCTCGTCGAGCAGGGTGGCCAGCGCCTCGTCGTCGGCCGGGGTCCCGTCGGGGGCGTGCACGTCGCGCACGGGCGCGTCGTCCTCCCCGGCCGGGGCGGGGGGCGGCTCCGGGCTGCGCACCACCGAGACCGGCCGGTTGCGGGCGGCCGGCGAGGGCAGGCCGGCCGGCACCTCGGGCACGACCCGCACCAGGCGGGTGCCCTCGGCGAAGTCCGCCGTCGCGGCGTCCCCCGGGGAGACCGTGCGGGACTGCAGGTCGAAGTTCCAGCGCGCGGTGCCGGACTTGGCCCCTGCGCGCCACGCGCCGGTGACCACCCAGGTGCCCTCGTCGTCCCGGTGGGCGTCCCACGCGACGGCGTCGATGTCGGTGTCGATGAGCCGCAGCCGTTCGACCATGAAGTGCTGGAGTACCGCCCCCGGTGCCCCGTCGGTGAGCCGGACCCGCGCCTCGCGGGCCTGGGTGGCCACGCGCTCCCGTTCTTGCAGCACGGGGTGGGCGAAACGCATGATCCGCTCCACCCGGGCACCCGTGGCGGCGGCGACCTGCTCGGGGGTCTCCCCGGCGCGGATGCGGGACTGGATCACCCGGGGCGGGAGCTCGCTGCCGGAGTCGACGTCGATCTGGGTCAGCCGGCGGGCGTCCCCGCGGGCCGCCGCACGGACGCGCTCGTCGATCGGGAGCTCGAACCGCTCGCCGTCGGGGCTGTCGGGGCCGTCCGCGACGAGGACGAGGCTCTTCCCGTCGTCGGAGAGCGCCACGAGGCGCAGTGTGCGCATGGGCGACCTCCTGCAGCCGGCGCGGTGGGTCCGGACGCCGATCCCGGTCCCCGAGGTTATCGGGATCGGGCGCGAGCGGCGCGCAGGCGCACCGGCGTGGCGCGTCTGCGGCGGGGAGCGGCGGGTTCCCCCGGGGGAGGGGTGCGGACGACGTCGTCGCACGCCGATGTCAGCGCTGACACACGCCCGAAACGCGCGACCGCCACAGTGGGCGGCTCGCCGGCGGCGCCGCACCGAGCCGAGGAGGAGCGATGGCCAGCCCCGTGACCGACCAGTGGACGGCCGCGCCCGCGGGATGCGCCGCCCTGGAGCTCCTGGCGCCCCCGGAGGTGCTGCCGGCGCGGGTCCGCCGCGCCATCGCAGGGATCGCCGGGGCCACCGCGGCCTGGTGCCCGGCGCCGGCCCCGGACGGCCGCCGCGTCGCCTACGTCACCGACCGATCGGGGCTGCCCCGGCTGGAGGTGGCCGCGCTGGACGGCCGGACCCCACCGGTCCAGGTGTCCGGCACCGACCAGGAGGTGATCTCCGCCGCCTGGTCGCCCGACGGCGCGCGGCTGGCCTACCTGGTCAGCCCCGGCGGGTCCATCTGCGCCGAACTGCACGTCGTCCGCCCCGACGGCACGGATCGCCGGCTGGTGGCCGGTGCCGATCCACGTGCGGCGGTCTTCGCCGGCTGCTGGGTGGGGCCGCGGCACTACGCCTGCTCGATCGCCCCGGGCAGCGGACCGGACGCCGACGTGGTCCTGGTCGACGTGGTCACCGGAGAGCAGCGCACGCTGGCCTCCGGCGGCTTCCTCGTCGTCACCGCCGTCTCCGCCGACCACCGCACCGTCCTCGCCCGGCGCGGCCCGCGCGCCTACCGGCACATCGTGGTCATCGACGTCGCCACGGGCATCCAGCGGCGGGTCCTCCCCCTGGACGCCCCCGGCGGCATCGCCTCCGAGGACGGCCGGTTCACCGACGACGGGGCCACCGTGCACGTCCGTGCCGCGCTGCCCGGGCCGCCCGGGGCCGATCGCGCCGGCCTGGTCGCCGTCCCCCTGACCGACGGGGTGCCCGGACCCGGCCGGACGGTCCTGCAGCGCGCCGACGCCGACCTCGACGGGTACGCGGTGCGCCCGGACGGCACGGTGCTCGCGGTGTGGAACGCCGACGGGGTGAGCCAGCTGTGGCTGCACGCCAGGGCCGACGGGGCCGTGGTGCGGCGGATCGAGCTCCCCCGACCGGTGCTGTCGGGGTGGGCGCCGGCCGCCGACGGCGACGCGCTGATCGCCGAGCTGTCCGGGCCGCGCGCCCCCCGGGGGCTGTGGCGGGTGCCGCTCGACGGCGCGGGCGCACCCGAACCGCTCGCCTGCTCGCCCACCAGCCCGGAGGTGCCGGGCGTGGTCGAGCCGGTGCGCCACGAGTACCTCGCCCCGGACGGCGTCCGGCTCTCCGGCTGGCTGTACGTGCCCGAGGGCACCCGCGGCCCCAACCGCACGGTGGTCAGCTTCCACGGCGGACCGGAGGGGCAGGCGCGGCCGAACTGGTCGCCGATCACGCAGAGCATGGTGGCCGCGGGGCTCACGGTCTTCGCCCCGAACGTGCGCGGCTCGGGCGGGTTCGGGCGGGCCTTCATGACCGCCGACGACGGGCCCGCGCGCGAGTCCTCGTTCGCCGACGTCCGGACGACGGTGGACGAGCTGGTGACCGCGGGCATCGCGGCGCCCGGCCGGGTCGGCGCCCACGGCTGGTCCTACGGCGGGTACCTCACCCTCGTCGCCCTCACCCGGTGGCCCGAGCTCTTCGCGGCCGGCACCTCGCTGGCCGGGATGAGCGACCTGCGCACCTTCTTCGCCGGCACCGAGCCGTGGATGGCCGCGGCCTCGGTGACCGAGTACGGCGACCCGGTCGCCGACCGCGAGATGCTGGCCGCCCTCTCGCCGATGACGGCCCTGGACCGGCTCACCGCGCCGGTGCTCCTCGTGCACGGGGACCGCGACACGAACGTGCCGGTGGCCGAGTCGGTGCAGGCGCACCAGGCGCTGCAGGCGCGCGGTGCGCGCGCCGACCTGCTGCTCTTCGCCGGCGAGGGGCACGCCATCGTCGGCCGGGAGCACCTGGTCGAACTGGGCGAGCGGCTCGCCGCCTGGTTCGATCGGTGGCTGTGAGCGGGGAACTCTTCGCCGGTTACCCCACCGCCCGCAGCGACGAGGCCGTCGCTGCCGACGGCCGGCTGCGCGACGGGTGGGCCGGGCCGATCGCTGCCCTGGAGCGCCTCGGGGCGACCGGGCTGGCGGCCGCCGAGGCGGAGCTGCGGCTCCGGCGGCAGGAACGCGGCGTCGTCGTCGGCACGTGGGTGGACGGCCGGCAGCAGTTGCGCCCGGTGCCCCTGGACCCCGTCCCACGGCTGGTCGACGCCGGCACGTGGCGGACGCTGTCGGCCGGGATGGCGCAGCGGCACCGGGCGCTGAACGCCTTCCTCGCCGACGCCTACCGCCCGGCCGGGCGCCGGCGCGGCGACCCCGACCGCGCGGCCGAGATCGTCCGGGCCGGTGCGCTGCCCGAGTGGGCCGTGACGCACGGGCCGGGCCGGGATCCGGACGCCGTCGCCCGCGCGTGGCGAGGTCAGCCTCGCGCGACCGTCGCCGCGGCCGACCTCGTCCGCACCGACGACGACCGCTGGGTGGTGCTCCGCGACGACCTGCGGGTGCCGTCCGGCATCGGGTACGCGCTCGCCGACCGGGACTCCGCCCGCGCCGCGCTGCCGGAGCTGTTCGCCGGTGCCGGGGAGCGGCTGCGGGAACCGGGGGACGCCGTTCCGCTGCTGGCCGGTGCACTGGCGGCCGCCGCCCCGCCGGCGGTGCCCGGGGCGCCGCGGATCGCGGTGCTCACCCAGGGCGAGAACGACGGGTCCTGGTTCGAGCACCGGCTGCTGGCCGACGCCCTCGACGCCCCGCTGGTGCGGGCCGGTGACCTGTGGCCGCGCGCCGACGGGGGAGTGGAGGTCGCCGTCGACGGGGGCCGGGTACCGGTCGACGTGCTCTACCGGCGCTTCGACGACGCGCTGCTCGGCGCCTACCCCACCGGCGCGGGCGTCCCGCTCGGGCTGGCGCTCACCGAAGCGGTGCGGGCCGGGCGGCTCGGGCTGGCCAACGTGCCCGGCAACGGGGTGGCCGACGACGCGGCAGGCTACGCCTGGGTCCCGGCCATGATCCGCTTCTACCTCGGCGAGGAGCCGCTGCTGGGCTCGGCGCGGACGTGGGTGCTCGCCGACCCCGCGGCGTGGGCGGAGGTCGCCGACCGGCTGCCGGAGCTGGAGGTCGAGTCGGTCGCCGGGTACGGCGGCCGGCAGGTGGTGCTCGGCCCGGCCTGCTCGGCGGCGGAGCTCGCTGCGCTGCGGGCCGAGATCGCCGCCGCCCCGCACCGGTTCGTGGCCCGGGAGCCGCTGGCCGCCTCGACGGCGCCGACGCTGGTCGACGGGTGCCTGCGTCCCCGGCCGGTGGAGCTGCGGCTGTTCTCCGTGGCCGGCGAGACCACCGCCACCCTGCCGCTCGCCCTGACCCGGGTGGCCCGGGACGACCGGCCGGGGGAACTCGATCGGGCGAGCAAGGACACCTGGCTGCTCCGCTGAGGAGCTCCGCGGTCAGGCGGCCGGCTGCAGCGCCGACCGGATCCGCACGGTCGTCCCCTCGGGACCCGGGACGGCGGTGACCTCGGCGACCGCGCTCATCAGCGTGGAGCCGCGGCCGCGGTCCATGCTCGGCATCCGCTCCCGCCACTGGCCGTGGTCGCGGACCGTGATCTCCACCGCGCCGTCCCCGACGACGGCGGTGACCTCGACGACGGGCCGGGTCGGCTCCTGAGCGTGCTCGATCGCGTTGCTGGCCGCCTCGCAGGCCGCCAGGAGCAGGTCGTAGGACTGGTCGGCGCCGACCCCGGCGTCGGCCAGGAGGCCGCGGAGCCGGCGGCGGATCACCGGGATCGAGGAGAGGACCGACGGCAGCTGCCAGTGCGCCCGGTTCCGGGCGCCGTCGGGGCCGGTCGACGGCTGCGGACCCGGGTCCGACGCCGGCGCCGGCCGGCCCACCGGCGTGGCCACCAGCGGCGCGGGCAGCGGGGAGGTGGCCGGCCGGGGCGGCTCGCCGACCTCCCGCGTCGTCCCCGGGGTCACGGCGCGACCGGCCGCCCGCTCGAGCACCACCCGTACCCGGGCGAGCAGCTCCGCGGCGCGGAACGGCTTGGCCAGGTAGTCGTCGGCGCCGGCCTCCAGGCCCTCGACCGAGGCGTCCTGCCCGGCGCGGGCCGTCAGCATGATCACCGGGATGTCCCGGGTGGCCGGGTCCCCGCGCAGCGCCCGGAGCAGCTCGAAGCCGTCGACGCGCGGCATCATCACGTCGGTCAGCACGAGGGCCGGCCGCTGCTCGGCCACCGCGGCGAGCGCCTCCTGCCCGTCGGCCGCCGTGCGCACCGCCCAGTGCGGCCGCAGCAGGCGGTCGAGGTAGCCGCGCATGTCCGCGTTGTCGTCCACCACCAGGACCGCAGTGGCGTCCGCCGCGCCGGGAGCCCGGTCGGCCGGGCGCGAGACCTCCCGCTCCCAGCCCTCGGCCTCGCCGTGGGCGGCCTCCGACGGGACGGCCGCAGGAACGCCGACGACGGCGTCGGGGGCGCCGAACGGCAGGGCGACGGTGAACGTGCTGCCCCGCCCCGGCTCGCTGGTCACCGTCACCGTGCCGCCGTGCAGGGCGGCGAGCTCCTGCACCAGCGCCAGGCCGATGCCGGTGCCCTCCCGCGTGCGGGCGGTCGCGCCCGACACCCGGTGGAAACGCTCGAACAGGTGCGGCAGCTCCTCGGCGACGATGCCCACGCCGGTGTCGGCGACGGTGAGCTCGAAGCCGTCGCCGGTGCCGCGCACAGCCACGTCGATGCCGCCGACGAAGGTGTACTTCACCGCGTTGGCCAGCAGGTTGACGACGATCTTCTCCCACATCCGGGGGTCGACGTAGGCCGGGCGGTGCAGGGGCGGGCAGGCGACGGTGAGGCGCAGCCCGGCCCGCTCGGCGGCCGACCGGAAGATGCCGGCGAGCTCGGCGGTGAACGCCGGGACGTCGGTCTCCACGCGGACCGGGGTGGCCCGCCCGGCCTCGATGCCGGCGAAGTCCAGCAGGTCGTTGACCAGCCGCTGCAGGCGCTGCCCGTTGCGCAGCGCCAGGGAGAGCTGCTCGCGGACGTCGTCGCCCAACGGCGGGTCGGTGTTCTCCAGGACGTCGCCGATCGGGCCCAGCAGCAGCGTGAGCGGCGTGCGCAGCTCGTGGCTGACGTCGGCGAAGAAGGTGGTCTTCGCGCGGTCGAGCTCGGCGAGCGACTCGGCCCGCCGACGCTCGTCCTCGAACGCCCGGATGGTGGCCAGCGCGCCGGTGAACTGGCCGGCCACCAGCTGGTGGAAGGCCTGGTAGTCGGCGTCCACGGCCTGGTTGGGCGAGGTGCCGAGGACCAGCAGGCCTGCCGGCTCGGCGTCGTGGCCGGACGCCAGCGGCAGCACCACCGCGTCGGTCACCGGGTCGTCCCAGGGACCGCCGGTCAGCCCCAGGGAGGCGACCGGCGGTAGTGCCGCGCCGGCGTCGGCGACCGCGGGCAGGAGCGCGGCGTCGACCCCGGTCGTCGCCACGCGGGCGAAGGCGCCCTCGTCGGTGGCGAGGTAGACGGCGGCGAAGGGGATGTCGAGCGGGTTCGAGCGCAGGGCCGCGCACATGGTCGCGACCGTCTGCCGCTCGTCGGCGAGCTGCGTGCCCGCCACCGACAGCGTGTGCAGCAACTGCTGGCGGCGGGCGGCGAGCAGCTCACCGGTGACCTCCGTGCAGACGGCGTGGATGCCGGCGACCCCGCCGTCGTCGTCGAAGGCCGGCGCGTGGGAGACGGTGAAGTAGGTCTCCTCCCGGTATCCGGCGCGTTCGAGGAGCAGCAGCAGCCCCGGCAGCCAGGAGGCCTCGCGCGTGGCCATCGCGTGCTCGATCGGGGGCCCGAGCGCGTGCCAGCCCTCGGCGAGGGTCTGCCGGATGTCCTGGCCGATCGCCGGGTGCTTCGCGCCGATGAGCGGCGCGTAGGCGTCGTTGTAGAACTGCAGGAAGTCCGGGCCCCAGGTCAGCACCATCGGGAACCTGGACACCAGCACCGTGCGCACGGCGAAACGCAGGCTGGCCGGCCAGCCGGCCACGGGGCCGAGCGGGGTGCTCGCCCAGTCGAGGCCGGCCATGATCCGGCCGGCCTCGCCCCCGGCGGCGAACAGGTCGCCGATCCCGGGGCCCGACGGGACATCGGGGCCCACACTCACCTCCCGCCTACGAACCTTCACCTCGGAACTGCCCACTGCGGCCCCCTGCAGGGACCCACCGCGAGCGTGCGAGCGGTGGGCGGCAGGGGGCCCTTCTTCAGAGCCGCTCGGTCACGTAGTCGATGCAGGCCGTCAGCGCCGTCACGTCGTCGGGGTCCACGGCGGGGAACATGCCGACGCGCAGCTGGTTGCGGCCGAGCCCGCGGTACGGCTCCACGTCGACGATGCCGTTGGCGCGCAGGGTCGTCGCCAGGGCGGCAGCGTCGACGGAGTCGGCGAAGTCGACGGTTCCGACGACGAAGCTGCGGTGCTCGGGGTGGGGGACGAACGGGGTCGCGTACGGCGACTGCTCCGCCCAGCCGTAGAGCCGCGTGGCGGACTCGCGGCTGCGCGCGACGGTGCCGGAGAGGCCGCCGAGGGAGAGCATCCAGTCGAGCTGGTCCGCCAGCAGGAACAGGGTGGCGACCGCGGGGGTGTTGTAGGTCTGGTCCCTGGTGGAGTTGTCGACGGCGATCGACAGGTCCAGGAAGCCGGGCACCCAGCGGCCCGCGGCCTTGATCTCGGCGATCCGCTGCAGCGCGTCGGCCGACATCAGGGCCACCCAGAGCCCGCCGTCGGCGGCGAAGGACTTCTGCGGGGCGAAGTAGTAGACGTCGGTCTGCGAGACGTCGACGGGCAGGCCGCCGGCGCCGGAGGTGGCGTCGATGAGGACGAGGGCGTCCTCGGTGCCGTGCGGGCGCGAGATCGGGGCCATGACGCCCGTCGAGGTCTCGTTGTGCGCCCAGGCGTAGGTGTCGACGCCCTCGGTGGCGGTCGGCAGCGCCAGCGACCCCGGCTCGGCCGTCACGACCACGGGGTCGCCGAGGAACGGTGCCCGCACCGCCGCGGAGGCGAACTTGGCGGAGAACTCCCCGTAGGTGCCGAAGGCGGCGCGGTCGCGGACGAGCCCGAACAGCGCCGCGTCCCAGAATGCGGTCGTCCCGCCGTTGCCGAGCACCACCTCGTAGCCGTCGGGCAGGTCGAACAGCGTGGTCAGCCCCTCGCGGACCCGCCGCACGAGGTTCTTCACCGGCGGCTGCCGGTGGGAGGTGCCCATGATCGCCGCCCCGTCACCGGCGAGGGCGCGCAACGCCTCGGGGCGCACCTTCGACGGACCGCACCCGAACCGGCCGTCGGCGGGCAGGAGTGCGGCGGGGATGGTGATGCTCATCCGGGGAGGGCCTTCCGGTCGTGCGGGTCGGGCGGCCCCGCCGCGCGCCCCCACCGCGGGCGTGCGCGGTGGGGGCAGCGGGGTCCTCGCTCAGGCCAGCTGGGCGGCCGAGGGGTTGATGGTGTCCCAGCCCTCGACGGCCTCGGGCTTGCGGGGCTCGGGGCCGACGTAGCGGGCCGACGGGCGCACCAGGCGACCGGTGTTCTTCTGCTCCAGGATGTGCGCGCACCAGCCGGCGGTGCGGGCACAGGTGAACATCGAGGTGAACATGTGGCTGGGCACCTCGGCGAAGTCCAGGACGATGGCCGCCCAGAACTCCACGTTCGTCTCGACCGGCCGGTCGGGACGCCGCTCCCGCAGCTCCTTGAGGGCGGCGTTCTCCAGCGCGAGGGCCGCCTCGAAGCGCGGCGCACCCAGCTCCTGGGCCGAGCGGCGCAGCACCCGGGCGCGCGGGTCCTCGGCGCGGTAGACCCGGTGGCCGAAGCCCATCAACCGCTCCTTGCGGTCGAGCAGGTCCTTGACGTACTTCTCCGCGTCGCCGGTCTTCTCGACCTCGTCGAGCATGTGCAGCACCCGGGAGGGGGCGCCGCCGTGCAGCGGCCCGGACATCGCGCCGATCGCGCCGGACATGGCGGCGGCGACGTCGGCGCCGGTGGAGGCGATGACCCGGGCGGTGAACGTCGAGGCGTTCATGCCGTGCTCGGCGGCCGAGGTCCAGTAGGCGTCCACAGCGGCCACGTGGCGGGGGTCGGGCTCGCCGCGCCAGCGGACCATGAAGCGCTCGACGATGGTCGAGGCCTCGTCGACCCGGCTCTGCGGAACGGCGGGGGTGCCGATGCCGCGGGCGGACTGGGCGACGTAGGACAGCGCCATGACGGCGGCGCGGGCCAGCTGCTCGCGAGCGGTCTCGCTGTCGATGTCCAGCAGCGGGCGGTAGCCCCAGAACGGGGCGAGCATCGCCAGGGCGGCCTGGACGTCGACGCGCACGTCGCCGCTGTGCACCGGGATGGGGAACGGCTCGGCCGGCGGCAGGCCCGGGCCGAACTTGCCGTCGACCAGCAGCGCCCAGACGTTGCCGAACGTGACCTTGCCGACCAGGTCCTCGATGTCGACGCCGCGATAGCGCAGCGCGCCGCCGTCCTTGTCCGGTTCGGCGATCTCCGTCTCGAAGGCGATGACGCCTTCCAGGCCGGGTACGAAGTCGTCGGCCATCTCGCAAGCTCCTCTGCGCGTGGACCCACGTGCGCGCAGGACACGGCGCACGATTGCCAGCCGACCCTAGGCCGTCGGCCCCGTCCTGGCACACGGGGGGCGCGGTGGACGCCCTCCCGAGCCGACCCCCGCCGCCGGTGTCAGCATGGCGGCGTGCCCGACCTGACCCGCATGCGCAACGACTACACGCTCGGGCGGCTGCGCGAGGACGAGCTCGCCGCCACCTGGGTCGAGCAGTTCGACCGCTGGTTCGCCGACGCCGTCGCCGCGGACCTCCCGGAGCCCAACGCCGTCGTGGTCGCGACCGCCGACGCCGACGGCGCCCCGGATGCCCGGATCGTGCTGATGAAGGGCTACGACACCGACGGGATCGTGTTCGGCACCAGCTACGCCTCGGCCAAGGGCGCGCAGCTGGCGGTCAACCCCCGCGCGGCGCTGGTCTTCCCGTGGCACGCGCTGCAGCGGCAGGTGCGGGTGGCCGGTCGGGTGGAGCGGATCGGCGATGCCGCCTCCGATGCGCTGTGGGACCCGCGGCCACGCGGCTCGCAGCTGGCGGCGGCGGCCTCGGTGCAGTCGACCGTCGTCGACTCCCGGCACGAGCTCGAGGAGCGGGTGCGGCTGCTGGACCAGCAGACGCCGGAGGGGAAGCTGCCCCGCCCCGCGGCGTGGGGCGGCTACCGGGTGGTGCCCGAACGGGTCGAGTTCTGGCAGGGCGGTGGGGACCGGTTGCACGACCGGCTGCGGTTCGTCCGCGACACGGCGGAGGGCGGGGGCTGGATCGTCCAGCGGCTCGCCCCGTGAGCGGGCCGCCCGGGCCGGTCGACCCGGTCGAACCGGACCGGGCGGTGGTGGAGCCGGTGCCCGAGCCGGTGCGGCGGCGCGGGTGGGCGGTGGACACCACGCCGCTGCGCGTCCCGGCCTACCGCCGGCTCTTCGGCGGTGTCGCGGCCACGATGATCGGCCAGCAGATGACGCTGGTCGCCGTCCCCTACCAGGTCTACGAGCTCACCGGCCGGTCGCTGTTCGTCGGGCTCACCTCGCTGGTCGCGCTGGTACCGCTCGTGGTGTTCGGGCTCCTCGGCGGTGCGATCGCCGACGTCGTCGACCGGCGGACGCTGATGCTCGTCACCTCGACGGGCGCCGCGGTCACGAGCGCTCTGCTGGCCCTCCAGGCGCTGCTGCCCGGCGGCGGCAACCTCGTGCTGCTGTGGGTGCTCACCGCGTTCGTCTCCGGCTTCGCGGCGGTCAACCAGCCGGCGCGCAGCGCCGTCATCCCCGCGCTGGTGGGCACCGCGCTGGTGCCGGCCGCGAACGCCCTGGCGATGACGGTGCGCCAGGCAGGCGTCATCGCCGGTCCGCTGCTCGCCGGGGTCCTGATCGGTCAGGGGGAGCTGTTCCTCGCCTACCTGGTGGACGCGCTGGGCTTCCTGGTCGCCGCGCTGCTGCTGCGCGGCCTGCCCGCGCTGCCGCCCGGCGGCCGGGCCCGCCGGCTGCGGCTGGGCGCCGCGGTGCGCGGCGTGGGGGAGGGGTTCGCCTTCCTGCGCACCCAGCCGGTGCTGATGATGACGTTCGTCGTCGACATCATCGCGATGCTGTTCGCCTGGCCCAACGCGGTCTTCCCGGAGCTCTCGGCCGAGCGGTTCGCCGACTCGCCGAACGCGCTGGGGTGGCTCTTCGCCGGGGTGTCGGTCGGCGCGCTCGCCATGGGGCTGACCTCGGGGTGGGTGTCGCGGGTCGATCGGCAGGGAGCGGTCGTCCTGGGCGCCATCGCCGTCTGGGGAGGGGCGGTGATCGGGTTCGGGCTGGCGCCGTCGCTGTGGCTCGCCGTGCTGTTCCTCGCCGTCGCCGGCGCGGGGGACATGGTGAGCGCGGTGCTGCGCTCGTCGATGCTGCAGCTGGCGGCACCCGACGAGATGCGCGGCCGGATGCAGGGCGTGTTCCTCGTCGTCGTCGCCGGTGGCCCGCGGCTGGGCGACCTGCGGGCCGGGGCGCTCGCGAGCGCCGCGTCGGTGACGGTGGCGATGGTCTCCGGCGGCATCGTGGTGGTGCTGGCGATGGCCGCCGTCGCGCTCCTGGTGCCCTCGTTCTGGCTGTTCCGCGCCTCGCGCTCCGGCGTCGAGCGCACCCGCTGACGGCCCGGGGCCCGGCCGGGCTCGCCCGCCCCCGAGAGTGGCGAGGCCGGCCGGGCGCTGGGAGGCATAACCAGCACCGGCGGTCCCTACTCGCCGGTAGTCCTCTCCGTGGGATCAGGCCAGCGCACCGGCGACCGTCCGCAGGTCGGCGACCAGGGCGTCGTAGGCAGCGGCGCGCGCCTCGTCCGGGGTGCGCAGGACCGCCGAGGGGTGCGTGGTGGCGAGGATCCAGGTCTGGTGCGGCGCGTCCTCGTCGTCGTCCTCCGTCGCCGCCGGGGCGCCCGGTGGTGCCCAGGGCAGCAGCTGCCCGTGGTCGCGGGTGATCCGGAAGGACGGCGAGATGAGCCCCTTGGCCGCCGTCGCACCCAGCGCGACGACGACCTCGGGCTTCAGCACGGCGAGCTCCGCCTCCAGCCACGGCCGGCAGGCCCGAAGGTGCTCGGGCCGGGGTGTCTGGTGGATGCGCCGCTTGCCCTTCACGGTGTGCGAGAAGTGCTTCACCGAGTTCGTGACGTAGCTGTCGCGCCGGTCGATGCCGGCGTCGGCCAGCGCCTTGTCCAGCAGCCGGCCGGCCGGACCGACGAACGGCTCGCCCCGCCGGTCCTCCTGGTCGCCCGGCTGCTCGCCGACGAAGACCACGCGGGCGGTCTCGGGCCCCTCCCCGAACACGGTCTGGGTGGTGTCCTGCCACAGCTCGCAGGCCCGGCAGCCCGCCGCCGCCGACCGCAGCTGCTCCAGGCCCACCCCGGTGGGTGGCCGCGCCACGCCGTCGCGCTCGCTCATCCACCGATCAGACCGCACCCTCCCGGCCGTCGCGAGATGAACTCTCGGGGTCCCGACGTCGCGCCCGCGAGTCGATCACCCTGGCGTGATCATGAGCTCGGCTACGGTTTCCGGCGGACGTGCCCAACGGCAGGAGGAACAGGTGCTCGAGTTCGACGGGCTGCAGAAAAGTTTCGGGGACGTCCGCGTCCTCGACGGCGTGGGGTTCACGGTGGCGCCGGGATCGATGTTCGGTTTCTGCGGCTCCAACGGTGCGGGAAAGACGACGACCATGCGCGTGGCCATGGGGCTGGTCCGGCCCGACGCCGGGGAGGTGCGCTGGCAGGGACGCCCGCTCGACCAGGAGTCCCGGCGCCGCGTCGGCTACATGCCGGAGGAGCGCGGGCTCTACCCGAAGATGAAGGTCGGCGAGCAGATCGCCTACTTCGCCCGCCTGCACGGCATGGACTCCGCCGCGGCCACGCACGCGGCCGGCGAGTGGGTGGAGCGGCTCGGGCTGGGGCCGCGCAGCGGCGACGCCGTCGAGAAACTGTCGCTGGGCAACCAGCAGCGGGTGCAGCTGGCCGCCGCGCTGGTGAGCCGGCCCGAGGTGCTCATCCTCGACGAGCCGTTCTCCGGCCTGGACCCCATCGGCGTGGACTCGTTGGCCGAGGCCCTGCTGGACCAGGCCCGCGCGGGCGTCCCGGTGGTCTTCTCCAGCCACCAGCTGGACCTGGTCGAGCGGCTCTGCGACTCGGTCGGCATCCTCGCCCGCGGGCGGATGGTCGCCACCGGGACCGTCGACGAGCTCCGCCGGCGCGAGGCCGGCCGGCTGCTGCGCGTCGTGGTGCCCGACGCCGCGCCGGGGTGGGCCGCGGCGCTCCCCGGCGTCCGGGTGGTCTCCGAGCAGGCCGGTGACACGCTGCTGGAGCTCGCGTCGGACGCCGACGACCAGGCGGTCCTGGCCGCCGCGCTGCACACCGGCCGGGTCACCCACTTCGCCTGGCAGCAGCCCACACTCGTCGAACTCTTCCGCGGGGCGGTCGCCGCCCCCAGCGCCCAGGAGGTGGCGGCGTGAGCCCGTCGCGTACGCCCGGCAGCGCGGGACTCGTGCGGCTCGTCGCCGCACGCGAGGTCTCCGCCCGCATCCGGGACAAGAACTTCATCATCAGCTCGGTCGTGATCCTGGTGCTGCTGCTCGGCACGCTGGGCATGCAGGTGGCGCTCGGCTCCGGCGGCGACGCCACCCGGATCGGGATGGTCGGCGGGGGCGCCGGGCTGGAGCAGACGCTGGAGGCCCAGGGCGAGGCGCTCGACGTCGACGTCACGGTGGTCGCCCTCGACGACGAGGCCGCCGCCCGCACGGCGATCGAGGAGGGCGACGTCGACGGCGTGCTGCTGGCCGAGGGCGGGGGTGAGCCGGAGCTGCTGGTCGAGCAGTCGGCCGGCGGAACGCTGCAGTCGGTCGTCCAGGGCGCGGTCACACAGCTGGCGCTGGCCGAGCAGCTGGCGGCCGCCGGGGTCGACGACCTCGTCGTGCCCGAGGTGGCGGTGACGCCGCTGGACCCGGACGCCGACCAGGACGGCCAGCGCATCGGCATGGCGATCATCGGCGTCGCGCTGCTCTACGGCCTGCTCATCCTCTTCGGCCAGTTCGTCGCCCAGGGCGTCGTCGAGGAGAAGGCCAGCCGGGTGGTGGAGCTGCTGCTGGCGACCATGCGGCCGTGGCAGCTGCTGGCCGGGAAGATCATCGGCCTGGGACTGCTCGGGCTGGCGCAGATCGTGCTCATCGTGGTCGTCGGGGTCGCCGGGGCGCTGGCCCTCGACATCGTCGACATCCCCGGAGAGCTCATCGGCACGGCCGTCGCCGTCGTCGCCTGGTTCGTGCTCGCGTACGCGTTCTACGCGGCGATCTTCGCGGTGACCGCCTCGCTGGTCAGCCGGCAGGAGGACCTCAACACCGTGGTGATGCCCACGATCATGGTGCTGGTGGTCGCCTTCGTCGTCGGCATCCAGGCCGCCGCGGAGCCCGACGGCACCCTGGCGGTCGTCACGTCCTACATCCCCGGGCTGTCCCCGCTGGTGATGCCGGTGCGGCAGGCCGCGGGCAGCGTGGCCGTCTGGGAGATCGTGCTGTCGGCCGCCCTGATGGTCGCGGCCATCGTCCTGGTGGTCCGGCTCGGCGGTCGGGTGTACGCCGCGGCGCTGCTGCGCACGGGCGGGAAGATCACGATGCGGGAGGCGCTGAAGGCCGAGCGGGTGTGACCACCTGGCGCGGGTCGGTTCGCCCCGGCCCGCGCCGGGTAGCCGCGCGGCATGGTGATGCAGCTGGGCTACACGATGATGACCGAGCAGGCCGGGCCGAAGGACCTGGTCGGCCACGTGGTGGGCGCCGAGGAGGTCGGCTTCGACTTCGCCGTCAGCAGCGACCACTACTTCCCGTGGCTGGACGAGATGGGCCACTCGCCCAACGCGTGGGTGACCCTCGGGGCCGCCGCGCAGGCCACCAGCCGGATCCCGCTGATGACCTACGTGACCTGCCCGAGCTTCCGCTACCACCCGGTGGTCGTGGCGCAGCAGGCGGCGACCCTGCAGATCCTCTCCGGCGGCCGCTTCACCCTCGGACTGGGGGCGGGGGAGAACCTCAACGAGCACGTCGTGGGCGCCGGCTGGCCACCGGCCGACGTCCGGCACGAGATGATCATGGAAGCGCTGCAGATCATCCGCGACCTGTTCGACGGGGAGGGCTACACCAACTTCCGCGGTGAGCACTTCGACGTCGAGTCGGCCAAGCTCTGGGACCTGCCGGAGAAGCGCGTGCCCATCGGCTTCGCGGCCGGCGGGAAGCAGGCGGCCACCATCGCCGGCGAGCTGGCCGACGTGCTGGTCGCGACCGATCCGCTGTCGGAGCTGGTCGAGGCGTTCGAGGCCGCCGGGGGCGCGGGCAAGCCGAAGATCGCCCAGATGCCGATCAGCTACGGCACCGACAAGGCCGCCGCCGTCACCCGGGCGCACAGCCTCTTCCGCTGGTTCGGCCTGGGCTGGAAGGTCAACTCGGAGCTGCCCGGTCCGTCGGCGTTCGACGCGGCGACCTCGTTCGTCCGCGAGGAGGACGTCGAGGGCAGCATCCCGTGCGGGGACGACGTCGGCGCGGTGATCGAGGCCGCGAAGGAGTACGCCGACGCCGGGTTCACCCACCTGGCCCTGGTCCAGATCGGCGGGGACCAGCAGGAGCCCTACCTGGAGTGGGTGCGCAGCTCGCTGATGCCGGCCTGGCGGGAGGCGTTCGGCAGCTGACCGGCCGGAGGGGACAGCTGATCGGGTGACCGTTCGGCCTCCGGGCCGATCCCTTGGGGTGAGGTCCGGCGGCGAGGGGGCGCGCCGGGCGCCTCCTCGCCGCGATCATCGGCGGCATGACCGAGGACCTGGACGTGCGGCTGCGGCGGCTGCTCGCCTCCGACGACGCCGACGCGCTGATCGACCTCGGCTGCGACCTGGCCGACGCCGGCCGGCAGACCGAGGCGGAGGCCTGCTTCCGCCGCGCCTTCGACCTGGGGGACTCCGTCGCCGCGTTCAACCTCGGCAACTCGCTGGCCGCCCAGCAGCGCTGGGAGGAGGCGGTCGACGCCTACGAGGTCGCCCTGCGCGGCGGCGAGGCCGACGCCTGGCGCAACCTCGGCCTGGTGCTGGAGGACCTCGGTGACCTCGCCGGCGCCATGCGCGCCTACCGGGGGGCGGCGGCCGCCGGCGACCTCGAGGGCGGGTTGCAGCTGGCCTTCCTGCTGCGGGAGCAGGGGGAGCGCGAGCAGGCCATGGCGGTGGCCGAGGAGTTCGCCGCCGCGGGTGACCAGGAGGCCGCCGCCGTCGTCGCCTGCTGGCGCTGGTGCTCGACGCTCGACCCGGCGCTGGAGGACGACCTCCGCGCCGGCCAGCACCACTTCCCGGCCGCCCGCGCGGACCTGGCGCACCTGCTGCGCGAGACCGGCCGCTCGGCCGAGGCGCGCGCGGTGCTGGAGCGCGGCGCCAAGCTCGGCGAGCAGGTGGCCTGGCTGCCGCTGGGCAACCTCTACCGCGAGGAGCTCGGCGACGAGGAGGCCGCCGAGGAGGCCTACCGCAGCGGGATCTCCGCCGGTGACGCCTACTGCCACCAGAACCTCGGCGTGCTGCTGGCCGACCGCGGGGACCTCGAGGGAGCCGTGGAGCAGTTCCGCCTGGGGGCGGCGGCCGGCGACCAGCTCGCGGCGCAGTGCCTGCGGGAGCTCGAGCACGACTAGCCTGCTGCGCCTCGCGTGGCCGGTGGGGCGCATGGGGCGGTGCAGTGGGCCCTCCGGTACGAGCCACCCGCGGTTGCCCTGGAGGAACGGCGCTCCGCTGCCGAAAGCCTCGTGCACGCGCCGGACGGGGTCGACCGTCCGGGCGGGGACGGGGAGGACATGCACGTGGACGGACGGCTGGATCGGGGGCGCCGGCTCGCCCGGGCCCTGGCCGGGGGCGCGGCCCTGCTGGCAGTGACCATCGGTGGAGGGGCCACGGGGGCCGGGGTCGCCGTCGCCGAGGAGCCGGGCGCGGACGTCGCCGTCCAGCCGTCGGAGGCGACGTCTCCCGAAGTTACGGCGGTTCCGGAGGGTCGGGGCGGCACTGCGCCGGCGGCCGTCGACCAGTGCGGCCCCTACCAGGACTACTGGAACAGCATGGACCGGCCGCCGCCGCCGCTGCCACGGGTCGTCTTCGTCTCGGCGGCCTCCTCCGCCGCCGGCCAGGTGACATTGAACTGGACCGCCGCGAAGCCCGAGGAGCACCCCGACGTCGTCTACACCTCCTACTACTTGAAGGTGGACGGCGTCGCCCGGCCCTACCTCGACGGCGGGGCCTTCACCGAGGACGTCGGTACCGGGGTCGTCACGACCACCGTCACGGGCCTGACCGAGGGTCCCCACTCCTTCGTCGTCCAGTCGATGCTGTGCGGTAACCAGAGCAACCCGCAGACCCCGCTGACCATCGCGGCCGACGGTGTCGCGACGTGGACGCCGCCCGCGCCGCCCGCGCCGCCCGCGCCGCCCGCGCCGCCCGCGCCGCCCGCCCCGCCCGCGCCGGTCGCCACGCCGGCTGGCGAGCCGACCGTGCCGCCGCGGGTTCCCTCGACGTCCCTCACGCTGACGACGGACAAGGGCCTGATCACCCGGGCCTCGGCCGGCGAGCAGCTGACCGTCCTCGGTACGGGCTTCATGCCGAACTCGACGGCGAAGGTCGTCATCTACTCCGAGCCGCAGGTCCTGGCCACGGTGACCACCGACGGCAACGGCGACTTCAGCGCCCCGGTGACCATCCCGGCCGACCTGGCCGCGGGCGTGCACTCACTCGTGGCTTCCGGGTTCGCGCCGGACGGATCGGACCGGTTCCTCCGGCTGGACGTGACGGTGGCCCCGGCGGTCACCCCCGTCGTCGGTCAGCTCGCCTACACCGGCGCTGACCCGCTGCTGCCCGCGGCGCTGGGCGCCGGTGCGCTGCTGGCCGGTGGGGCACTGCTGGTCGCGGCCCGGCGCCGCAGCGCCGACGGGAGCTGAGACCCCGCAGGGACCGGCTCTCGCTACCGGCGCCCGCCCCTCGAGGGCGGGCGCCGGGACCGAGGTGGAGGCCGACACCTGCCCGTCACATCGATCCCCGATACTCGGGGTGTGTCCGAAGCCACTGTTGACGTCGCAGACCTCCGACACCACGGTGCACCCGGCACCGGTGACCGCGCGGACGACGAGCCGCTGCGCGAGGACATCCGGCTCCTGGGGCGCGTCCTCGGCGAGGTGATCGGCGAGCAGGCCGGCCCCGAGGTGCTGGAGCTGGTCGAGTCCACCCGCGTGGAGGCCTTCCGCATCCGTCGCTCGGAGGTCGACCGGGCCGAGCTCGCCCGCCGGCTCGCCGACCTGGACGTCCGCTCCGCCAACCACGTCATCCGGGCGTTCAGCCACTTCTCGCTGCTGGCCAACCTCGCCGAGGACATCCACCACGAGCGCCGCCGCCGGCACCACCGCCGCGCCGGCTCCCCGCCGCAGCAGGGCAGCCTCGCGGCGTCGTTCGCCCTGCTGGACCAGGCGGACATCCCGGGCGAGACCGTGGCCCGCGAGCTCGCCGGGGCCCTCGTCTGCCCGGTGGTCACCGCCCACCCCACCGAGGTCCGACGCAAGACCGTGTTCCAGGTGCAGCGGCAGGTGACCCAGCTGATCCGGGAACGGGACCGCGCCGGCGGCGACGTCGACCCGGCGTGGTCGGCGCAGCTGTGGCGCGCGGTGCTCACCCTCTGGCAGACGGCGCTGCTGCGGCTGTCCCGGCTGCGGCTGACCGACGAGATCGACGAGGCGCTGCGCTACTACGAGCTCTCCCTGTTCGAGGTCGTGCCGGCGATCAACGCCGAGGTGCGGCGGGCGGTCGAGCAGCGGTGGCCCGGGGCCGGGGTGCTGCGCCGGCCGATGCTGCTGCCGGGGTCCTGGATCGGTGGTGACCGCGACGGCAACCCGTTCGTCACGGGCGAGGCGCTGCGCCGGGCCACGTCCCGGCAGGCGGAGACGGCCCTGAGCCACCACCTGGCCGAGCTCGCGGCGCTGCGCAGCGAGCTGTCGATGTCCGACCGGCTGGTCACGCCCACGCCGCAGCTCTACGCACTGGCCGACGCCTCCGGCGACGACTCCCCGTTCCGGGCCGACGAGCCGTACCGGCGGGCGCTCAGCGGCATCTCGGCGCGGCTGGCGGCCACCGCCGCCCGGGTTCCAGGGGTCGTGCCGGGGGACGCGGGGTCCCTGCCCGCGCTGCCGCCCTACGCGACGCCCGACGAGCTGCGGGCCGACCTCGACGTCGTCGACGCGTCGCTGCGCAGCCACGGGGCCGGGGCGCTGGCCGACGACCGGCTGCTGCGGTTGCGGGAGGCCGTGGAGGTCTTCGGGTTCCACCTGTGCGGGCTGGACCTGCGGCAGAACTCGTCGGTGCACGAGCAGGTGGTCGGCGAGCTGCTGGCCTGGGCCGGGGTGTGCGACGACTACACGGCGCTCGACGAGACCGCCCGGGTGGAGCTGCTCGCCGGGGAGCTGACGCTGCGACGTCCCCTGGTGCGTCCCGACGCGCAGCTGTCGGAGGAGGCGCGCAAGGAGCTCGACGTGCTCGTGGCCGCGGCCGAGCGGGTCGCGCTGCTGGGCCCGCGGACCATCCCGAACTACGTGATCAGCATGTGCGAGTCGGTCAGCGACGTGCTGGAGGTCGCCGTCCTGCTCAAGGAGGTCGGCCTGCTCGACCCGGCCGGACCGGAGGGGCCCACCTGCCCGGTCGGCATCTCCCCGCTGTTCGAGACGATCACCGACCTGCAGAACGCCGCCACGACGCTCGGGGCGGTGCTCGACCAGCCGCTGTACCGGGCCCTGCTGGCCAACCGGGGCGACGTGCAGGAGGTCATGCTCGGGTACTCCGACAGCAACAAGGACGGCGGCTACCTCGCCGCCAACTGGGCGCTGTACCGGGCCGAGCTCGACCTGGTGGAGCTCGCGCGCCGCGAGGGGATCCGGCTGCGGCTGTTCCACGGCCGCGGGGGCACCGTCGGCCGAGGCGGCGGCCCGAGCTACGAGGCGATCCGCGCGCAGCCCCCGGGCGCGGTGGCCGGGGCGTTGCGGATCACCGAGCAGGGCGAGGTGATCGCCGCGAAGTACGCCGACCCCGACCTCGCCCGGCGCAACCTCGAGGCGCTCGTCGCCGCCACCCTGGAGTCGACGCTGCTCGACGTCGAAGGCCTCGGCGCCGACGCCGAGGACGCCTACGCCGTGCTCGACGACCTCGCCGCCCGCGCGCAGCGGGCCTACCGGGAGCTGGTGCACGAGACGCCCGGTTTCGTGGAGTGGTTCCGGGCGGCCACCCCGATCGGTGAGCTGGCCGAGCTCAACATCGGCAGCAGGCCACCGTCGCGCAAGGCGGGCAACTCCATCGCCGACCTGCGGGCGATCCCGTGGGTGTTCAGCTGGTCGCAGACACGGATCATGCTGCCCGGCTGGTACGGCACCGGATCGGCGCTGGAGGAGTGGGTCGGGGGCTCCGCGGAGCGGCTGGAGCGGCTGCGCGAGCTGCACCGGCGGTGGCCGTTCTTCCGCACCGTGCTGTCCAACATGGGCATGGTGCTGGCCAAGACCGACCTGGAGCTCGCGGCCCGGTACGCCGAGCTGGTGCCCGACGAGGAGCTGCGGGCGCGGGTGTTCGACCGCATCACCGCCGAGCACGAGCGGACCTGCCGGATGGCGCTGGCCGTCACCGGCGACGACGACCTGCTCGCCGACAACCCGTCGCTGGCCCGGTCGATCCGGAACCGGTTCCCCTACCTGGAGCCGCTGCACCACCTGCAGGTGGAGATGCTGCGGCGCCGGCGGAGCGGCGAGGACGAAGAGCTCACCAGCCGCAACATCCAGCTGACCATCAACGGCATCGCCACCGCGCTGCGCAACAGTGGCTGAGCCGGGGCTGCGCACCGCGGCCAGCCCGGATCTGCCGACCGCGGCGGAGGCGCTGGGGATGTCGGCGGCCGCGCTGGCCCCGGCCCTGCTCGACCCCTGGGCGCGGGTGCTGGTCGGGGACGAGGGCCAGGTGGTGCTGCTCCGCCGGCAGTGGACCGACGACGCCACCACCGCGGCCGTGGTGGTGCGCCGGGCAGGGGTGCCGCTGGACCACCCCGTGGTGCTCGCCGCCGCGGCGGGGTGGGGGTGCGACCGCGTGCGGCACCTCGCGACCGGGCGGGCGATCGACGTGCCGGGTCCACCGGCCGACGCCCCCCTGCCGCTGCGCTTCGCCCACCTGGCGGCGCTCGCGGCCACGCGGGTGGAGACCGCGGTGGCGCTCGCCCACGGCACCGGGGAGACGCGGACCAAGCGGGACGGGAGCCCTGCGCTGGCCGCCGATGTCGCCGCCCACGCCGCCGCCGTCGAGGTACTCGGCGCGCTGGGCGTGCCGGTGCTCAGCGAGGAGAGCCGCGACACCGCGGTGGCCCCCGGCCGGCCCTGGGTGGTGCTCGACCCGCTCGACGGCACCGGCAACTTCGCCGCTGGCCTGCCGCCGTGGGCGTTCTCGGCCGCGCTGGTGCAGGAGGGCAGGCCGGTCGCCGGGCTGGTCGCCGACCTCTCCTCGGGCCGGCGGTGGGCGGCGGTCGAGGGGCACGGCGCCGTCCGGGACGGGGTGCCGGTGCGCACCCGGCCGGGTAGCACCGTCGTCGTCCCCAGCGGGCCGCGGGGCGGCGCGGTCACCGTGCCGGTGACGGCCAGCCGGGTGCGGATCACCGGCTGCACCGCCGTCGACCTGTGCCTGGTGGCCGACGGCGCGGCCGCGGCCTGGCACGACCTGGACCGCGGCGGCACGCACGTGCACGACGTCGCCGGCGGACTGGCGGTGCTGGCCGCCGCGGGGGGCGTCGTCCTCACCGACGCGGGGGAGCCCCTCGAGCTGGCACCCGACACGGACGCGCTGATCCGGTTCGTGGCCGCCGCCGACGAGACGGCGGCCCGCGAGCTGCTGGCCGCGCTGCGCTGATTCAGCGCTGACGGGCGGCGGCCTCCCGGACGGCGGCCAGCAGCGCCTCCCGCTCGTGCAGGGTCGTCCGGGCCCGGCCGCGGCTGGCACCCAGCGCCTGCTCGGCGGCGTCGATCGCCCGCCAGTCCTCCAGCAGCACCGGTTCGGCCCCGCGGCTCTGCAGCGTGCGCACCAGGTCGTCGGCCGGGCCACGCACCCGCAGCGTGCCGTCGGCGGCGTCGGCCAGCAGGCCCGCGATGGTCTCCCGGGCGTCGTGCTTGTTGTGCCCGACCACCCCGGTGGGGCCGCGCTTGATCCAGCCGGCCACGTACTCCCCGGCCGACGGCCGCCCGTCGCGCAGCACCCGTCCCACGCCGTCGTGGGTGACGGTGCCGGTGCGCTCGTCGACCGGCAGCCCGGGCAGCGGGGTGCCGAGGTACCCCACCGACCGCACCACCAGGTCGGCGGGCAGCACCTCGAACTGCCCGGTGCCGATCGCCCGGCCGTCGCCGTCGACGGCGGTGCGCTCCACCTCGACGCCCGTCACCCGGTCGGTGCCCAGCAGCCGCACCGGGCGGGTGTAGAAGCGCAGCCGCAGCCGGGTGCGACCGGGGGCGGGCACGTGGCCGGACCACTCGCGGAGGACAGCGAGGTTGCGGCTGGCGTTGCGGTCGGCCGCGGCGCGGGCCTCGGTGTCGGCGTCCAGGTCGAGGTCAGCGGGGTCGACGAGCACGGTGGCCGCCGCCAGCTCCCCGAGCTCGCGCAGTTCCTGGGTGGTGAAGGTGGCCTGCGCCGGACCGCGGCGGCCGAGCACCGTCACCTCCTCGACGGGTGCGGCGGCGAGGACGTCGATGACGTGCTGGGGCATGTCGGTGGGGTCCAGCTCCTCGGCGGTCCGGGCGAGGATCCGCCCGACGTCGAGCGCGACGTTGCCCACCCCGACGACCACGACGTGCCGGACGCCGGCCAGGGCCGCCTCCACGGTCGCGCGGTCGGCGTCGGGGTGCCCGGTGTACCAGGCCACGAGGTCGGTGGCGGCCAGGCTGCCGGGGAGCTCCTCGCCCTCGATGCCCAGGCGCCGGTCGAGGGCCGCGCCGTAGGTGTAGACGACGGCGTCGACGTGGGCGCGCAGCTCGGCCAGGGAGAGCTCGGTGCCCACCTCGACGTTGCCGACGAACCGCACCAGCGGGTGGTCCAGGCTGCGGTGCAGGGTGTCCCGGATCGCCCGCATCTTCGGGTGGTCCGGGGCGATGCCGTGGCGGACCAGCCCGAAGGGGGTGGGCAGCCGGTCGAGCAGGTCGACGGCGACGGGGACCGCGCTCTGTCGGGTCAGGGCGTCGGCGGCGTAGATGCCGGCCGGACCGGCCCCGACGACCGCCACCCGCAGCGGGTGCTCAGCGGTCGGGGGAGGAGGAGCGCCGTCGTCGACCACCCTGGCATCCTGACCCGGCCGGGGCCGCGCCACCAGGGCAACTGTCCGGGCCGTTGTCGTCCCCCCGTCCCAGGAGGTCTGCGTGTCCGTTGTCGTCGTCGCCACCATCACCCCGAAGCCCGAGGCGGTGGACGCCGTCCGGGAGGCGATCCTCGCCGCCGTGCCGAAGGTGCACGCCGAGCCGGGCTGCGAGCTGTACGCGCTGCACGAGGGGGACGGGGTGTTCGTCATGGTGGAGCGGTGGGAGAGCCCCGAGGCGCTGCGCACCCATGGCAAGGCCGAAACGCTGACCACCCTGGGCGCGGCGCTGGCCGACAAGCTCGCCGCGCCGCTGGACGTGCGCCGGCTGACCGCCGTCCCGGCGGGGGAGCCGGGCAAGGGCGCGCTCTGACGTCGAGCGAGCTCAGCGGCAGGCGTGGTCGTGGTCGAGCTCGCCCGGGACGTACTGGGTGAGCTCGACCTCCCCGTCGGGGACCAGCGGCGGCTTCCCGCAGGCCGCCACGGCCCCGATCCGGGTGGTGGCGCCGGCCAGCCAGCTGGGCAGCCCGGCCAGCGGGCTCTCCTCCGGGACCTCGCTGACGATGCGGCCCCACTGGTAGCCGGTGGAGTAGACGCCGACCCGTGCGCCCCGCCCGGTCAGGTACTCGGTCATGCCCTCGAGCGCGGCCCGGTTGCGGGCCCGCGCGTCGGAGGACCCGTACTGCCAGGTGTTCATGGTCTCGACGTCCAGCCACCACGTGTAGCCCGCCGGCTGGCTGCCCAGCCCTGCGGCGCGGGCGGCGGGGCGGAAGAACGACTGCACGCTCGCGCGCGCCCGCTCCCAGCCGTACTGCCACGAGCACGCCGTCGAGTTGCCGCCGTCGCAGCGCCCGTAGGGCGTGCTGCCCGCCTCGGGCCAGGTGGTGACCTGCTCGCGCAGCTCGCCGGGGTTGGCGGTGTTGAGGTAGAGCTGCACCCGCGGCTGGCCGGTCGCACCCGAGGAGCCGGCGGCCCACTCGAGCTGGTCGGCGAGGCAGGGGTTGGCCCGGGTGGCGAGCCCGCCGTTGACCCCGACCACGGCGAACGCGGCGTCCTCGGGGAGCTCGGTGCCGCACTGCGGGTGGGAGACGTCGTAGCCGACGGTGCGCGTCGGGCCGGCGGTCTCGACGGGTGCGGCGGAGGCGGTCGCGGGCAGACCGAGGAGCGCCCCCACCGCGGCGAGGGCCACCATCGTGCATGATCTGCGTCTCACTGCCCTCGACGGTACGCGCGGCCGAGCGGCATCCGCCGGTACCGGTCAGGTCGCCTGGCAGACGGGGCACCAGTAGAGGTTGCGCCCCACCAGGACCTGGGTGCGGATGGCGGTCCCGCAGATCCGGCAGGGCAGGTCGGTGCGCCGGTAGACGTAGTGGGCGTCTTCGCGGGTCACCGCACCGCTGCGCCGGGAGCGGTTCTCGGGGCGGGTGGTCACGATTCGGCCCATCCGGACGCCGGAGCGCATGAGGGTCACCAGGTCCCGCCACATGCCGGCCCACAGCGCGGCGTCGATCTGCCGGCCGGGCCGGAACGGTGAGACCCGGTGCCGGAACAGCAGCTCCGCGCGGTACACGTTGCCGACGCCCGCCAGCACCGACTGGTCCATGAGTAAGGCCCCGATCGCCGTGCGGCTGCCCGCGATGCGCCGGTGGGCGACCGTCCCGTCGGCGCGGGGCCGCAGCGGGTCCGGCCCCAGGCGACCCAGGATCCGCTCGACCTCCGGGGCGGTGAGCACCTCGCAGGCGGTGGGACCGCGCAGGTCGCCCCATGCCCCGGCGCCGTCCGGCCCGTCGCCCACCCAGCGCATGCGCAGCGCGCCCTTGGCCGGGGGTGGTCTGCCGGTGCCGGTGAGGAAGGTGCCGTACAGCCCGAGGTGGACGTGCAGGTGGTCGCCGCCGAAGCGGGCGAACAGGTGCTTGCCGTAGGAGAACACCTCGTCGAGCACTCGCCCGTCGAGGAGGGCGGCGCCGGCCTCGAACCGGCCCTGGGGGCTGGTCACGTGCACCGGGCGGCCGGCGAACGGCAGCTCGAGCTGCCGCGCCAGGCGGTACAGGGTGTGGCCTTCGGGCACCCGCGCAGCGTAGGTGGCGCCGCGCGTCCCCTGCTCAGTGGTCGGCGGTCTCCAGGCCGAAGTGCGGCCGGTCCTCGACCGCGACGAGGTCGACCAGTTCGGGGTGCTGCTGGATGTAGTGGCGGACGAAGGAGCAGTACGGCAGCACGGTCAGCCCCCGCTCGCGGGCCGCGGAGAGGACCCCGGCGACGAGCGCCTTCCCGATGCCCTGACCGCCCATGGCGGGGTCCACCTCGGTGTGCGGGAGGGTCATCTGCCCGTGCTCGACGTGGTAGCTGGCAAGTCCGACGACGCGCTCGCCCTGCCGGATCTCGAACCGACCCCGCTCGGGGACGTCGACCACCGTGGTCTCCATCGCTGCGGCCCACCTCTCTGACCCCGGCCACGCTGCCGGAGCTCGTTTCGACCCCAGCACGGTAACCCGCTGGAGGCGTTCGCTCTCTCAGCCGTACCGACGAGTCGGGTCCCGCCGGGGTTCCCTCGGCCACCCGATAGCCTGCTGGCGTTGGTCCCGGGGCAGCTGGTGCCGCGCCGTGGCCCCCGTAGCTCAGGGGATAGAGCATCGGTTTCCTAAACCGTGTGTCGCAGGTTCGAATCCTGCCGGGGGCACCAGCTGGACCTGTGGCCGGCGGTCCCGTGCTGCACCGTCGTCCTGGGCGCCGGCCGGTCGAAGCCGCCCTCCTGTCCCGACGATGCAGCCGTCACGTGGCCATGGGGATCCGGCCCGCACCGTGTCCGGCGATCGCCACCGGTCCCGGGGACCGCCGCCGACGAGGGAAGCGGGGCGGTGGTCGGCCCCCGCCCGCACGTCCATGACAGCTTCGTGTCAGGCGTCCAAAAGGCTTGTCCCGGCCCGGTGGTGGCTGGCTATCGTGCCGGGACGGGCAGCGGCGGCCGGTACGCCACGGCGCGCCGGTGCCGGAGGACCACGAGACGCGGTCGCCGCGTGCCGGCTGCGGGACGGGACTGTCGATGAGCTGGCACCTGCGGACATTCCTGGCGATGTTGCTCGCGCTGACCACCGCGGGCATGCTGCCCGCGGCGCCGGCGCAGGCCCAACAGGCCATCACCTACACCGTCACGGCCCAGGGCACCGTCTACGGCGACCTGGACCACTTCGCCGGCGTCGCCTCGGAGACGCTCAACGACCCACGGGGCTGGAGCCTCGGCGGCGCCCTCCGCTTCGACCAGGTGCAGTCCGGAGGGAACTTCAGCCTCATCCTGGCCTCGCCGGCCGTGGTCGCTGCTGCTGCTCCCGGCTGCAGCAGCGAGTGGAGCTGCCGGGTGGGCCGCAACGTCTACATCAACGACGAGCGGTGGCGCGGCGGCACGGACTCGTGGCCGCACGGGCTGGACCTGTACCAGCGGTACGTGATCCTGCACGAGGTGGGGCACTGGCTGGGTCTCGGTCACCAGGACTGCCCCACGCCCGGCCGCACCGCCTGGGTCATGCAGCAGCAGTCGATCTCCCTGCAGGGTTGCCGGGCCAACGTCTGGCCGGTCATCGCCGAGCGCCAGCAGGCGGCGGACAACCGCGGTGTGTCGGTGAACTGGTCGGCCATCGAGGCCAGGTACCGGGACCTCGGGCAGGAGGGGGGCGTGCTGGGTCCCCCGATCACCTGGGAGAGGTACGCCGGGGCCGACGGCGGGTCCTACCAGCACTTCGCCGGTGGTTACGGCGGTGGCTCGATCTACTGGTCGGCGAACACGGGCGCGCACGAGATCTACGGGGAGATCCGGGACCGCTGGGAGGAGCTGGGCTGGGAGCGCGGTGTGCTGGGCTACCCGATCACCGGGGAGCGCAGCACCGCGGACGGCGTGGGCCGGTACAACGCCTTCGCCGGGGGTTACGGCGGTGGCTCGATCCACTGGTCGCCGAGCACCGGTGCGCACGAGACGTACGGGGAGATCCGGGACCGCTGGGAGGAGCTGGGCTGGGAGCAGGGTGTGCTGGGCTACCCGATCACCGGGGAGCGCAGCACCGCGGACGGCGTGGGCCGGTACAACGCCTTCGCCGGGGGTTACGGCGGTGGCTCGATCCACTGGTCGCCGAGCACCGGTGCGCACGAGA
>NZ_JBJHAL010000003.1:0-231710 GCF_054050995.1 Blastococcus sp. SYSU DS1021 | reverse complement strand
AAAAACACCGGCGTGAGGCCGCACCACACCCCGGAGCCCCCCCCCCCCCCCGCCCCCCCCCCCCCCCCCCCCCCCCCCCCCACCTCTGCACCATCCCGGACGGGCACGTCGCCCCCACACGCCCAAGGACTCCCTGATGCTCGGCTACGTCGCCAAGAGGTTCGCCATGGCGGTCGGCACGGTGCTCGCCGCGATCCTCATCAGCTTCCTGCTGGTGCACGCCACCGACACCTCGCCTGGTGCGGTGCGCCTCGGTCCTGGCGGTACCCCCGAGCGCATCGCCGCCGAGAACGAGGCGCTGGGTTGGAACGACCCGTTGCACGTCCAGTTCTTCGACTATCTCGGCAGTCTGGTGACCGGCGACCTCGGCACGTCGCTCATCGACGGTCGCGATATCGCCGCGGACCTGACCGACCGGGTGCCGGTCACGGCGTTCATCGCATTGCTCGCCACGGTCTTCTCGGGAGTCGTCGGCGTGGTCCTCGGGGTCACGGCCGCCGTGCGAGGGGGACGCACCTCCCGGGTCATCACGACAGGAGCCGGGGTCGCGCTCTCCCTGCCCGTCTTCTGGGTCGGCATCCTGCTGGTGTATGCGCTGTCCATCCAACTGAGGTGGTTGCCGGCGACCGGCTACGTCCCCTTCGCCGCTGATGCCGCCGACTGGTTCAAGAGCCTGCTGCTCCCGGTGATCGCACTGTCGATCGGCGGGGCCGCCATCATCGCCCGGACCGCGAGAGCCGGAATGGGCGAAGCGCTGGCCCAGGAGCACATCCGGACCCTGAGGGCCATGGGGACTCCCGAGTGGCGCGTCCGGTACGTGCACGCACTTCGCTTCGCCAGCCTGCCGGTGGTGTCTGTGCTCGGTGTCCAGTTCATCGCCCTGTTCGGCGGCTCGGTGATCATCGAGAACCTGTTCGCCCTCCCAGGCCTCGGCCAGGCCGGGCAGATCGCCGCCGCCTCCAGCGACTTCCCGGCGCTCACCGGCGTCGTCATCGTGGCCACGGTCGTGGTCGTCGTCATCAACCTGCTGCTCGACCTCGTGGTCGCGGCGCTCGACCCGAAGGTGCGTACCGCATGAGTGTGCTGCCCCTGGACGCGGCCGACGAGGTGGCGACCCAATCGGTCCCACAGGGCCCGAAGCGCCGTGGACTGCCCTATTTCCTGCGCCGCCCGGGCGGGATCTTCGGTGCCGCATGGCTCGTGTTCATGGTCGTTGCGTCGCTGACCGCTCCGCTGTGGCGGCCCTACGACCCGGCCGCGCAGGACACGGCCAACCGCTTGGCACTGCCGTCGGCCGATCACTGGCTGGGCACCGACCCGCTGGGCCGCGACCTGCTCAGCCGGATCTTCAGCGCGGGCACCGAGCCGTTGCTCGCCTCCGTGGTCTCGGTCCTCGTCGCCTTCGGGATCGGGCTGTCGATGGCGCTCGTCGCCGCCGAGCGCGGGCACCGCGTCGAGCGGGTCACCACCCGCCTGGCCGAGGTGCTCCTCGCCCTTCCCGGGACGATCATGCTGCTCGCCGTGATCGGGGTGATCGGCGTCCGGATCTACATCATCATGGCCATCCTCGGCGTGATGATCTCCGCGGCCGTCTACCGGGTCATGCTCGGCGTCGCGAAGTCGGTGCGCCAGCGCCTCTACGTCGACGCCGCGCGGGTCAACGGACTCGGCTCGCTGAAGGTCAACCTCGTCCACGTCCTGCCGTCCATGGGCACCGTCGTGGCCGTCCAGGCTGCGCAGCTCTACGGCATCGGTCTGCTCATCGTCGCCGGCCTGGCCTTCCTCGGCTTCGGCCCCGCCGAGCCGCAGCCGAGCTGGGGTTTCATGATCCAGGATGCGTCGTCGTACGTGTTCAACGCGCCGTGGCTCATGGTGCCGACCGGTTTCATCCTCGCGCTCACCGTCGTCGCGGCCAACGAGCTGGCCGACGCCATCGCCAGCAAGGGGTCGATCGCAGCGACCACGCGACGTCGCAAGCGCCCGCTGGCCAGGGCCGCTGCCGGGACCACGGGAGAACCTCGTTCTACCGATCCGCAGGCGCTGCTCGAAGTCCGTGATCTGGATGTCACCGTCGATGACGGTCCGGCGCTCGTCAGTGGGGTGTCGTTCAACCTGCGACCGGGGCGGGTCCTCGGGCTGGTCGGCGAGTCCGGCTGCGGCAAGACGATGACGGCCCGTTCGCTCATCCGTCTGCTCCCCGACGGCGTCTCGATCTCCGGCGGCTCCATCCTGTGGCAGGGGCGCAACCTGGTCGGGCTGAACGAGAAGGAACTCAACGCCATCCGCGGCCGGGAGATCGCGCTGATCTCCCAGGAGCCGATGGTCGCCCTCGATCCGATGTTCTCCGTGTCCTACCAGCTGACCCAGCCGTTGCGCCGGATCCGCGGGGTCGGCCGCGCGGAGGCCGGCCGGATCGCTGCCCAACTGCTGCAGCAGGTGGGGATCGTCGACGCCCACCGGGTGCTCGCGAGCTACCCGCACCAGTTGTCCGGCGGCATGGCGCAGCGCGTCGCCATCGCCCTGGCGCTGACCGGCGAGCCGAAGCTGCTCATCGCCGACGAACCGACCACGGCCCTCGACGTCACGGTCCAGGCGGAGATCCTGACCCTGTTGCGTCAGCTCGTCCGGGACCGCGGCCTGTCCGTCGTCCTCGTCAGCCACGACCTCGGCGTCGTCGCCGACATCTGCGACGACGTCGCGGTCATGTACGCGGGCACCGTCGTCGAGTCGGGGGACGTGGCGAGCGTCCTCGACAGCCCGGCACATCCGTACACGATGGCGCTGCTCGGCGCCAACCCGCACGTGTCGGAGGGCGAGCCGGTGCCCGAGCGGCTGGCGTCCATCCCCGGCACCGTGCCCTCCCCGGGGAGCTGGCCGACCGGCTGCCGGTTCGCCGGCCGCTGCCACTTCGCACGGGACAAGTGCACCGAGCCCTTCTCGTCGCTCCCCGCCCACGGCGACGGGTCCGTCCTGTGCATCCGAGCCGATGAACTCGCCCATGCCTCCGTCACCTGGGCGCCCGAACACGCCGGAGACGAGGTCGTCCCCGGCACGAGGCAGGCCGCCACGCCGGCCGGTGCGACCGCTGCCCGGAACGGGCAGACGATTCCGACTGCTGGAGCGTCCCGATGACCGCACCCGCCGATACGCCGTCCGCCGCCCCCGCCCCTGCGTCGGCCCCGGCGCTGGAGGTCCGCGATCTCGTCGTCCGCTACGGCCGGGGACGCAAGGCCCGGCAGGCGCCACCGGCGGTGGACCGCGTGAGCCTGGACATCGCACCTGGCGAGACCCTTGGTCTGGTCGGGGAGTCCGGCTCGGGCAAGTCCACCATCGGCAAGGCGGTCCTCGGCCTGGAGCCTCCGACCGAGGGAAGCGTAAGGCTGCACGGGCAGGACATCACCGAGATGCCGCTCAAGCAGCGCAGTCGGCTGGCTGCGGACCTGCGAGTGGTCTTCCAGGATCCGTACTCGTCGCTGAACCCCACCCGCACCGTCGGCCAGACGCTGGTCGAGCCGCTGCGGCTCATGGGTGTGCGCCATCAGGAGGCGCTCCAGAAGGCCCGGAAAGGCTTGGAGTCTGTCGGTCTGCCCGGCGACGCGGTCGACCGCTACCCCGCACAGTTCTCCGGTGGGCAACGGCAGCGGATCGCCATCGCCCGCGCGCTGGTCTGCGACCCGAAGGTCCTCGTCCTCGACGAGCCGGTGAGCGCGCTGGACCTGTCCACCCAGGCGCAGGTCCTCAACCTCCTGGCCGACCTGCGCGACCGGCACGGGCTGTCGTTCCTGTTCATCGCCCATGACCTCGGCGTGGTCCGATTCCTCTCCCAGCGGGTGGTGGTGCTCTACCGGGGGCAGATCATGGAGATGGGCCCGGCCGAGGCCGTCCAGGAGCGCTCACGGCACCCTTACACCGTGGCCCTCAACTCGGCCGCCCCGGTGCCGCGCCCGGCCGAGCAGGCCGCCCGCCGGGCGGCCCGCGAGGCCCTCGGCATCGGGGTGGCCGGCTCAGCGGCTCCGGCCGCGACCGGCTGCCCCTTCGTGCCGCGTTGCCCGTTGGCCACGGAGATCTGCGTCGCGCAGCGTCCGCCGCTGCGGCAGGTGGACCAGACCGTCACCGCCTGCCATCACGCCGAGCGCGTCCCCGGACTGTGACGGCTCCGGTGGAGGGCCGTGCCGCGAGCGTGCGAGTAGCCGAGGACGCCGGGGTCCTTGCGCACACGAGCTCCGCGTCTGCGCCGCACGGCCTGCGCGTCGAGCATCTGGACGAGGCGCTCGGTCTGCGGAGCACCGCGCCCCGGCTGTCATGGCGGCTGCCCGAGGGCGCTCGCGAGCAGCGCGCCTACCGGATCACCACCGACAGCGGGTGGGACACCGGCTGGGTGGGGGGCGACCGAGGCCTCCTGGTGCCTTACGCCGGGCCGCCGCTCTGCTCCGGCCAGCGGGTGGAGTGGCGGGTGCGGGTGGGCACCGACCTCGGTGAGAGCCCGTGGTCCGAGCCGGCGTCCTTCGAGACCGGCCTGCTCTGGGCGGAGGACTGGCAGGCGTCCTGGGTGGAGCCCGGCCGGATGCCCAGCGGCCCGAAGGGGTCGCGGCCGGCCGCCCTGCTCCGGTTCGAGTTCGACGCCGACCGGCCGGTGACCGCCGCCCGGCTGCACGCCACCGCGCAGGGCCTCTACGAGGCGTTCCTCAACGGGCGGCGGGTGGGGGACGCCGAGCTCACCCCGGGTTACACGCAGTACGACGCGCGGCTGCAGGTGCAGACCTACGACGTCACCCCATCGGTCTCGGTCGGTCGCAACGCGCTGGGGATCGTCCTCGCTGACGGGTGGTTCCGGGGGCAGGTCGGCCTGACGCGGGCGGCCGACCAGTGGGGGAGCGGGCTCGCGCTGCTGGTCCAGCTGCACCTCACGTACGACGACGGCTCGACCGCGGTGGTGGGCTCGGGTCCGGGGTGGCGCAGCGCGCTCGGCCACGTCGTCGCCGCGGACCTGATCGAGGGGGAGCGCTGGGACCTGCGTCGGCTGCCGCGCGGCTGGGAAGCCCCCGGCTTCGACGACACCGGCTGGGACGACGTCGCCGTCGTCGAGCACGGTTACGCGGGCCTCGTCGACTCGCCGGCCCCGCCGGTGCGGCGGGTCGAGGAGCTGGTCCCGCGCTCGGTGACGAGGCTGGCGAGCGGTGCCCACGTGATCGACCTCGGCCGGAACATCAACGGGTGGGTCCGGCTCACCGACCTCGGCCCGGCCGGCACGAACCTCACGCTGACCCACGGGGAGTGGCTCGCGCCCGACGGCGACGTCACGGTCGCGAACCTCGAGCCCGACATGCCGTTCCTGCCGCACCGGCTCTCCGCCGGGCAGGTCGATTCCGTGGTGTCCGCGGGCGCCCCCGGCGACGTCTTCGAGCCACGCCGGACCACGCACGGGTTCCGGTACGTGCGCATCGAGGGCCATCCCGGTGACCTGACCGTGGACGACGTCCGCGGGGTGGTGGTGCACACCGATCTGCGCCGCACCGGCTGGTTCTCCTGCAGCGACGAGCGGGTGGACCGCCTGCACGAGGCGGCGCTGTGGAGCTTCCGCGGCAACGCCTGCGACATCCCGACCGATTGCCCACACCGCGAGCGGCACGGCTGGACCGGTGACTGGCAGCTGTTCGTGCCGACGGCCGCCTTCCTGTACGACGTGGCCGGGTTCTCGACCAAGTGGCTCCGGGACGTCGTCGTCGACCAGTGGCCCGACGGCACGATCGCGAACGTCAGCCCGAGCCCACGGCACGAGGGCAGGGACGGGCCGATCGGGCACCTGAACGGCTCGTCCGGCTGGGGCGATGCCGCGGTGATCGTCCCGTGGGAGATTTACCGGGCCTACGGCGACGAACAGCTGCTCGACGAGCTGTGGCCGACGATGGTGCGGTGGCTGGACCGCACCGAGCGCCTGGCGCGGGAGGGGCGCCACCCGTCCCGCGTCGAGCGCAATCCCGATCCCGCGCCGCACGAGCGCCACCTCTGGGACACCGGCTTCCACTGGGGCGAGTGGCTCGAGCCCGGCGAGAACCTCGGAACGGGCAACGACGAGTTCCGGACGGCCGACAAGGGGCATGTCGCCACCGCATACTTCGCCTACAGCGCCCGGCTCGCGGCCCGGATCGCCGAGGTCCTCGGCCGGCACGACGACGCAGCCCGCTACGCGGAGCTCAGCGAGCTGGCCCGGCAGGCGTGGCAGGCGGAGTACGTCGACGCCGAGGGCCGGCTCACCCCCGACACGCAGGCGACCCACGTGCGGGCGCTGGCCTTCGATCTCGTCCCGGCCGAGCTACGGCCGGCGGTCGCCGAGCGGCTGGTCGAGCTGATCCGCAAGGCCGACACCCACCTGGGTACCGGCTTCCTCGCCACGCCGTACCTGCTTCCCGTGCTGGCCGACGCAGGGCACGTCGACGTCGCCTACGAGCTGCTGCTGCAGGACACCGAGCCGTCGTGGCTGACGATGATCGACCGGGGCGGCACCACGGTGTGGGAGAGCTGGGGCGGCGTGGACGACGACGGCGTGCCGCACGACTCGCTGAACCACTACTCCAAGGGCGCGGTCGTCTCGTTCCTCCACCGGTACACCGCGGGCCTGCAGCTGATCGATCCCGCCTACCGCCGGTTCAGCGTCCGTCCGCGCCCCGGCGGCGGCCTGACCTCGGCCGAGGCGGCGCACGAGTCCCCGTACGGCCGGATCGAGTCCGCGTGGCGGATCGACGGCGGTGCGTTCGATCTCCGGGTGGTCGTCCCCGCCGGGACGGAGGCCGAAGTAGTCCTGCCCGACGGCACCACGACGACCGCCGGCCCCGGCGAGCACCGGTTCACCAGCCCCTTGGACGGAGAGGGAACCGAACGATGACGGCCGAGGCCGAGGCGTTCGAGTGGGCGGGGCCCGCCCGGTTCCTGCCGCCGCCTCCGGCGACCCGGCGGGACGACGGCGTCCGGGTCTTCTCCGGCGTCACCTACGCCTGCCCGGCCGGCTACCGGCCGCTGCAGCTGGACGTCTGGGTCCCCCCCGGGGAGAAACCGGCTCCGCTCGTCGTCTGGATCCACGGCGGCGCCTGGATGACGGGCGACCGCCGCTACCTGCCGGAGACGCTGCGGCCGGACTCGCTGTTCGAGGCGTTCGTCGCCGCGGGGCTGGCGATCGCCACGATCGACTACCGGTTCTCCCTCGAGGCGCCCTTCCCGGCCCAGCTGCACGACGCGAAGGCCGCCGTCCGGTACCTGCGGGCGCACGCCGGGGAACTCGGCGTCGATGTCACCCGGATCGGGGTCGCCGGCGAGTCGGCCGGCGGTCACCTCGCCGCGCTCGTCGCCCTGACCGGGCACCGCGCCGACCTGGAGGGCGACCTCGGGGTCGTCGGGCCGTCCAGCGGCGTCGACGTCGCCGTCGACTGGTACGGCGTCTCCGATCTGTCGACCATGCCGGGGGTGACCCCGCCGCCGCACATCGCGGCGAAGCTGCCCGAGGTGATGCGGGTGCCGGCGGAGAAACACCTCCTCGCCGGCCTCGACGAAGCCACGACGGCCGACGCCAGCCCGGTGACCCACGTGACCGCAGGCGCGCCGCCGTTCCTGCTGATCCACGGCACCGCCGACTGGCTGGTGCCGTTCAACCAGAGCCAGCAGCTCGCGGACGCCATGAGCGCTGCCGGTGTGGACGTCCGGCTGGTCCCGGTCGAGGGCGCCGAGCACATCTTCACCGGCTGCGACGACATCGACGCCGTCGTGCAGCTGTCCGTCCACTACCTGAGGGAGGCGCTCGGATGAGCGACCTGACCGTCCTACCCGTCTCGATCGAGCACCACCGGGAGCCGTTCGGCATCGGGGAGACGACGCCGCGGCTGTCCTGGGTCACGCGCACCGACCTGCCCGGCTGGCGCCAGGCCGCCTACGAGCTGGAGATCGCGCCGGAGGACGGCGAGGTCTGGTCGTCGGGCCGCGTCGCGTCGGCCGAGTCGGTCCTCGTCCCGTGGGAGGCTCCGCCGCTCGTGAGCCGGGAACGCCGGTCCGTGCGCGTGCGGGTCTGGACGGAGGGCGCCGCCGAGCCGTCGGCGTGGAGCGAGGACGTCCTCGTCGAGGCCGGTCTCCTGGAACCCGCGGACTGGACCGCCGAGCTGGTCCAGCCGGTCCTGCCCCGCGACGTGGAGGAGCCGGTCGCCCTCTTGCGGCGCGAGTTCGTCCTCGAGAAGCCGGTCGTCCGCGCCCGGCTGTACGCCACCGCGCAGGGCGTCTACGAGGCCGAGCTCAATGGAGCGGCGGTCTCGGACGTGGTGCTGGCGCCGGGGTGGACGAGCTACCGGCACCGGCTGCGCTACCAGACCTACGACGTCACGGGCCTGCTGCGCGAGGGCGCCAACGCCCTCGGCGTGCAGCTGGCCGAGGGCTGGTTCACCGGCTACGTGGGCTTCACCGGCAAGCGCGAGTGGTACGGCGACCGCACCGGCGCCTTCCTGCAACTGGAGGTGGAGCACCCCGACGGCACGCGGACCGTGCTGGTCACCGACGGCTCGTGGCGTTCGGCCGGCGGGCCTACGGTCGGCTCCGGTCTCTACAACGGCGAGACCTACGACGCCCGCCGGGAGCTGCCCGGCTGGTCGGCGCCGGGCTTCGACGACGCGACGTGGACCCCGGTCGAGGTCGGCGACCTGGACGTCACCACGCTGGTGGCTCCCACAGGTCCGCCCGTACGGCGAACGCAGACCCTTCCCGTCCAGGCCATCACCACGTCCCCGACGGGGAAGACGCTGGTCGACTTCGGGCAGAACCTCGTGGGGCGGATCCGCTTCTCCCTGCCCGACGGCCCCGCCGGCACCGAGATCACCGTCCGGCACGCCGAGGTGCTGGAACACGGCGAGCTGGGCACGCGCCCGCTCAAGGCCGCGCGCGCCACCGACGTCGTCGTGCTCGACGGTGCGGGGCCGCGGACCTGGGAGCCACGGTTCACCTTCCACGGGTTCCGCTACGCGGAGGTCTCGGGCTGGCCGGGTGAGCTGCGCCCGGCGGATCTCGAGGCCGTCGTCCTGCACACCGACCTGCGCCGCACCGGCACGTTCACGTGTTCCGACCCCGACGTCGAGCGGCTGCACGAGAACGTCGTCTGGGGCATGCGGGGCAACTTCGTCGACATCCCCACCGACTGCCCGCAGCGCGACGAGCGGCTGGGCTGGACCGGCGACCTGCAGGTCTTCGCCCCGACGGCGTCGTTCCTGTACGACACCGCCGGCATGCTGCGCTCCTGGTTGGCCGACCTCGCGGTCGAGCAGCTGGAGGACCACGGCGGCGTCGTACCGATGTACGTGCCGTTCCTGCCGCTGCTGCCCTTCCCGCAGAACCCGGAGACCGGGTGGGGCGACGCCGCCGTCGTCGTCCCGTGGGTGCTCTACCAGCGCTCCGGGGACCGGCAGCTGCTCGCCGACCAGTGGGAGTCGATGGTCGCCTGGATCGACGCCTTCGCCGGTCGCGCCGGTGCCCACCTGGACTTCCCGGAGGGGGGCTTCTCCTTCGGTGACTGGCTGGACACCGCGGCGCCGCCGGACAACCCGGCCGCCGCGCGCACGCCGTGGCAGTGCGTGGCCACTGCGTACCTGGCACGCTCGGCCCGGACCGTGGCGCAGGCGGCCGAGGTGCTGGGTCACGACGGGAGCCGCTTCGCCGAGCTCGCCGACCGGGCCGCGGTCCGCTTCCGCGCCGAGTACGTGTCGCCGAACGGCCGCCTCGCCTTCCCGTCCCAGACCGCCTACGCGCTGGCGCTGGAGTTCGATCTGCTGGAGCCCGGGCAGCGTGAGCATGCCGGCCGGCTGCTCGCCGAGCAGGTGCTGAAGGACGGGTTCCACATCGCCAGCGGTTTTCTCGGCACGCCCCTGGTCACCGACGCACTTACCCACGCCGGGGAGCTGTCCACCGCCTACGAGTTGCTCCTGCAGCGCGAGAACCCGTCGTGGCTGTACGCGGTGACGATGGGGGCGACGACGATCTGGGAACGCTGGGACTCCATGCTCCCGGACGGGACCATCAACCCCGGCGAGATGACGTCGTTCAACCACTACGCGTTCGGTGCGGTCGCCGACTGGCTGCACCGGACCGTGGCCGGGCTGGCCCCGGCGGCGCCCGGGTACCGGCGGCTCAGGGTGGCCCCCCGTCCGGGGCCGGGGCTCACGTCGGCCGGCGCGACGCACGAGACGCCGTACGGGACGGCGGAGGTCTCCTGGACGCTGACCGGTGGGACGCGGTTCGCCCTGGAGGTCACGGTGCCGCCCAGCACGACGGCGGAGATCCGGTTGCCCGACGGCAGCGCTCCGGTGGAGGTCGGCTCCGGCCGGCACACCTTCGCCGCCGAGATCACCGAACCGACGCCGGTCGAGAAGCCGGCGCTCTTCTTCAACCCGGAGGACCACCAGTGACCACCACGGAGTCGCACGGCGCCGCTGCGGCGCAGGACGCGCCTGCCTTCACCCTGCCCACCTGCTTCCCGCCCACCCACGGGGTGCCGGGGCCCGACGGCCGGACGACCTACCGGAGCGAGACCTTCGCCCTGGTCGACGGCTACCGGAACCTGCTCCTCGACGTCGTCGTGCCCGCGGCGGAGCAGCCCGTCCCTGTCGTCGTGTTCATCCACGGGGGCGCGTTCCGCATGGGGGCGGCCGAAGAGGTCTGGTCCCCGTCCTTCGTCCCGATGCGCGAGAAGATCCTGGCCGCGGGGATGGCCTTCGCCTCGATCACCTACCGCTTCAGCGCCGAGGCGCCGTTCCCGGCGCAGCTCCTCGACGTCCGGGCCGGCGTCCGGTACGTGCGGCACTTCGCCGCGCAGCTCGGGATCGATGGCGACCGCGTGGCCCTGTGGGGCGGCTCGGCAGGTGCCCACCTGGCCCTCCTCCTGGCGTTCACGCACGACCGGAGCGACTTCGGCCCGCGCGTCGGGGTGGAGGGCCCCGACCTCCCGGTGGCAGCGGTCGTGGACTTCTTCGGCGTCACGGACGTGCTGGCGCTGCAGGAGGACGACACGACCGGCGGGCGCGCGGACCACGAGAGCGCCGACTCCCCGGTCGGTCAGCTCATCGGTGGGGCCCTGCGCGAGCACGAGGACCGGGCTCGCGCCGTCAGCCCGATCACCTATGTGCGCCCGGACGCGCCGCCGGTGCTGGCCTTTCACGGCACGCAGGACGGAGCCGTCGGCCCGGGCCAGAGCCGGCGCCTCGTGGCGGCCCTCCAGCAGGTGGGTGCGTCGGCCGAGCTCGTGGAGGTGGACGGCGCCGACCACGGGTTCGTCACCATCGACGTGGAGCCGATCCTCGACCGGTCCGTGGGCTTCCTCCGGAAGCACCTGTCCTGAACCCCACGTCGCCGGCTCCTCCGGCCCACCGCCGCCGAGCCGGGCGGCGGCGGTGGGCCGACCCCTCCGTCGACATGAAGACGACCCCACGAACGGCAGAGCTGCGCGCATGACCGTGGAGACGTACGACTCCATCCGGCCGGGACAGGTCTGGCTCGACACGGACGGCAACCGGATCCAGGCCCAGGCGGACACGTCGGTGGCCGGCTACGTGTGGCTGTCCGTCCGGTTCGACGGTGGGATGCCGGTGCTCGACTGGCACGACGAGTGGCGGATCGAGGACCACGACTGATGCCGCCCTCCGGCTCCGGGGACCCGCGGCCCGTCGTCCCCGGGTTCCACCCCGACCCGAGCATCTGCCGGGTGGGGGACACCTACTGGATGGTCGTCTCCAGCTTCGAGTACGCGCCCGGTGTGCCGCTGTTCCGCTCGACCGACCTGGTCACGTGGAAGCAGGCCGGGCACGTGCTCGTTCGGCGGTCCCAGCTCGACGTATCCCGGGCGCCGGGCTCGGGTGGCATCACCGCCCCGACCATCCGGTTCCACGACGGCCGGTTCTGGATGATCACCACCAACCTCGCCGACGGCGGGTGGCAGGTCCTCGTGCACACCGACGACCCGCTGGGGGAGTGGTCGGAGCCGGTCCGGCTGACCGACGTGCGAGGCATCGACCCCGACCTAGCCTGGGACGACGACGGCACCCTGCTGGTCACCTACGCCGGCTTCGGCGCCGGCGGACCGGCCGGCCTGGTGCAGCAGGCGGTCGACCCGGTGTCCGGTCGTGCACTGACCGGACGGCGGCACGTCTGGCAGGGCACCGGCGGCCGGTTCCCGGAGGGGCCGCACCTCTACCGCATCGGTGGGTACTGGTACCTGCTGATCGCCGAGGGGGGCACCGAACGCGGGCACGCGGTGACGATTGCGCGGGGTCCCTCGCCGTCGGGGCCGTTCGAGCCGTGCCCGTGGAACCCGCTGCTCACCCACCGGGGGATCGAGTCACCGGTCCAGAACACCGGGCACTCGGACCTCGTGCAGCGGCCGGACGGCAGCTGGGCGGTCGTCTTCCACGGCGTGCGCCCGCGCGGGGCCAGCCCGCAGTTCCACGTGCTCGGGCGCGAGACGTTCGCCGCCGAGGTGGTGTGGGAGGACGGCTGGCCGCGTATCGGCGAGTGGCTGGCCCCGCCGACGGACGCGGTCGAGGTCGAGGAGCTGGCCGGCGCCGAGCTGCCGGTCTCCTGGGTCTCGCCCCGCCGGTTCCCCGGCGAGGTGCTCACCCGCGGCGAGGGCGGCTGGCGGTTGTGCGCTCGGGACGGCGACCTCGCCTCCGAGGACCTCGCGTTCGTGGGACGCAGACAGGAGCACCTGCACTGCCGGGCCCGCGCGGTCGTGGCGGCGGACGGGAACGGGGTCGGCGGGCTGTCGGTGCGCATGGATCCTCGGCACCAGCTCGCCCTGGAGGTGGACGGTGGCCGGGTCCGTGCAGTCGCGCACGTGGGCGCGCTGCGGCAGGTGCTGGGGGAGACCTCGGTCCCGGCGGGCGAGGACGTCGTCCTCGAGCTCCGCGCCGTGCCGGACGACGGCCACTTCTCCTCGACGGCGCTCGGCCCGGACCAGCTGGTCGCCGGGGTGGTGGACGCCGCAGGCGTGTTCGCTGAGCTCGGCCGGATCGACGGCCGCTACGTCTCCACCGAGGTGGCGGGCGGGATGACCGGGAGGCTGTTCGGCGTCTGGTGCTCCACCGGTGAGCTGGTCGTCCGCTCCTTCGCCTACGCCGGCGCCGATGACCCGGCCGCCGTCCCCACCGTCTGAGCACTGGAGGAACACGTGTCCCTGCGCATCACCCAACGCTGCCGCGTCGTCATCGACAACGACTGGGCCGGCGACCCGGACGGGCTGATGGCTCTGGCCCACCACCTGCTCAGCCCCGCCAACCGGGTGGATGCGGTGACCAGTTCGCACCTCAGTCCGGTGTTCGGCCCGCCCGAGGGCACGGCGGCCGCCGGAGCTGCGCTCGCCCAGGAGCTGGTCGACCTGGTGGGCACCCAGCGGCCGGTGGTCTGCGCCGGGTGCGACGTGCCGATCGGCGGGGGCGACACCTCGTCGGCGGCCGCGGACGCCATCGTCGCCGAGGCGCGGCGGGACGATGCGCTGCCGCTCTTCGTGGTCTGCGGGGGGCCGCTGACGAACGTGGCCCAGGCGCTGCGGGAGGCCCCGGAGATCGCTTCCCGGTTGACCCTGGTCTGGATCGGCGGAGCGCTGGACGCCGATGCCTTCGAGTACAACCGGGACACCGACACCGAGGCCGCCCGCGAGGTGCTGGGGCTCAAGGAGCTCGCGGTCTGGCAGTTCCCGCTGGAGACCTACCGGCGCTGCACGTACTCCGTCGCGGAGCTGGAGCACGACGTGGGCGGCGCCGGGCGGCTGGGTGCCTGGCTGTGGCGGCAGTACACCGAGCTGCCGATCCCCGACTTCATCGAGCTCGGTGAGCTGTGGCCGCTCGGCGACAGCCCACCGGTCCTGGTCACCGCCCTCGACGACGCGTCCTGCACGTGGACGGAGTCCCCGGCCGGGCCCGGACGCGCGGCCCGCCGGGTCTGCACCGACGTGGACCTCCGCCTCCTGGTCGCCGACCTGCTCGCCCGGCTCCGCCTGCACGAGCGCCGGGCGGGACACGGCGGCTGAGCGCCGCGGGGCCGGCGTCCTCGGCGCGCCGGCCTCGGAGGCGGTACTCGGCGAGGGACGCAGTCGACGTCGTGATGCCGCGACCTCCGGGGTGGACCACGGGCCCCGGGAGAGGCCGGGCAGCCGGCCGGTGGCGATCCGTACGCCAGACTGGGGAGGTGACGATCGCGCTCGACCTGTCGGCCGTCGTGCTCCCGGACCGGCATCCGGTCACGACCTTCCTCGACGACGTGCGCGCCGCGGAGCGGGCGGGCGTGCGGACCGTCTGGACCTACGACCACCTGACCTGGCCCCGGCTTGCGGACGGGCCCTGGTACGGCGCCGTGCCGCTGCTCGCCGCGGCGGCGGTCAGCACGGAGCGGGTCCGGCTCGGGACGCTCGTCGCCTCGCCGAACTTCCGCCACCCCGTCCCGTTCGCCAAGGAGCTCATGACCCTCGACCAGCTCACGGGCGGCCGGCTCGAATCGGGAGTCGGGGTGGGCACCGAGGGGCACGACGCACGGGTGCTGGGCGGGGTGCCGCTGAGCCGGGCGCAGCGGGCGGAGCGGTTCGCCGAGTGGCTGGCGATGCTCGACCGGTTGCTCCGCGAGCCGGTGGCGACGATCGACGGGACGTGGTTCCAGGCGGTGGACGCCCACCAGCTGCCGGGCTGCGTGCAGCGGCCGAGGGTGCCGTTCACCGTGGCCGCGACCGGTCCTCGCGCGCTGCGGCTGGCGGCCCGCTACGGCTCGGCCTGGGTGACCTACGGCCCGTTCGGCGCCGACGTCGGGCCGGACGAGTGGTTCACCGCCGTCGCCGACCAGAGCCGCCGGCTGACCGAGGCGCTGGAGGCCGAAGGGCGCGCGCCGGCCGAGCTGCGCCGATCGGTGCTCCTCGGGCTGGAGGTGGCGTGGCCCTTCGAGAGCCGGGAGCGCTACCTCGACACCCTGGGGCGGCTGGCCGACTGCGGCATGAGCGAGGTCGCCGTGCACTGGCCGCGGCCCGACGGGCGCGGCGTCCCCGAGGCGGCCATGTCCCTCGTCCGCGACGCCCACGGCCTGTGACGCCGGTGTCGCCCTGAGGCAGCGGCCGCTGGAGCGGCTCCCCGGGGTGCCGCACCGGGCCGTCACCTGCAGCGGCCCGGCGGGCGCGGCCCTGCACGGATCGGTCCGTCTACCGCTGGATGGCAGTGCCGGGCCGCCGCGGTGGCAGATCCCGGCAGGATCACGGGGGTGACCTCGACTCCTCCCTCCGACCCGACCGCGCTGCCGCTGGAGCGGAAGGCGGCCCTGCTCTCCGGCCAGGACTTCTGGTCCACCCCACCGATCGAGGAGGCCGGCCTGCCCTCGGTCGTGCTGACCGACGGGCCGCACGGCGTCCGACGCCAGGCGGCTGACTTCGGGCAGATCGGCCTGCTGGAGAGCCTGCCGGCCACCTGCTTCCCGCCCGCGGTCGCCGTGGGATCGAGCTGGGACCCCGAGCTCGCCGAGCGGCTGGGTGCGGCGGTCGGCCGGGAGGCCCGCGCGCTGGGCGTGCCGGTCGTCCTGGGCCCTGGCGTGAACATCAAGCGGTCGCCGCTGTGCGGGCGCAACTTCGAGTACTACTCGGAGGACCCGCTGCTCTCCGGCGTGCTGGGTGCCGCGCACGTCCGCGGGCAGCAGGGGGAGGGCGTGGGCGCCTCGGTGAAGCACTTCGCGGCCAACAACCAGGAGACCCAGCGCATGCAGGTCAGCGCCGAGGTCGACGAGCGCACCCTCCGGGAGATCTACCTGCCGGCCTTCGAGCGCGTCGTCACCGAGGCCCGGCCGGCGACGGTCATGTGCGCCTACAACAAGGTCAACGGCGTCTACGCCTCGCAGCACCGCTGGCTGCTGACCGATGTCCTCCGCGAGGAGTGGGGCTTCGAGGGCGTCGTCGTCTCCGATTGGGGCGCGGTGCAGGACCGCGTGGCCGCGTTGGAGGCCGGCCTCGACCTGCAGATGCCGGGTGACCACGGCACGGGGAACGGGCTCGTGGTCGAGGCGGTGCGGACGGGTGCCCTGGACGAGTCGGTCGTCGACCGGAGCGTGCGGCGGGTGGCCGCCCTCGCGGAGCTGGTGAACGAGCCCGCCGACGGCTTCGACGTCGACGCCCACCACGCTCTGGCCCGCGAGCTGGCGGCCGGCTGCCCCGTCCTGCTGAAGAACGACGGCGGTGCGCTGCCGCTGGCGCCCGGCGCGAGGATCGCCGTCGTGGGGGAGTTCGCCCGCACCCCGCGCTACCAGGGCGGCGGCAGCTCCTACGTCAACGCCACCCGGGTCGACGACGCGCTCGGCGCCCTGCAGGACCTGACCACGGGGCCGGTGGCTTTCGCGCCGGGGTTCTCCCTCGACGCGTCCGGCGACGCCGCGGCCCTGCGCGACGAGGCGGTCGCCGTCGCCCGGGACGCCGACGTCGCCGTCGTGTTCGCAGGGCTGGCGGACGCCGACGAGTCGGAGGGCTTCGACCGGACGACCCTCGACCTGCCCGCCGACCAGGTGGCGCTGATCAGGGCCGTGGCGGCGGTGAGCCCGCGGACCGTCGTCGTGCTCTCCTCCGGCGGCATCGTCTCGCTGGAGGGCTGGCACGACGACGTCGACGCCGTCCTCGCCGGGTTCCTGCTGGGGCAGGCCGGCGGTGGTGCGCTGGCCGATCTGCTCACCGGCGCCGTCGACCCCTCCGGCCGGCTGGCCGAGACGATCCCGCTGCGGCTGCAGGACACCCCCGCCTACCTCAACTTCCCCGGGGAGCAGGGCTCCGTCCGCTACGGCGAAGGCGTGATGGTCGGCTACCGCCACTACACGACCGTCGAGCGCCCGGTGCGCTACCCGTTCGGCCACGGGCTGAGCTACACGACCGTCGAGACCGGCGACCTGCAGGTGACCGCCACCGGCGACGACACCGCCGCGGTGGCCGTGACGGTGACCAACACCGGCGAGCGGGCCGGCCGGCACGTGGTCCAGGTGTACGTCGCGACGACGGCCGGCCCGGTTCGTCGCCCGGCCCGGGAGCTCCGGGCGTTCCGGAAGGTGTCGCTGGCGCCGGGGGAGTCCCGGACGGTCTCCGTCGAGCTCGACCGGCGGGCCTTCGCCCACTGGGACGTCCGGGAGGGCCGCTGGCTCGTGGCGCCGGGGGAGTACACCGTGCAGATCGGCCGCAGCGCCACCGACGTCGTGGCCGAGGCGACGGTGACGCTGGCCGGGGACGTCGTCGTCCCGGAGCTCACGCTCGGCTCGTCGGTGGCGGAGTGGTTCGGCCACCCGGTGGTGGGTGCCCGGTTGCTGGAGGGGTTCCTCGCCACGATGCCCGAGGGCGCCGGGGAGATGCACGACGGGATGCTGCAGATGATCGGGTCGATGCCGATGGGTCGGTTCGCCGCCGACTTCGGCTCGGCGATCCCGCCCGCCGAGCTCGACCGGCTCATGGCCGAGGCGCGAGCCGCGCGGAACGGCTGAGCCTGCTCGGCGGATGTGCGCGCAGGCCCCGTTCCAGAGCCTGGAACGGGGCCCGCGCGCACACACTCGGTCGCTAACCGTGGATCGACGTCTCGCGCGCGCCGCCGCCCGGCTGCGGCGAACCGGGCAACGCGCCGGCCTCCGGCTCGCCGTCGGCCCGCACCACCGGCAGGTCGTCCTCCGACGCGACCGCCTCACCGCGGGCGACCATGCCGGCGTAGTCCGACAGCGGGATCTCCTTCAGCGCCAGCGCCAGCAGGAACGCGACGGCCAGGACCGGCACCAGGTACCAGAACACCGGGGCGAGGCTGCTGGCGTAGGCGTCGACGATCGCGGACCTCAGCGGCTCCCCGGCCGCGTCCACCGCGGCCGGCACCAGGGTGTCCGGCGAGGTGATGCCGGCGCGGGCCGCCTGCTCGGCGTTCGTGGTGAGCGCCCCGGTCAGGTTCTCGGCCAGCCGGCTGGTGAACAGCGTGCCGAAGACCGCGACGCCCAGGGTGGCGCCGACCTCGCGGAAGTAGTTGTTCGTCGAGGTGGCGGTGCCGATCTGGGTGGCGGGCACCGCGTTCTGGGCCGCCAGCACGACGTTCTGCATGACCAGGCCGAGACCCGCGCCGAGCAGGAAGAACATCGCCCCGATCGTCCAGAGCGAGGTGTCGCCGGTGAGGCTGGTCATCCACACCATCGCCGCCGTGATCACGCCGACGCCGGCGACGGTGAAGACCTTGTACCGGCCGCTCCTGGCGATGTACACCGCCGAGCTCTGGATGGTGACGATGATGCCGGCGGTCATCGGCAGCATCAGCAGGCCGGAGTTCGCCGCGGACAGCCCGGAGGCCATCTGCAGGAACGTGGGCATGAACGCGATGGCGGAGAACATGCCCAGGCCGACGGCCAGCCCCAGCGCGGTGGCGACCACGAACGTGGGGTTGCGGAAGAGCGTCATCGGGATGATGGGCTCGGCGGCGCGGCGCTCGATCGCCACGAAGACGGCGGTGGCGGCCACCAGCGCGGCGAGCAGCGAGAGCGCCTGCCACGAACCCCAGCCGTCGCGGCCCCCGAAGTCGGTGAACAGCACCAGGGACGTCGTCGCGGCCGACAGCGCCAGGATGCCCGCGTAGTCCACCGGGGTGGTGCTCCGCTTGCGCGGCAGGGTCAGGGCGAACCAGCCGATGGCGAGCACCGCCAGGCCGACCGGCACGTTGATCCAGAACGCCCACTCCCAGCCGAACGCCGGGTGGTCGGTGAAGAACCCGCCGACCAGCGGGCCGGCGACGGCGGAGAGGCCGAAGAGCGCGCCGATCGGGCCCATGTACTTGGCCCGCTCCCGCGCCGGGACGATGTCGGCGATGATCGCCTGGGCCAGGATCATCAGCCCGCCGCCGCCGAGGCCCTGCACCCCGCGCCAGACGACCAGCCAGGTGAAGTCCGGCGACAGCGCGGCGCCGACGCTCGCGACGGTGAACAGGGCGATGGCGACGAGGAACAGGGTCCGGCGGCCCCAGAGGTCGCCGAACTTCCCGTAGACCGGCATGACCAGGGTGGTGGCCAGCAGGTAGGCGGTGGTCATCCACGCCATGTGGGAGACCCCGCCCAGCTCGCCGACGACCGTCGGCATCGCCGTCGAGACGATCGTCTGGTCCAGGGCGGCCATGAGCATGCCGGCGAGCAGGGCGCCGAAGATGGTGTTGATCCGCCGCCGGGTCAGGACGATCGGCGGGGCACCGGCGTCGGTCGGTGCCGTGGTGGGGGCGGGCAACGGAGCTCCTCGGGGAAGGACGGCGCTGCAGGCGCAGCGGCGGCTCGGGTCGGGGGTGCGGACGGCGGTGTCCGCGGCGGGTCAGCGGGTCGCAGGAGGCGGGGCGGGCAGCCCGGCGGTGAGGACGTCCCAGGCCTCGTCGACGAGGTCGGGCAGCGAGGCGGTGAAATCCGTGGCCAGCCACCGTTGCAGCGACACCCGCATGGCGCAGGCCTGCACCGAGGCCAGCAAGGTCGGGTAGACGTCGGCGTCCACCCGGGTGCCGGTGCGCTCGGCGATCGCCGCGGCCAGCGCCCGCTCGGACTCGCCGAACGCGGCGACCAGCCGCTGGACGAGCGGGGGATGGGCATCGATCACCGTCATGCGCAGCGGCCACAGCGCGGACTCGTCGGCCATCTCCCGCGCCCGCTGCCGGTGGACCGCGCGCAGCGCCTCGACCGGGGTCTCGGCGGCCGGGCGATCGGCGAACTCTGAGGCGACCTTCGTGAGGTCCGCGGGGTCGAGGCCCACCACCGCGTCGACCTTCGTGGCGAAGTAGTTGAAGAAGGTGCGGGGGGAGACCTCGGCGCGGTCGGCGATCTCCTCGACCGACACGGCGTCCAGCCCGCGTTCGGCGACGAGCTCGAGCGCGGCCCGGTGCAGCGCCAGCCGGGTGGCGAGCTTCTTCCGCTCGCGCAGGCCGTCGGTCACATCATGGGAGCATGCACGAATAATGCACTGACTGCAAGTTTGCATATCTTGCAGCGTGTTGGCGGCAGGACCTCGCGCCCGCTCGTCGCAGGCAGGTGGTCGGTCAGCCCGCCGCGGTATTCGCCGGTACGCGGATGAGGTTGTCGTAGCGGTCGGTGCGCGACTGCTTGTCGGCGTACATCCGCTCGTCGGCGCGGCGGACCAGGTCCTCCACCGAGCACGGCTCCCGCGGGTCCCAGAGCTCGGCGCCGATGGAGAACCGGAGCTCGAAGGCGGCGCTGGAGCCGGCGTTGAAGGAGTCGAGCGCGTCCTGCACCCGCGAACGGGCGGTGGCCGCGTCCGCGCCGTCGCCGAGGAGGACGACGAACTCGTCCCCCCCGAGCCGGCCGAGGACGTCGCCGGACCGGCACGCCGCCCGCAGCACCGCCGCGGCCGAGGCGATGGCCCGGTCGCCCTCCTCGTGACCCAGGACGTCGTTCACCTGCTTGAGGCCGTCGAGGTCGAGGAAGACGGCCAGCCGCGTCTCGCCGGCCCGGGCGGCCCGGGCCAGCTCCAGCTCCGCCAGCTCGAACCAGCCCCGTCGGTTGTGGATCCTGGTGAGCTCGTCGGTCGAGGCGATCACCGCCATCGCCTGTTCCCGGCGACGGCTCAGCACGACCAGCGCGGTCCCGGTGGTCAGCAGCAGGGCCAGCACGAGCAGCTGGCTGCGCAGGCTGGCCCGCTCCAGGTGCCCCTGGAAGGCCTCCCGGGTCTGCACGCTGAACACCAGCCAGCTGGTGCCGTCGACGCGCTGCCAGGCGCTGACGTGGTCGGTGCCGCTCTCGTCGGTGTCCACGATGCCGTTCCCGCCGCCGGTGCGCGCGGCCGCCAGCACCTCGGGGTAGGGCAGCGGGGCCCCGATCAGCTCCGGCTCCGGGGCGCCGACGACGAGCCCGGCGGCGTCGACGATCCAGCCCTCGCCCTCCCCGGCGGTGAAGTACTCGGTGCTGGTCTCGCGAGCCGACCAGAAGCAGACGAACAGGCCGGCGCTCCCGTCGGACAGCCGGACCGGGGCACCCAGCGCGAGGGCGGGCTCGGCGCCGATGGTCACGATCCCGGACAGCGGGACCTCGCCGGCTGCCGGATCGCGGACCGCCGCGACCAACGGCTCGAACCCCGGGTCGGTGGGGGAGGCGGCGTCGCCGGTGGGCGCGTAGGACGCCACGATCTGACCGCGGGTGTTGAAGACGGCGGCACCGAGGTCCATGGCGCCGCCCGAGGTGACGACGATCTTCTGGATCCGCGCGGCGTCCTGTTCCGCAGCCGGCCCGTCCGTGGGCGTGGCGCTGAACGGCGGGACGCCGGACTGCTCCTGGACCGTCATGACCGAGGCCAGCTGGACGAAGCCGTCCCGCACGGTCTGGGCCGTCAGCTGACCGAGGACCGCCACCTGCTGGACGCGGTCCTCCCGGTGCTGGTCGATCGCGAGCGCGCCGGCCGCGTGCGTGGACACCAGCCCGAGCACACCCATCACCCCGACCAGCAGGCCGGACACCACGAGGGCACCCCGGCTGCGCCGTCCCCCCGAGCTGGTGCTCGTGCTGTCGTGTGCCACCTCGCGCCCCTTCCGGCCGACGCAGTCCCATCGGGTGTTCCCGGCCGACCTTGAGCTACGACGCGGCCCGCGGGTGCCGGCCACCTCGTACGGGTGAGCCGGCACAGGCCGGGCGGAGGACGACCTGCCCGCAGTCCCGGCGGGTGGCAGGCTCGGGGCCGTGGTGCGCGTGGGTCTGGTGCTGGGCGGGGGCGGCGTCGTCGGGCAGGCCTACCACTCGGGCGTGCTGGCCGTGCTGCAGCACGACGTGGGCTTCGACGCGCGGACGGCCGACATGATCGTCGGGACGTCGGCCGGCTCGATCACCGGCGCCCTCCTGCGGCTGGGCGTCGCCGCCGAGGACCTCGCCGCGTGGACGGTGAAGGCACCGCTGTCCGGCGACGACGCCGTGCTCCGGCAGGTGGCCGAGGCGTCGGTGCCCGAGCTCGCGCCGTTCCGGCCCTGGGAGCTGGTACGCCGCCCGCTGCGGCTGCCCGGGCGGCACATGGTGCAGCGGGCGCTCACCCGGCCGCTGCAGTTCCGCCCGATGGCCGCGGGCATGGCGCTCCTGGCGCCGGGGCGGCGCGACGTCGTCGAGCAGCTGGCGGCGCTCCGGGAGCTGGCCGGCCCGGGCTGGCCCGACCGCGACCTGTGGGTCTGCGCGGTGCGCCGGCGGGACGGTCGCCGCGTCGTGTTCGGCCGCCCAGGTGCGCCGGAGGCGCCGCTGCACCTGGCCGTCGGGGCCTCGTGCGCGGTGCCGGGCTACTTCGCCCCGGTCACGGTCGGGCGGCACGACTACGTCGACGGCGGTGCGCACTCACCGACCAACGCCGCCGTCCTGCGCGGGCAGGGGCTGGACCTCGTCGTCGTCGTCGCGCCGATGAGCGGTCCCACCGGGTGGCGGCCCGGCGTGTTCCCGGCGGCCCGCCGCTACTCCGACCGGCTGCTGCAGCGCGAGGTGCGGGCGCTGGAGGCCGACGGCGTCGCGACGGTCGTCTTCCGGCCCGGGCCCGGTGAGCAGCTGGTGATGGGCAACGACATGATGTCGCGCACCCGGCTGGACGAGGTCGTGCAGCAGGCGTTCCTGGCGGCGGGGGCCCACGCGGCCACGCCGGAGGTTGCCGTGCTGCTCCGCGCGGCCGCCGGCCGCGGCTGATCCCTGGTCAGAACGAGGCGTCCAGCTGGGCGAGCAGCGTGGGGCCGTCCCAGGTCGGCGGCGGCATGATCCGCCGGATGGTCAGCAGCGGGTACGCCGGGTCCTGGGGATCGGCGAGCTGGAACGCCGCCCGGTAGCCGGCCGCTGCCACGTGGGGCAGCGCCTCCGGCGACCACATCCCGTGCGGGTAGGCCAGCACCTCCACCGGGTGCCCGAGGATCTCACCCAGCTCGGCCCGCGGCTGGTCCAGCTGCGTCGCCCACTCGTCGCCGGTCAGCCGGTCGACCCGCTGGTGGTCCCAGGTGTGCGCACCGATGGTCATGCCGGCCCGGTCCAGCTCGCGCAGCTGCTCGGCGCTCAGCCAGTCCTTCTTCCCGAGGACCACGGTCATCGGGAAGAAGGCCGCCGGGTAGCCGAACTCCTGGAGCACGGGGAGGCCCACCGAGTGGTGGGTCGCCGAGCCGTCGTCGAAGGTGAGCACGACGGGCCGGTCGGGCAGCGGTGCGCCGAACTGCAGGTGGTCCAGGAGCTCCGGGACGCCGATCGGGGTGCGGCCACCGTCGCGCAGCGCCTGCAGCTGGGCCCGGAAGGCCGCCGGCGGGGTGATCATCGTGCGGGCGTACGCGCTGTCCTCGGCGCGGAACTCGCGCAGCTGGTGGAAGCAGAGCACCGGCACGGTCGACCGGGCCAGCACCTCCTCCGCGGTCGCCGGGGTCGGCGGAGCGCTGGACGGAGCCGGCGTGTCCGCCGGCGTCGGCCTGCCCGGTCCCGAAGTGCGGGGGCTGCGCCCGGTGGGAGCGGCCGAGCGGTCGGCGGCCGGGCTGGAGCAGGCCCCGAGCAGGGTGGCCCCGGCCGCGGCGAGGAACGTCCGTCTGCGCACGGCCCCACCTTCGCGGGCAGCCGCCGCCGGGGCAAGGAGGCCGACCGCGGACCCCGCTGACGGGTGCCGCCGGCGGGCCCCTACCGTGCTCGGGGCGAGCCCGGGGCGGGCCGGGGACGAGGAGGTGCGGGGCCGGATGGACGCTCTCCTCCCGGGCGGGCTGCTGCCCGAGGGGCTCACCGGCGGCGTCTTCCTGCTCCTGCTGCTCGCCGCGCTGACGGCCGGGTGGATCGACGCCGTGGTCGGGGGCGGCGGTCTCGTGCAGCTGCCCGCGCTGCTGCTCGTCCCGGGGATGAGCCCCGTGCAGGCGCTGGCCACCAACAAGCTGGCGTCGGTGTTCGGCACCACGACCAGCGCCGTCACCTACTACCGCCGGGTCCACCCCGACCTGCGGACCGCCCTGCCGATGGCCGGGGTGGCCCTGGTGGGCAGCATCGCGGGGGCCTCGGTGGCCGCGGCGCTCCCGGCCGCGGTCTTCAAACCGGTCATCGTCGTCGCGCTCGTCGGCATCGCCGCCTTCACGCTGCTGCGGCCGTCGCTCGGCGAGGTGACCGAGCTGCGGCACAGCGGGCGGCGGCACCACGGCGTCGCCGCGGCGGTCGGTGCGGCCATCGGGTTCTACGACGGCATCCTCGGCCCCGGGACCGGCTCCTTCCTGGTGTTCGCGCTGGTGTCGCTCCTGGGCTACGACTTCCTGCACGCCAGCGCCAAGGCCAAGATCGTCAACGTCGCCACCAACCTGGGCGCCCTGGTCTTCTTCGTGCCCTACGGCGCGGTGTTCTGGGGCCTCGGCATCCTGATGGGCGCCGCCAACATGCTCGGTGGCTACCTGGGCTCCCGCACGGCGACCACCCGCGGCAGCGGCTTCATCCGCGTCGTCTTCCTCGTGGTCGTCACCGCGCTGATCGGCCGGCTCGGCTGGGACGTCTGGGCCGAGAACATCCGTCCGCTCGTCGACTGACCCGGCGGACGGGTGGACAGCCGGGTCGCCCGCCGACAGACTGCCGGGACGACGCGGACGGCGAGGTCAGCGGGAGGTTCGGATGCCCTATCCCTTCGACCGGGGCGGCACCGGGACCGGGCCGGACGGCATCCGCCGCTACACCGGCCTGCCGCAGAACCTGGTGCAGCTGCTGCGCGCCGCCGTCGATGCCCACCCCGACGCCGAGGCGCTGGTCGAGCTCGGCGGCGAGCGCGTCACCTACCGGGAGCTGTGGGAGCGGGCGTCCCGCGTCGCCGGCGGGCTCCGGGCGGCCGGGGTGGCACCGGGCGACCGGGTGGCGAACCGGCTGGGCAACGGCACCGACTGGGTGCTCGCCTTCTGGGGGACGCTGCTCGCCGGCGCCGTCGTCGTCCCGGTCAACACCCGGTTCGCCGAGCCGGAGGTGCGCTACGTCGTCGAGGACTCCGGTGCCGCGCTCGTCGTCGGGCCCGGCGCGGCACTGCCCGACGGCGAGCCGCTCGCCGTCACCGACCAGGGGCACACCGACCTGGCCGGGATCTTCTACACCAGCGGCACGACCGGCTTCCCCAAGGGTGCGATGACCACCCACGAGAACTTCCTGTCCAACGTCGAGACCTGCCTGCGCTGCCTCGGGCTGCCGCGGGACGAGCGGCTCTCGACGCTGATCTCGGTGCCGCTCTTCCACGTGACCGGGTGCAACTCCCAGCTGCTGGTCGTCACCGCGCTGGCCGGGACGTCGGTGATCATGCCGGCGTTCGAGGTCGGCGCCTTCCTGCGGGCGATCGAGGAGGAGCGCATCTCCGTGCTCACCACCGTCCCGGCGATCTACTGGCTGGCGCTCCAGCAGCCCGGTTTCGCCGACGTGGACACCTCGTCGGTGCGGGCGGTCAGCTACGGCGGCGCGCCGATCGCCCCGGACCTGGTGCACCGCATCAAGGCGGCGTTCCCGACGGCCCGGGTGGGCAACGGCTTCGGCCTGACCGAGACGTCCTCGGTCTCGACCTACCTGCCCGACGAGTACGCCGCCGAGCACGCCGACTCCGTCGGATTCGCCGCCCCCGTCGTCGACCTCGACGTGGCCGATCCGGACCCGGCCACCGGTGTGGGCGAGCTGCTGATCCGCGGCCCGAACGTGGTCGCCGGCTACTGGCGCAAGCCCGAGCAGACGGCGGAGACCTTCGTCGACGGGTGGCTGCACAGCGGCGACCTGGCCCGCATCGACGACGAGGGGCTCGTGTACGTCGTCGACCGCAAGAAGGACATGATCAACCGCGGCGGGGAGAACGTGTACTGCGTCGAGGTGGAGAACGCCCTGGCCGCCCACCCCGCCGTGGGCGAGGTCGCCGTCGTCGGCGTGCCCGACCCGATGATGGGGGAGAAGGTCGGCGCCGTCGTCGTCCCGCGTCCGGGGCAGGAGCTCCACCCGGCCGGCCTGCTGGCCTTCGCCCGTGAGCGGCTCGCCGACTTCAAGGTGCCGCAGTTCGTCTCCGTGCGCGCCGATCCGCTGCCGCGCAACCCCGGCGGCAAGGTGCTCAAGCCGCCGCTGCGCGAGCAGACGGACTGGCAGACCGCCCACTCACCCCGCTGAAGAAGGACCACCCTTCCCCCCACGCCTCGCCCGCTCGGCGCGGGCCCCTGAAGGGTGGCCGTCCGGAACACCGCACAACACCTGGGAGGCCCCGCAGTGCCCACCGTCGAGACCGTCCGTGGCCCGATCGACACCGCCGAGCTCGGTGCGACCCTCATGCACGAGCACGTGTTCGTGCTCTCGACCGAGCACGTGCAGAACTACGGCACCGGCGACTGGTGGGACGAGGACGAGCGGGTCGCCGACGCGGTGGCCCAGCTGAACGAGCTCAAGGCGCTGGGCATCGACACGATCGTCGACCCGACGGTGTGGGGACTGGGGCGCTACATCCCGCGGGTGCAGCGGGTCGCCGAGCAGACCGACATCAACATCGTCGTGGCGACCGGGCTCTACACCTACGACGAGATCCCGCACCAGTACGAGCACCGCGGCCCGGGGCTGCTGCTCGACCTGCCGCGTGACCCGATGGTCGACGACTTCACCGGCGACATCCGCGACGGCATCGCCGGCACCGGGGTGAAGGCCGCGTTCCTCAAGTGCGTCATCGAGGCGAAGGGGCTCACGCCGGGCGTCGAGCGGACCGTGCGCGCCGTCGCCGCGACCCACCGGGAGACGGGCGCGCCGATCACCGTGCACACCTCGTCGCACACCGGCGCCGGCCGGCTGGCGGTGCAGGTCTTCGGCGAGGAGGGCGTGGACCTCACCAAGGTCGTCATCGGGCACGCCGGGGACAGCAACGACCTCGACTACCTGAGCGAACTGGCCGAGGCCGGCTGCCTGCTCGGCATGGACCGGTTCGGCCTCGACATCTACAACCCGACCTCCTCGCGGGTGGACACCATCGTCGCGCTGGCCGAGCGGGGCTACGCCGACCGGATGGTGCTCGCCCACGACGCCAGCTGCTACATCGACTACTTCCCGGGCGCCGAGGGGCAGGCCGCGAAGCAGCAGATCGCGCCGAACTGGAACTACACGCACATCAGCAGGGACGTGCTGCCGATGCTGCGCGAGCGCGGGATGACCGAGGAGCAGCTCCACCAGATGCTGGTCGACACGCCGCGGCGCTACTTCGAGTAGGAGCTGTCGGACCACCCGGGCGCCGCCCGACGGCACGGCCACCGGATCCCCCCGGCGCATGGCCAAGGCCGGCCTCACCGGGCTGGTCCGGTCCTCGGCCGTCGAGCTGGCCCGCCACGGCATCCGGGTCAACGCCGTCCTCCCTGGGTGGATCGCCACGGACATGACCGCCGCCGCGCAGACGTCGTCGACCGTCACCGACCGGGTGATCTCGCTCGTCCCCGCCGGCCGCTGGGGCGAGCCGGACGACTTCGCCGGCGTCGCCGTCTACCTGGCCGGCGACGCATCGGTCTACCAGACCGGCAGCACCGTGGTGATCGACGGCGGCTACAGCGTCTTCTGAGCACCGGCGCCCGATGCTGCGGTCGCGGGGCGGTCGAGGCCGTGCCGACCGGCACGACCAGCCGGACCGGTCAGCAGGTGCGCGCCGGGGGTGGTGCGGGGCCGATCCGGGCCGGGCGCCGTCCCGGTGCGGCGTCCGGTGCGCTCAGCGACCCCGCGGTGGCCGGGCGCGGCGCAGCCGGCCGAGGAACCGGCCGGGCGCCGTGGCCTCCGGGCGCTCCGTCGGGAGGGCGATCGAGCCGGCCGTGCGCCGGAGCTCCGTCTCGAGGTCGGACCGCCGGCGCTCGAGCTCGGTCACGTCGGCCAGCAGCGCGGCCCGGCGCTCCGCGGCCTGCGCATCCAGGCGGTCCCGAAGCGCCGCCGCCTCGTCGTCCGCGCGCCGGCGTTCCGCCCGGGCGGTCGCCAGCATCCGGACGACCTCGTCCCTGCCCTGCACGCGGAGGTGGGCCACATCGGCCGCGGCCTGCTCCCCGAGACGAGCGGCCTGGTCGGCGGCGCGCTGCTCCACGGCGCGCGCGGCCGCCGCGCGGGCCTCCGCCTCGGCCGCGGCGTCCCGGCGGGCCTGCTCGGCGTCGTCGACCACCCGCTGCGCCGCCGCGACCATCGCCTGGGCCCGCGTGGCGGCGTCGGCGATCGTCTCGCCGGCCCGCGCCCGGGCATCCGCCAGCTCGGCCTCGGCGCGGGCCGTGAGCTCGTCGGCCTGCCTGCGGGCCGTGGCGCGGAGGGCCTCCGCCTCGGCCGTGATGCCCTCGGCCTGGTCGGCCGCCGCGGCGAGCATCGACCCGATGCGGTCCGACAGCCGCAGGAACTCGCCGCCACCGGCGGAGTGGTCGAGCAGCTGGCGCGCGTCGTCGAGCGCGGCCTGGGTCTGCAGGCAGCGGGCGAGCAGGTGCTCCCGCTCCCGGTCCGCCGTGGCGAGTTCGTCCTCCGCCCACTGGACGTAGGTGTCGACCTGGAACCGGTCGTAACCCGCCAGCGCCCGGCCGAACATCGGCGCGGCCCGGAAGATGGTGGGCAGGTCCCCGGAGACGTTCGGCGGCGTGCGCTCGGCCGGCGGTGCGCTGCCGATGACCTCGACAGCGCTCTGGTCCTGCGTCGCAGTGCTCATGCCGCTGCCTCCTCCTGTGCTGTTCCGGCGACCATCGCGCTGACGCTAGGTCGGCGGAGCGGCGGCGCGCCCGTCCAGCACGGGGCTCGTCACCCGGCGGGGTGGGGTGCGCACCCGGTCCGGCCGTCGCCTCCGGTGGCCGTCGCCCTGCGTGACGTCCCCCGGTGGGGTGAGTGGCGCCGCGCGGGCGTTCACGGCCGGCCGGCGCGGGGCACACCGTGGCGCATGGCACCGTCCAGCTCCGCCCCGGCCCCCGGCAGCATGACCGTCGACGTCCTGTTCCAGTGGGAGGTGCTGGCCACCGTCGTGCTGGTGGCGGCCGTCCTGGCGATCGCCGCCGTCGTGGCGCTGTCGGCCGCACCGGGGGCGGGCGACCGCTCCGAGTGGCAGCGCTGGCTGGCCGCGCGGTCGCGGACGGGTGCGGAGCCGGGCGGACCGCGCGCGGACGGCTGACCCGCCGCAGCGCGTCGGGCGGAGCCCGGTCAGGCCGTGGAGAGCACGACCTTGTACTGGCCGGGACGCGGCTGGATCGCCGCCGCGAAGGCGGCCTGGACGTCGTCGACCGGGTGGACGTCGCTGACGTAGACGTCGCGCAGCTCCGGGTGTGCGGCGAGGTAGGTGCCCGCGTCCCGCAGCACCCGCGCGCGCTCGAGCGTGACCCCGGCGCGCAGGGTCAGGTTCTTCCGCAGGAAGGTGATCATGTCCAGCGGGTAGACCGGGTCGTCGGGGATGCCGAAGTAGAGCAGTTCGCCGCCCGGTGCGACGGCGACCAGGCAGTCCTGCAGCGTCGTCACCTGGTGGCCGACGGCCTCGACGACGACAGCGGGCCGGTCGGCGTCGCCGAGGGACGCCGCCCACAGGCTCGCGCCGGCGGTCACCGTCTCGTCGACGCCGAAGACGTCGGCCGCGGCGCTGCGGTCGACCCGGTCGACCCCGACGACGACACCGGCGCCGCGCTGCTTGAGCACGTGGCTGAACAGCAGCCCGATGGGCCCCTGGCCGACGACGGCGACCACCTTCCCCCGCACGTCACCGAGCTGCTCGGCGGCGTAGAGGACACAGGCGAGCGGCTGCAGCATCACGGCCGTGGTCGGCGCCAGCGCGGTGTCGTAGCCGGCCAGCCCGTCGCCGTCGGTGACGACCAGCTCGGCGATCCCGTCGAAGGCGGCCGCCCAGCCGACGACCAGGTCACCGGGGGAGTGCGCGGGGTGCCGGCTGGCGACGACCTCGCCGACCACCTCGTGCAGCGGGAAACCGGGCGCCCGCGTCGTCCGGTTCGCCGGGTCCGCGGCGTGCAGGAACGGCGCGCCCTTGAAGAACGGCAGGTCGCTGCCGCAGATGCCGCCCGCCCTGGTGGCCAGCAGGACCTGCCCGTCCGCCAGGTCCTCGGCGCGCGGCGCGGTGACCTCCACCCGCTCGAAGGTGAACGGTCCGCTCAGCCGCTGCGCCCACACGCCGGTCGCCTCCCGTCGCCACGGTCGCCGTGGCGCGGCCGTCCGGGAAGTGAACCAGCGCCCGGCCCCGAGCGCAGCGGGACACCGGTCGAAGGCCGGGTCGGTGCCGCCGGGATACTGGGCAGGTCGCGCACGCGCGGCGACGCGTCGGCGCACCGGGCCGGCGGTTCCACGGTCGAGGAGGTCCCGGACGTGCCCAGAGCGCTGCTGCTGGAGAACATCGACCCGGTCGCGACCGAGATCCTCGGTGCCGCCGGTTACGAGGTCGAGTCGCTGCGGGGTGCGCTGGACGAGGCCGACCTGATCGCCGCGCTCGACGGGGTCGACGTGCTCGGTATCCGGTCCAAGACGCAGGTGACCGCCGAGGTGCTGCGCAGCCGTCCGGGCCTCTCGGCGCTGGGCGCCTTCTGCATCGGCACCAACCAGATCGACCTGACCGCGGCCGCGGCGGCGGGCGTGGCGGTGTTCAACGCGCCGTTCTCGAACACCCGCAGCGTGGTGGAGATGGCGATCGCCGAGATCATCATCCTGGCCCGGCGGCTGGTCGACCGCGACCGCGCGCTGCACGCCGGCACCTGGGACAAGTCGGCCGCCGGCAGCCACGAGATCCGCGGGCGGACGCTGGGCATCGTCGGTTACGGCAACATCGGCAGCCAGCTCTCGGTGCTCGCCGAGGCGCTCGGCATGCGGGTGCTCTTCTACGACCTCGAGGACAAGCTGGCCCTCGGCAACGCGCAGCGCTGCGAGACCCTCGACGAGCTGCTCGAGCGGTCGGAGACCGTCACGCTGCACGTGGACGGGCGGGGCGGCAACGCGGGCATGTTCGGCGCCGAGCAGTTCGCCCGCATGCGGCCGCGCAGCCTGTTCCTCAACCTCTCCCGCGGGTTCGTCGTCGACCACGAGGCGCTGCGCGAGAACATCCTGAGCGGGCACATCGCCGGAGCGGCGGTCGACGTCTTCCCCGAGGAGCCGCGCGAGCAGGGCGACGCGTTCACCTCCGTGCTGCGCGGCCTGCCCAACGTGATCCTCACCCCGCACGTCGGCGGCTCGACGCAGGAGGCCCAGCACGACATCGGGCGGTTCGTGGCCGGCAAGCTCGTCGACTACACCGCCACGGGGACGACGACGCTGAGCGTCAACCTCCCCACGGTCGTCCTGCACAGCACCTCCGCCGACCGCTTCGCGCTGCTGCACCGGAACGTCCCGGGCGTCCTGGCGCGGGTCGACGCGCTCGTCGGCGAGCACGGCCTGAACGTGGACGCCCAGGTGCTGGCCACGCGCGGGGAGCTGGGTTACGCGGTCACCGACGTCAGCGACCCGCTGCCGGCCGATCTGCTGGCCGGCCTCGCCGCCCTTCCGGAGACCGTCCGCCTGACGAGGTTCGGCTCCCGGGCGGACTGACCCGCGCGGCCTGGCCGGGGGGCCGGCGCCTCGGTACGGTCGCGGCGTGCGGCTCCCCGACGGTCTCGTGGCCGTGGTGAAGCGCGACTGCCCCACCTGCGTCCTCGTCGAGCCGGTGCTGCGGCAGCTCGGCGCCGCCGTCTGGTGCCAGGACGACGCCGGGTGGTTCGACGGTGACGACACCGGCCTGGAGCTGTCCTACCGGCTGGGCATCGAGACCGTGCCGACCCTGCTGCGCGTGGCCGACGGCGCCGAGACCGCCCGGGTGGTCGGGTGGAGCCGCGAGCAGTGGGTCGAGCTGACCGGGGTCCCGGGACTCGGTGCGGGGCTGCCCGAGCACCGGCCCGGCTGCGGCTCGCTCTCGGTGGACCCCTCGCGCGTCGACGGGCTGGAGGCCCGCTACGGCGGCAGCGGGCTGGCGAGCCGGCGGGTCGAGCTCGCCGAGCTGGAGGACGAGCACGAGGCGCTGTTCGACCGCGGCTGGACCGACGGGCTGCCCGTCGTCCCGCCGACGCCGGAGCGGGTGCTGCGGATGCTGCGCGGCACCACCCGCGATCCCGCCGAGGTCGTGGCCGTGGTGCCGCCCGACCTCGTCGAGTGCACGGTGGAGAAGGTGGCGGTCAACGCGGTCATGGCCGGCTGCCTGCCCGAGCACCTGCCGGTCGTGCTGGCCGCCCTGGAGGCCGCCGCCGCCGCGGAGTTCGCCCTGCACGGGCTGCTCGCGACGACGTACTTCTCCGGGCCGCTCGTCGTGGTGAACGGACCGGTGGCCGCGCGGATCGGCATGAACAGCGGGGTCAATGCCCTGGGGCAGGGCAATCGCGCCAACGCCACCATCGGCCGCGCCCTGCAGCTGGTGGTCCGCAACGTCGGTGGCGGCCGCCCCGGTGAGGTCGACCGGGCGACGTTCGGCAACCCGGGCAAGTTCACCTTCTGCTTCGCCGAGCGCGAGCACGACAGCCCGTTCACCCCGCTGGCCGCCGACCGCGGCGTCCCCGGGAACGCCGTCACCGTCTTCGCCGGGTCGGGCGTGCAGCCGGTGGTCGACCAGCTCAGCCGCGATCCCGGGTCGCTGGCCCGCACGTTCGCCGCGTGCCTGCGGGTCAACGCCCACCCCAAGCTGCCGATGGCGTTCGACGCGATGCTGCTGGTCTCGCCCGAGCACGGCCGGGTGTTCCGCGACGCCGGCTGGGACCGCGCGCGGCTGCTCGCCGAGCTCGAGGACCTGCTCACCCTCCCCGCCGACGAGCTGGTGCGCGGTGCCGGTGGCATGGCCGAGGGGATACCCGCCGGTCCGGCCGGGGGCGACCTGCCCAAGTTCCGGCCCGGCGGTCTGCTGGTCGCGCACGCCGGCGGCGACGCCGGGTTGTTCAGCGCGATCATCGGGGGCTGGGTGGCCGGGGAGACCGGGAGCGTCCCGGTGACCAGAGAGGTGCATGCATGAGGACCGTCCTGGACCCGACCGGGGAGCAGCGGGCGGCCGCCCGCGAGCTGCTGCCCCGCCCTGCCTCGCTGCGCGGCCGCCGCGTGGGGCTGCTCGACATCAGCAAGGCGCGCGGCGACGTCGTCCTCGATCGCCTGGCCGAGCTGCTCACCGCTGACGGGGCGGTCGTGCGCCGCTACCGCAAGCCGACCTTCGCCCGCACCGCCCCGGTGGACCTGCGGCACGAGATAGCCGAGCAGTGCGAGGTGGTCATCGAGGCACTGGCCGATTAGGGCTCGTGCACGTCGTGCAGTGTGCACGACATCGCCGACCTCGAGCGCCGCGGCGTCGTCGGGGTCTTCCTCGCCAGCGAGGCCTTCGCCGAGGCCGCCCGGGTGCAGGGTGCGGCGCTGGGCTTCCCCGCGCCGTGCGTGCTGGTGCCGCATCCGGTCCAGGACCGCACCGACGCGGAGCTGCGGTCGGCCGCGGAGTCGGCGTACCCCGCGGTGCTCGCCGCCGTCACCGCGGCCTCCGGCGGGTGACGTGGGACGCCCGCGCTGCCAGGGTGGGCCGATGACCGAGATGCCGATCAGCCGCTTCCCCCTCCGGTCCACCGGCGAGCTGCCCCCCGACCTCGCCGAGCGCTACGCGGAGGTCGCGGAGCGATCCGGGTTCCTGCCCAACGTGTTCGCCGCGCTGGCCTGGCGGCCGGACGAGGCCCGGGCGTTCTTCGCCATGCACGACGCGCTCATGGACAAGGAGACGCCGGGGCTGTCGAAGGCCGACCGGGAGCTGATCGTGGTGGCCACCAGCGCCGGCAACGACTGCCTGTACTGCGTCGTCGCGCACGGCGCCGTCGCCCGCATCCGCACGAAGGACCCGCACATCGCCGACCACGTCGCGGTCGACTGGCGCAAGGCGCCGCTGTCCCCGCGCATGCACGCCGTGCTCGCGGTGGCCACCCGCCTGGCGGCCGACCCGGCGGCGGTCACCGCCGAGGATCTGGCGGGTCTCGCCGAGCACGGGCTCACCGAGGACGACATCTGGGACGTCGGCATGATCACGTCCTTCTTCGCGCTCTCCAACCGGTTGGCGCACTTCGCGGCGATCACCCCGAACCCGGAGTTCTTCCTGATGGGCCGGCTGCCGCGGACCGCCGAGGCACCGTCCACCTGACCCTCGGGCGGGTGCGCGCTACGGTCCGCCGGTGACCGCTCCGACGACGTCCGTGCTCGCCGACGACCTCGGCTTCCCGGAGGCCCCGCGCTGGCACGCGGGCCGGCTGTGGTTCTCCGACTTCCACGACCGCGTGGTGCGCCGGATGCCCGCCGCGGGCGGCCCCGAGGTGGCGCTGGAGCTCGACGACAGCCCGTCGGGGCTGGGCTGGCTGCCCGGGGGTGACCTGCTGGTCGTCTCCATGGTGCGGCGGGCGCTGCTGCGGGTGGGGGAGGACGGCACCCGGGTGCATGCCGACCTGACCGCCGTGACCCGGTTCCGGGCCAACGACCTGCTCGTCGACGCGGCCGGCCGGGCCTACGTCAGCAGCTTCGGCTTCGACCTCGAGGGCGGCGACGCCCCCGAGGCGACCGATCTGGTCCGCGTCGACCCCGACGGCTCGGTCTCCGTCGCCGCGGCGGACGTCGTCTTCCCCAACGGCATGGTGCTCAGCCCCGACGGCCGCACCCTCGTCGTCGCCGAGACCTACGGCGCGCGGCTGACGGCGTTCGACGTCGCGCCGGACGGGGCGCTCTCCGGTCGCCGCGTCTTCGCCGAGCTTCCGGGGGTCGCCCCCGACGGCATCTGCCTGGACGCCGAGGGGCAGGTGTGGGTGGCCACCGCACGTACGCCGGAGGTGCTCCGGGTGCGCGACGGGGGAGAGGTGACCGCCCGGGTCGAGGTGGGCAGCGGCTCGCTCTCCTACGCCTGCGCGCTGGGCGGGGAGGACGGCCGAACCCTCTTCGTGTGCACCGCGCCGAGCTGGCGTCCGGGCCCGCGCGCCGGCCGCATCGAGGCCGCCCGGGTGGAGGTCGGCGCCGGCTGAGTGCCGCGGCTGGACGTGCCCTGCTCGCGCGGGCGGTGCCGCTCGGTCGCGCACGCCGCGCCGTGCGCGCAGGATCGAACCGGTTCGGGTGCGGAGAGGGAGGGCCGGATGGCGGGCAGCGGGGCGGGGTTGCGACGGCGGTGGTCGCAGGGCCGGGCCTGCCACGGGCTGTGGAACGTGCTGCCCGGGGCGGTGACCGGTGAGCTGCTCGCGCGGACCGGCGCCGACTACGTGGTCGTCGACCTGCAGCACGGGGCGACGACCGAGGCCGAGCTCCCGGGGATCTGCGCGGCGGTCACCGCCGCCGGCTCGGTGCCGCTGGCCCGCACCCGCAGCGCCCTGTTCCCCGACGTCGGGCGGCCCCTGGATCTCGGCGCCGGTGGCGTGATCGTGCCCAACGTCCGTGACGCCAAGCACGCCCGCGAGATCGTCGCCGCCTGCCGGTACGCGCCGGGCGGGGGACGGTCGGTCGGCCGGCTCTCCGGCGGGGCGGAGGAGCCGCTGGTGTTCGTGATGGTGGAGGCGGCGTCCATGCTCGCCGATCTCGACGCCGTCCTCCGCGTGGAGGGCATCGACGGTCTCTACGTGGGCCCCGGCGACCTCGCGTTGTCGCTGGAGCTGACCGGCGCCGACCGGCGGACCGAGCTGCGCACCGTCCTCTCCTCGATCATCGCCCGGGCGCGGGCCGCCGGGGTTCCCGTGGGGGTGCACGCCCGCAGCGGCGAGGAGGCGGCGGGCTTCGCCGCGGAGGGCGCCACCGTGGTCACCGTGGCCGTGGACGCCGTCTCGCTGGGCGAGGCCGCGGCGCACCACCTCGGCGTCGCCCGGGACGCCGGCCCCGGCTGACCGTCACCCGAACGCGGCGACGGTCCGGTCCAGGAAGTCGTTGCGGAAGGCGCCACGCGGATCGAAGCGGCGGACCAGCTCCCGGAACGCGGGCATCCGCGGGTACAGCGCGGCGAGCTCGTCGGCGCCCGTGGTGAAGAGCTTCCCCCAGTGCGGTCGGGCGCCGAAGGGGCGCAGCGCCGCCTCGATCTCCGGCAGCAGGGCGCGCACGGGCGCCTCCTCGGGCAGCCAGGTGAAGTGCAGCGCCAGGACGTCCCCGCCGTAGGCCGGGCTCAGCCACAGGTCGTCCGCCGCCACGGTGCGCAGCTCGCTCACCTGGAGGAGCGGGGCGATCCGCGGCGCGAGGGAGCGCAGCGCGTCGCAGGCCTGCTGCCCGTACCGGCGCGGGACGAAGTACTCGGTCTGCAGCTCGTCGCCGTTGCTGGGGGTGAAGCCGGTCCGGAAGTGCGGCAGCCGTTCGTGCCACTCGCCGGGCAGGCCGAGCTGGTCGGTCAGGTTCTCGACCGGGGTGCCGGGCAGCATGTGCGTGGGCTCCGTCGCGGCCCGGGCGCCGAAGAACTCCTCCGGCGTGACGTCGTGCTCGTCGGTGCGCGCCTTCACCCACACCTGCGTCACCTCGTGCCAGTCGGTGAACACGCTGACGCTGTAGGCGGCGTCGGCCACCGCGTCGAAGTCGGCGAACAGCCGGTCCCAGGTCAGCCCGACGAAGACGGTGGTGCGGACCTGGAAGGTCGGCTGGAAGCGCAGGCCGATCCGGGTCACCACCCCGAGCGCACCCAGGTGGACGACGGCGCCGGCGAGGTCGGGGTGGCCGGCCCCCAGCGTCACTCGCTCGCCGTCGGACCGGACGAGCTCCAGACCCGCCACCGCGGTGCTGAGCGAGCCGCTCCGGTTGCCCGACCCGTGCGTTCCGGTGGCCGTGGCCCCCACGACGGTGATGTGCGGCAGCGAGGCGAGGTTGTGCAGCGCGAAACCCTGCTCGGCCAGGCGGGGCACCACCTCGCTGTAGCGCGCGCCACCGGGGATCCAGGCGACGCCGCCGGCCTCGTCGCTGCCCCGTTCGACCGTCACCTCGCCGGGCAGCGCGTCGAGGGCCACCAGCTCGGCGGTGGTGTCGGCGATGTCGTTGAAGCAGTGCCGCGAGCCGAGCGCCTTGACCCGGTGGCCGGCGGCGACGACGGCCTGCAGCTCGGCGAGGCTGGTCGGCCGGTGCAGCCGCGCCGCGCGGTAGGAGACGTTCCCGGCCCAGTTGGTCCCCGGCCCCGCGGTACCCGCCGGGGCACCGGACGACATCTCGTGCATGCTCACTCGCGATCTGCTGGGGGAGGGCGACCGGCCGCCCGCCGGAGGAGTCGATGATGCGCGACGCGGGTCGCGCGCCCTCCGGCCGCCCCGTGGACGACGGCCACGGCCTAGTGGGCGCCCCGGCGGGGTCGGCGGCGTGCGCCGGCTCGCGGGCGCGGTGTGGCAGGCTGCTCCGGCCCGGTTCTCTCGGAGGTGGCATGCCAGGCGCGGAGCAGGAGCAGCTGCCGGTGACCGACCGGGGCCGGCGGACGCGGGCCGCCCTGCTGCAGGCCGGACGCGAGCTGTTCGAGGAGCGCGGGTTCGCCGACGTCCGGATCGACCTGGTGGCGGAGCGGGCCGGCGTCTCGCACGGCACCTTCTACACCTGGTTCGACTCGAAGGAGTCGCTGCTCCGGGCGATCGTGGCCGTCGTCGTCGAGGACGTGTTCGCCGCGACGACCGTCGGCTCGCGGCTGCCGCCGGACGACGCGTACGGGCGGATCGAGGCGGCCAACCGGCTCTACCTCGGCGCCGTCACCCGGCACGCCCGCATCCTCCGGGTGCTCGACTCGCTGGCCGACACCCGTGAGGAGTTCCGGCGGCTGCGGGTCGACGTCCGCGAGGCCTTCGTGCGCCGCGGGATGGAGGGTCTGCTTCGGCTGCAGGAGCTGGGGCTGGCCGACCGCACCCTTCCGCCGCGGGCCACGGCCAGCGCCCTCGGCGCGATGGTCGAGTCGTTCGCGCACCTGTGGCAGGACCCCGTGGAGGACCTGGACGAGGACGCCGCCGTGGACGTCCTGACGCGGCTCTGGGCCGGGGCGATCGGCCTGCCGCCCGCCGCCTGGCCGGACGGCGGGGCCGGTCGCCCCGGCTGAGCTCAGGCGTCGAGGCCCCAGGCCGGTCGGCGCTTCTCCAGCAGCGCGGCGATGCCCTCCCGCGCCTCGGCCGAGGCGAACCGCTCGGCGGACACCTCCGCCATGCGGCGGAAGTCGTCCTGGAGGTCGGCGCCGGGCAGCTCGCGCAGCAGCCGCTTGGTGACCGCGAGCGCCTCCGGGGCGCCGCGGCCGAGCTGCTCCACGAGCTCGTCGACGGCGGCGTCGAGCCGGTCGTCGGGCACGACCCGGTCGAGCAGACCGGCCGCCCCGGCCCGGGCACCGTCGAACGGCTCGCCGGTGAGGAACAGCTCCCGCGCCGCCCGCGGGTCCATCCGCCGCAGGACGGGGACGGCGATGATCGCCGGCGCCACACCGATCCTGACCTCGCTGAACGCGAAGGTCGCCGCCGCGGGGCCCACCGCGAGGTCGCAGGCCGCGATCAGGCCGAGTCCACCGGCCCGCGCCGGCCCGTTCACCCGGGCGACCACGGGCTTGGGCCCCGTCAGGAGCAGGGTCAGCACCTCCGGCAGGCCGACCGCGCCGGGAGCCCCGCCGGCCCGCTGCTCCTTCAGGTCGGCGCCCGAGCAGAACACCGGGCCCGCCCCGGTCAGCACCACCACGCGGACGGCGGCGTCGGCCAGCGCCGCACCCAGCGCCGCGTGGAGCTGCTCGACCAGGGCACGCGAGAGCGCGTTGCGGTTGTGCGGGGAGTCCAGCGTCAGCACGGCGGCCGGCCCCCGCCGGGCGACCTGGACCAGGCGGTCGTCAGGCACGGAACTCGTCCCGCAGCTCGTGCTTCTGGATCTTCCCGGTCGCCGTCTTCGGCAGCCCGGCGCGGACCTCGATCCGCTTGGGCACCTGGAAGCCGCCCAGGTGCTGTCTGCAGTGGGCGAGCAGCCGCTCGGCCAGCGCGACCGGGTCGGTGTCCGGGTCGGCCGGCACGACCACCGCGGTCACTGCCTCGCCCCAGCGGTCGTCCGGCACCCCGATGACCGCCGCCTCGGCGATCTCGGAGGAGGCCAGCAGCACCCGCTCCACCTCCACCGAGGAGACGTTCTCGCCGCCGGTCTTCACCATGTCCTTGACCCGGTCGGTGAACCAGACGACGCCCTCGTCGTCGAGGTGGCCGACGTCGCCGCTGTGGAACCAGCCGTGCGCGAACGCGGCGGTGTTGGCGGCCGGGTTGTTCCAGTAGCCGCTCATCACGTGCGGGCCGCGGTAGACGATCTCGCCGGTCTCGCCCGCGGGCAGCAGGGCGCCGGCCGGGTCCATGATCCGGGTGTCGACGGTGACCGTGGACGGACCCCAGGACGCCGCCTTGGTCTCCTGGTGCGCCGGCCACTGGAACACCGTCGCGGGTACGCACTCGGTCTGCCCGGAGCCGAGCAGCACCTGGGCGTTGGGGAAGGCGGCGGCGATCGCGGTGATCCGCTCCTGGGGCATGGGGGCCATGGCGTAGATGCACAGCCGCACCGAGGAGAGGTCGCGGGTCCGGATCCCGGGGGAGGCCAGGAGCGCGCCGTACATCATCGGCAGCAGCATCAGGTGCGTCGCCCGCCGCTGCTCCACGACCTCGAGGAAGCCCTCCGGCTCGAACCCGCGAGGGAGCACGGCGGTGCCGCCGGTGAGCAGGATCGGCAGCAGGAGGGTGTCCAGCGCGGTCGTGTGGAACAGGGGGAGCACGATCGGCAGGACGGAGAATTCGTCCCCCCGCCGGTGGCCGGTCTGCAGCGCGTTGCTCAGCACGCCCACGTGCACCGAGAGGTGGCTGGTGAGCACGCCCTTGGGCCGGGCCGTGGTGCCCGAGGTGTAGAGGCAGTGCAGGGTGTCGCGGTCCTCGACGATCACCTGGACCGGGGTGGGGTCGGTGGCGACGTCGTCCCAGCGCCGCACGTCGCGGCCGGCGACCGACGCCGGGGCCTGGTCGCCGGTCACGATCACCGTGGTGATCTGCGGCAGCTGCGGCAGCACCGCCTCCAGCAGCGGGAGGAACGGCGGGTCGGCGACGACGGTGCGGGTGCCGGAGTCGGCGAGGATCCAGCCGATGTCCTCCGGCGCCAGCATCAGGTTCACCGGGAGCGCCACCAGCCCCGCCTTCGCGCAGCCGAAGAAGCTGGCGGCGAAGCGCCACGAGTTGCCCAGCAGGAAGGCAACGGGCTCCTGGCGGCCCACGCCGGCGTCGAGCAGGCCGCGACCGAACGCCTCGGCCGCCCCGTCGAGCCGCGCGTAGCCGATCTCCTCGTCGCCGTCGACGATCGCGGTGCGGTGGGCGAACAGCTGGGCGGTGCGGGTCAGCATGTCGCCGACCGAGAAGCGGGTCGCGAGGTTGAGCTCCAGGGGGTCGACCCCGGACAGGTCAGGACGCATGGCTGTTCCCTTCGGTCTCGGTCTGCGGTGCGGGGGGTTCGCCGACGACCGCGAGGACCGCGCCCGTCTCCACCTGCCGGCCCACGTCGGCGTGCAGGTGGGTGACCACCCCGTCGGCCGGCGCGACCACGGGGTGCTCCATCTTCATGGCCTCCAGGACCAGCACCAGCTGGCCCGCGGCGACCTGCTCGCCCTCGGCCACCGCCACCCGGACCACGGTTCCGGGCATGGCGGCGGTGAGGGATCCGGGCTGCACGGCGGCGCCCGGCTCCGGGAACCGGGGCTGCTCGACCAGCGTGCTGCCGCCCTCGGGACCGTCGACGTGCCAGCGGTCGCCGTCGGCGTGCACGTCGTAGGTGCTGCGCAGCCCGCCGAGCTCGAGGTCCAGCCGCACCCGGCCGGGGGCCGGGACCGACGTACCGAGGACTGTGAGCGGCACGGGCTCGCCGTCCACGTCGGCGGTGACGCCTGCCGAGCCGATCCGGTAGCGCACCGTGCCGGTGTCGAAGACCGTGACCTGCGGGGCCGTGGGGTTGTTGCGCCAGCCCGACGGCAGCCCGCCCAGCACCGGCGCGCCGGCCCGCCGCAGCGCCGCCCCGGCCAGCGCGGCCACGACGGCGTGCCGGCGCCGGGCGGCCTCGTCGACCAGCGGGGCGGCCAGCTGCGCCAGCCCGTGCCGGTCGAGGAACCCCGTGTCGGTCTCCCCGGCGAGGAAGGCCTCGCTGCGCAGCACGCGCACCAGCAGGTCGCGGTTGGTGGTCAGCCCGTGCAACCGCGCCCGGGCCAGCGCCCCGGCCAGCGCCAGCGCCGCCGACGACCGGTCGGGCGCCCAGGCGATGACCTTGGCCAGCATCGGGTCGTAGTGCACGCCGATCTCGCCGCCGGCCTCCACCCCGCTGTCGACCCGGATGCCGGGCCCGGCGGTGGTGCGGAAGGCGGTGTCGGCCGGGATCGCGAAGTCGGCGAGCCGCCCCGACTGCGGCAGCCAGCCGCGCGCCGGGTCCTCCGCGTAGAGCCGCACCTCGATCGCCCAGCCGGACGACGTGGCCGACACGGCCGCCGCCGGCAGCGGACGGCCGGCGGCGACGTCGAACTGCAGGCGGACCAGGTCCAGCCCGGTGACCGCCTCGGTGACCGGGTGCTCGACCTGCAGCCGGGTGTTCATCTCGAGGAAGAAGAACTCGCCCGACTCGTCGAGCAGGAACTCCACCGTGCCGGCGCCGACGTAGCCGATCGCCCGCGCGGCGGCCACCGCGGCCTCCTGCAGCCGGGCCCGGAGCTCGGGGCCGACGGCGGGGGAGGGGGCCTCCTCGACGACCTTCTGGTGCCGGCGCTGGATGGAGCACTCCCGCTCGAACAGCGCCACCGTGGTGCCGTGCCGGTCGCCGAACACCTGCACCTCGACGTGCCGCGGCCGCTCGACCAGGCGTTCGAGGAAGACGGTGCCGTCGCCGAAGGCCGAGGCCGCCTCCCGGCCGGCGCCGGCCACCGCGTCGGCCAGCTCGTCCGGCCCGCGCACGGCCCGCATGCCGCGGCCACCCCCGCCGAAGGAGGCCTTGACCAGCAGTGGGTAGCCCACCTCACCGGCGGCCTTCTCCAGGGTGTCGCCGGACAGCCCCGTGGCGTCCACGCTCGGCAGGGTCGGCACCCCGGCGCGGCTCATCAGCTCCTTCGCGGCGAGCTTGCTGCCCATGGCCTCGACGGCCTCGGGGTCGGGGCCGACGAACACCAGCCCCGCCGCCGCGACCGCACGGGCGAAGTCGGCGTTCTCGGAGAGGAAGCCGTAGCCGGGGTGGACGCAGTCGGCGCCGGCCCGCAGCGCGGCGGCCACCACGAGGTCGGCGCGCAGGTAGGTCTCGGCGGGCGTGCTGCCGGGCAGCCGGACGGAGACGTCGGCCTCGCGGACGAACGGCGCGTCGGCGTCGGCGTCGGAGTGCACCGCCACCGTGCGCAGGCCCATGGCGCGGGCGGTGGTGAAGACCCGCCGCGCGATCTCGCCCCGGTTCGCGACCAGGACGCAGCTCAGGGTGCGGCTCACAGCCGGAACACCCCCCATCCGTCGTGCAGCCCTCGGACCGGTGCGTTGGAGATCGCCGAGAGCGCCAGCCCGAGGACGGTGCGGGTGTCGCGGGGGTCGATGATGCCGTCGTCGTAGAGCCGCCCGGAGAGGAACAGGGCCAGCGACTCCGCCTCGATCTGCTGCTCCACCGCGGCGCGCATGGCGGCCGCGGCCTCCTCGTCGTAGTCGCGGCCGCGGGCCCGGGCGCTGGCCCGGCCGACGATGTCGAGCACGCCGGCGAGCTGGGCGGCGCCCATGACCGCGCTCTTGGCGTTGGGCCAGGTGAAGAGGAAGCGGGGGTCGTAGGCGCGGCCGCACATGCCGTAGTTGCCGGCGCCGTAGGAGGCGCCGATGTTGAGGGTGATGTGCGGGACCGCGCTGTTCGAGACCGCGTTGATCATCTGCGACCCGGCCTTGATGATCCCGTCCTGCTCGTACTCGGTGCCGACCATGTAGCCGGTGGTGTTCTGCAGGAACAGCAGCGGGGTGTCGGTCTGGTTGGCCAGCTGGATGAACTGCGCGGCCTTCTCGGCGTCCTGCCGGAACAGCACGCCGCGGGCGTTGGCCAGCACGCCGATCGGGTAGCCGTGGATGCTCGCCCACCCGGTGACCAGGGAGGTGCCGTACAGCGGCTTGTGCTCGTCGAAGCGGCTGCCGTCGACGATGCGGGCGAGCACGTCGCGCGGGTCCAGCGGCTGCCGCAGGTCGGCGGGCGCCAGGTCGAGCAGCTCCTCGGGGTCGTGCAGCGGGGGGTCGGCCGGGCGTGAGGGGCCCGGGCCCCGCTTGCGCCAGTTGAGGTTGCGCACGATCTGCCGGCCCAGCCGGATGGCGTCGACCTCGTCGACGGCGAGGTGGTCGGCGCTGCCGGAGACGCGGGCGTGCATCGACGCCCCGCCGAGGGACTCCTCGTCGGCCTCCTCGCCGGTGGCCATCTTCACCAGCGGCGGTCCGGCCAGGAACACCTTGCTGCGCCCGTCGATCATCACCACGTGGTCGCTCATCCCGGGGACGTAGGCGCCCCCCGCGGTGCTGTTGCCGAAGACCAGCGCGACGGTGGGGATGCCCTGGGCGGAGAGCCGGGTGAGGTTGCGGAAGCCGCGGCCGCCGGGGATGAAGATCTCCGACTGGGTGGGCAGGTCCGCACCGCCGGACTCGACCAGGCTGACGAACGGCAGCCGGTTGGTCTCGGCGATGTCGTGCGCGCGCTGCGACTTGCGCAGCGTGTACGGGTTGGAGGTGCCGCCGCGGACCGTCGGGTCGTTGGCGGAGATCATCACCTCCACGCCCTCGACGACGCCGATGCCGGTGACGGTGCTCGCGCCGACGGGGAAGTCGGTGCCCCAGGCGGCGTAGGGGGAGAGCTCCAGGAAGGGGCTGTCGCGGTCGAGCAGCAGCTCGATCCGTTCCCGCACGGTGAGCTTGCCCCGGTCGCGGTGCCGGGCCACGGCGCTCTCGCCGCCGCCGGCGTTGGCGCGGCCGCGCTCCACCTCCAGCTCGGCCAGTCGTTCCAGCAGGGCCGCGCGGTTGCTCGCGGCCCGTTCGTCCAGCATCGTCATGAGCCCACCTCCGGGGGCAGCAGCCGGGCCGGGACGTCGACCACGCGGGAGCGCAGCCACTCGCCCACGGCCTTGGCCTGGGGGTCGAACCGGGTGCCCGCGGCGACGCCGTCGCCGAGGAGACCGGGTAGCTGGAACAGCAGCGCCCGCAGGCCGGGCAGCAGCTCGCGGGTGACCGGGAGGGCGGCGGCCTCGGGGAGCAGCGCCCGCAGCCGGTCGGGGGTGAGGAACGCGGCGAGCCAGGCGTAGCCGTCGTCGGAGCGCGCGTAGACGCCCAGGGTCGCCGCCCCGCCCTTGTCGCCGCTGCGGGCACCGGCGACCCGGCCGAGCGGGACGGCCGCGGTGGTGGCGTCGCCCGCCCACGTCGGCGCGGCGACAGGGTCGGGCGGCGGCGCGCCGGGAGCCGCCGCGGGGGCCGGGGACAGCGTCTCCGTCGTCCCGTCGGGCAGGCCGACGACCTGCGGCACCTCCCCGGCCGGCACCCAGGCCGCCGAGTACACCCCGTACGGCGAGGGGCTGGGCGGCGCGGCGGTGGCGTGGAAGCCCGGGATGCTGGCCAGGCCGAGCTCGATCACCGGGACGGTGAAGCCCTTGCCCACCTTCCGGCGGTCGCAGTCCTTGACCGTGACGTGCAGCAGGGCCGCGGCCTCCTCCTGCACCGCCGCATCCGGCGAGTCGGTGCGGGCGAGCGCCACCGTGACGTCCTCGATCGCCTCGAGCGCGGGGGCGAGCTGGCGGCGCAGCAGCTCCGCCTTGCGCTCGACGTCCAGACCGGTCAGCGGCAGGGTCATGGAGTTCCGGAAGCCGCCGAGGCGGTTGACGGCCACCTTGAGCCACTGCCCGGCGGGCAGCCCGCGGGCGCCCGTGATCTCGACCCGGTCGGGGCCGGCCTGCCGCAGCCGCAGGCCGTCGAAGCGGGTGACGACGTCGGGCCCGCCGTAGGCGCTGCCGGTGAGCTCGTAGAGCAGCTGCTCGGTGACCGTCTCCACGGTGACCGCCCCGCCCGTGCCCGGGTGCTTGGTGATCACCGAGGTGCCGTCGGCGGCGATCTCGGCCAGCGGGAAGCCGATGGAGTCCAGCGCCGCGGGGTCGGCGTCGAGCAGCTCGGCGAAGAAGCTGAAGTTCCCGCCCGTCGCCTGGGCGCCGCACTCCAGGACGTGCCCGGCGACGGTGGCCCCGGCGAGCGCGTCCAGGTCGTCGGGCCCCCAGCCGTGGTGCCAGGCCGCCGGGCCGACGACGAGGCTGGCGTCGGTGACCCGGCCGGTGACGACGACGTCCGCGCCGCCCTGCAGGGCCCGGACGATCCCCCGGCACCCGAGGTAGGCGTTGGCGGTGAGGGCGTCGGGAACCTCGCCGTCCCCGGGTGGGGTGTCACCGGCGCGGAGCAGGCCGCGGTCGCGCAGGTCCGCGAGGCGGGGCAGCAGGTCGTCGCCACCGACCGTGGCCACCCGCACCGGCGTCCCGAGGCGCCGGCCGAGCTCGGTGACCGCCGCCGCGAGCCCCTGCGGGTTGAGCCCGCCCGCGTTGCTGACGATCCGGACGCCGCGCTCCAGCGCCGTGCCCAGGCACTCCTCCAGCTGGGAGAGGAAGGTGCGGGCGTACCCGGCGGCCGGGTCCTCGGCCTTCTGCCGGCCGAGGATGAGCATGGTCAGCTCGGCGAGGTAGTCGCCGGTGAGGACGTCGACCTCGCCGCCGTCCAGCATCTCGCGCATGGCGCTGTGCCGGTCGCCGTAGAAACCGGAGACGTTGGCGATGCGGAGGGGTGCGGTCACCGGGCACCGCCCAGCGGCTGCCGACCCGCGCCGGGGGGACCGGCGAAGGCCTGCGCGATCGACATCCACTCCTGCGCGGCCGGCCCGGTGACCTCCAGGGCGAGGTCGTCGCGGTGCCGGCGCTGGGTCACCAGCAGGCAGAAGTCCAGCGCCGGGCCGCGGACGGTGTCGGCGGCGTCCGCGGGCCCCCACGTCCACCGCTCGCCACCGGGCCCGGTCAGCTCCACGCGGACCGCGCGGTCGGGCACCGGCAGCCCGCGGACGGCGTAGGAGAAGGGCCGCGCGCGCACGCCGATCTCGGCGACCGAGCGCAGCCGCGGTGTGCCCGGGCGGTCCTGCCCGAGGGCGTCGACGACGTCCTGACCGTGCGCCCACGTCTCCATCAGCCGGGCGGTCACGAACGACGCCGGGCTCATCGGCGGGCCGAACCACGGCACCCGCACGCCTGGGTCGGTCGCGCGGAGGGCGGCTGCCAGCGCCTCCCGGCCGGCCCGCCAGTCGGCGAGGACCTCCGCGGGGGGCGTGTCCCGGCCCTCGGCGGTGCGCCGCTCGACGTAGTCGCCGGCTGCGTCGCCGAGCCCCTCGGCCAGGGCGGCGAACCCGGCGGGGTCGGTCACGGCCAGGAGGGCGTCCCGGTCGAAGAACCGCAGGTGGTTGATCGTGTCGCGGACGTCCCAGCCGGCCGCGGGGGTGGGCGTGCGCCACCCGGCGTCGTCGAGCGGCGCCACCCGGGCGTCGAGGTCGGCGGACTCGGCCGTGAGGTCGTCGACCAGGGCGGCCAGCAGGGCGCTGCGGTCGCTCACGCGGAGAACCCCTGCATCCGGGCGAGCACCTGCAGCATCACCTCGTCGGCGCCGCCGCCGATCGAGGCGAGCCGGCTGTCCCGGAAGAACCGGGCGGTCCAGGTCTCCTCCATGTAGCCCATGCCGCCGTGGAACTGCAGGCACGTGTCGGCCACTTCGCGCAGCAGCCGGCCGGCGGTCAGCTTGGCCACCGTGGCCTGGCGGGTGGTGTCCTCGCCGTTCAGGTAGGCCTCCGCGCACGCGTAGTTGTGCGACTGCAGCAGGTCGACCTGCGCGGCGAGCTCCGCCAGCCGGAAGGCGATGTACTGGCTGGCCAGCAGCGGCCCGCCGAAGGCCTGGCGCTGCTGGAGGTGGTCCCGGGTGCGCTCCAGCGCCATCCGGCAGCTGCCCACCGCGCCGTAGGCGGCGAACATGCGCTCCACCACGAACTGCGACATCTGCTGCTGGAAGCCGCGGCCGACCGTGCCGATGGTGTTCGACACCGGCACCCGCACGTCCTCGAAGTACAGCTCGGCGGTGTCGGACGAGCGGTTGCCCAGCTTGTCGAGCTTCCGGGAGACCGCGAAGCCGGGGACGTCGGTGGGCACGATGATCTGGCTCATCCCGCGGTGCCCGCCCTCGTCGGAGGTGCGGGCCAGCAGGCACAGCCAGTCGGCCTGGGTGCCGTTGGTGATGTACAGCTTGCTGCCGTTGATCACCCACTCGTCGCCGTCCTGCACCGCGCGGGTGCGCAGCCCGGCGACGTCGGAGCCGGCGCCGGGCTCGGTCACCGCGATGGAGCAGACGGCGGTGCCCCGGATCGCGGGCTCCAGGTAGCGGCGCTTGAGCTCGTCGCTGCCGAACTCGTGCAGGGACGGCGTCGCCATCATGGTCTGGACGCCGATCGCCATCGGCACGCCGGCGCACCCGGAACGGTGCAGCTCTTCGCACAGGATCACGCTGAACAGGTGGTCGGCGCCCTGCCCGCCGTACTCGGGGTCGTACTCCAGGCCCAGCAGGCCGAGCTCGCCGAGCTTCGGGAAGAGCTCGTGGGCCGGGAAGGTGCCCGCCGCCTCCCACTCGTCGACGTGGGGGGCGATCTCCCGGTCGACGACGTCGCGCACCAGCTTCCGGAAGGCGTGGTGCTCGTCGGTGAAGCGCATCGGAACTCCCGGTGGGAATGGCCGACGGCAGCGCCACCGGCCGAACTTGACGACGGCGTCAGGTCTATCAGCCGGGTGTGACCCGCACAACAACCCGCTGCGCTAACGTCGCGCCTCGTCGCCGGCCGCCCACGCCGGTCGACCGCCGTCGCACGGCACGCCGGACAGGAGGGGGCTCGATGAGGCTGGGGCTGTCGCTGGGGTACTGGGGGGCCGGGCCGCCGCCGGGTCAGGCCGAGCTGGTCGCCGAGGCCGAGCGCCTGGGCTTCGAGTCGGTCTGGACCGCGGAGGCGTACGGGTCCGACGCCCTCACCCCGTTGGCCTGGCTGGGCAGCGCGACCACCCGGTTGCGGCTCGGCACCTCGGTGGTGCAGATGTCCGCCCGGACGCCGACGGCCACCGCCATGGCGGCGCTGACGATGGACCACCTCTCCGGCGGGCGGTTCGTCCTGGGCCTCGGGGTCTCCGGGCCGCAGGTGGTGGAGGGCTGGTACGGCCAGCCCTATCCCAGGCCGCTCGCCCGCACCCGCGAGTACGTCGAGGTGCTGCGGCAGGTGTTCGCGCGGCAGCCCGTGCGCCACGACGGCGAGCACTACCGCATCCCTTTCCCGGGCGGCACCGGGCTGGGGAAGTCGCTGCGGCCGACCGTGCACCCGCTCCGCACCGACATCCCGGTCCTGCTGGCGGCCGAGGGGCCGAGGAACGTGGCGCTGGCCGCGGAGATCGCCGACGGCTGGATCCCGCTGTTCTACTCACCGCACGACGACGGGCACTACCGGGGGTCGCTCGCCGAGGGCTTCGCCCGCCCGGGGGCCCGCCGGGGCGCCGACGGCTTCGAGGTCGCCTGCATGGTCCAGGTGGAGGTGGCCGACGACGTCGACGCCGCGGCCGACCGCGTGCGGCCGATGCTCGCCCTCTACGTCGGCGGGATGGGTGCCCGGGGCGTGAACTTCCACTACGAGGTCTTCGCGCGCATGGGCTTCGAGGCCGAGTGCGCCCGCATCCAGGAGCTGTACCTGGCCGGCCGGAGGGACGAGGCGGCGGCGGCCGTCCCGCTGGCGATGGTGGAGAAGGTGGCGCTCGTGGGGTCGCGGGCCAAGATCGCCGACGACCTCGCGGCCTGGGAGGAGTCGCTCGTCACCACGATGCTGGTCGGTGGCTCTCCGGAGACCCTGCGCATGATGGCCGAGCTCACCGGCTGACGACGGCGCCGGGAGTTCACCTGGACACCCTCGCCCCCGACCGCTGGAGCCGTCGGCGTGCAGCGGACAACGCGATGGCGCGCCGGCGCGGACGGTGGTGGTGACCGCCCGCGAGGACCTCGAGATCCGCTGCCAGGTGGTGGCGCTGCTCGCTCCCGGCTGACCGGCCGGGCGGCGGCGCCGAGGCGACCCGGTTCCGAGTCGCGGGAGGCCCGCTCTTCCGCCAACTTGGACGGTGCGCGACGAGGCGCAGGGGGAGGGCGGTGCCATGCCGGAATTCGACCTCGCGACCGTTGACCTCGTGGTCATCGGCGCCTACGTGGTCATGATCATCGGGATCGGTTACTGGGTGTCCCGGCGGACCTCGGACTCCGACGACTACTTCCTCGCCGGCCGCGGCATGGCGTGGCCGCTCGTGGGCTTCTCGCTCATCGTCACCAACTTCTCGGGCACGCAGTTCCTGGGGCTGGCCGGAGCCGGCTACGACACCGGGATCGCGGTGTGGAACTTCGAGTGGATGGCCACGCTCGTCCTGCTGGTCTTCGCGGTGCTCATCCTGCCGATCTACCTGCAGTCGAAGATCAGCACCGTCCCGGAGTTCCTCGAACGGCGGTACGACCGGCGCTCCCGGTACGCGTTCTCCGGGTTCACGGTGCTCACGGGCATGCTCATCGACTCCGCCGGGGGCATGATCGCCGGCGCGCTGGTGCTGAACCTGCTGTTCCCCGACGTCCCGATGATCGTGCACATCGTGGCGATCGCCGTGCTGGCGGGCGTGTACGTCATCCTCGGCGGGCTGCGGGCGGTGATGATCACCGACACGATCCAGGGCGTGCTGCTGTTCCTGGCGGCCGGCATCATCTTCGTCATCGTGTTCCGGGAGTTCGACTTCCAGTGGTCGGTGTTCCCCGAGCTCGCGCCGGAGGACGGCTTCACCATCGCGCCTCCACCCGACGACGACTTCCTGCCGTGGCCGGGCATCTTCACCGGGGCGATCTGGCTCGGCTTCTACGTCTGGGTCGCCAACCACGTCGTCGTCCAGCGGGTGCTGGCGGCGAAGAACCTGGACCACGGCAGGTGGGGGGCGCTGTTCGCCGGCCTGATGCAGCTGCCGCTGCTCGTGCTGCTGATCTTCCCCGGGATCCTCGCCCGCGACGTCTTCCCCGACCTGGAGAACCCGGACCTCGCCTGGCCCTCGCTGATCTTCGAGTTCATCCCCGTCGGCCTGCGCGGGCTGATCGTCGCCGCGCTGCTCGCCGCCCTGATGTCCACCCTGGACTCGGTGCTGAACGGGGCCGCGAGCCTGGTGATCAACGACTTCGTCAAGACCCGTGACAAGGAGTACAGCGAGAAGCGGCTGCTGCTGATGAGCCGGGTGCTCGTCGGCATCTTCATGCTCATCGCGGTGGCCTGGGCGCCGGTCATCCTGCAGTTCGACACGATCGTCCAGTACTTCCAGTCGTTCCTCGGCTACGTGACGATGCCGATCGTCGTCGTCCTGCTCGGCGGCATCTTCTGGAAGCGCGCCACCGCGCCGGCCGCCTTCTGGACGCTGGTCGTCGTGGTCCCCATCGGGGTGATCGGCTTCGTCACCGGGGAGATCTTCGAGCTGTACGGCGTCCAGTTCCTGTACGCGACCGGGATCATGCTCCTCCTGAGCGTGGTCACCCTGGTGGCCATCACGCTGTCCACCGAGGCGCCGGACCGCGAGAAGATCGCCGAGGTGGTGTTCGACCGGCAGACGTGGCGCGAGGAGTCCGGGGAGCTCCGCGGCAAGCCCTGGTACAAGAACTACCGCCACCTCTCGCTCGGCCTGGCGGTGCTCACCGTCGCGGTCGTGGTGCCGTTCATCTGAGCCGTTCCGCCGACGCGCGGTCACCGGCGGGGTGCCGCGGGGTGACGAGGGCGCTGAATATGTGTAGTGGGCAGCCGAAATGGGCAGACCCCGGGGCGATGATGTACCGCGCTGCCGCTGCTGTGCCGTTCTCCGACCGGGACCGGGTGACCGCCGGGCTCCGCGGGCAGCTGCGGGTGATGGCCGCCGCCGCGGGAGCGGACCCGGACTGGTCGACGCTCCGGGTGCAGGGGCCGGCCCGACCCGTTCAGGGCCAGAACACGGAGCTGACCGAGTGGACGGCGACCGTGGTGGTCACCGGGGGAGCGGCGGCCCTCGACGACCGGTTGATCGACGCGCTCCGGCCGGGGGTTCCGCGGCGGGCGGCGGCGAGCGCCGAGGCGACGTCTCCGCTGGTCGATCACTGAACCGCACGACCATCTGGTTGAGCGTTCTCTCACATTTGCCCGCCCCGCTGGCAGCCGGCCGAGCGGCGCGGCATGCTCGACGGGTGCCGAGGAGTGTTGCGTTGACGCGTCGTCGCGCCGTCGACCTCCTGCGCACGGCGAGCCTGCTCTAGCGCGCCGCGCCGCCCACCCTTCGCGGAGACACCGCGCGCCGCCCGTCGTCGGCGCGCGCCACCGCGCCGGTCCGGGCCCCGTCCGCGCCCTGCCCCGCCGAGCCATCCAGAGGCCCCCGTGATCGAGCTGTCCGACGTCCGCAAGGTCTTCCCCGCGCGCCGGGGGGCACCCGAGGTCGTCGCCGTCGACGGCGTGAGCCTGTCGGTCGCCGACGGCGAGTTCGCCGGCGTCGTGGGCCCCAGCGGCTCCGGCAAGAGCACCCTCGCCCGGCTGGTCAACCTGCTGGAGCGGCCGACGTCGGGGCGGGTGGTCGTCGACGGTCAGCCGCTCACCGACCTCGACGCCGACGGCGTGCGGCGTGCCCGACGCACCGTCGGCATGGTGTTCCAGCACTTCAACCTGCTCGACTCCCGCACCGCCGCCGGGAACGTCGAGCACCCCCTGGAGCTCGCCGGCGTCGGCCGGGCCGACCGCCGCCGCCGGGTGGCGGAGCTGCTGGACCTGGTGGGACTGGGCGACCGGCACGCCGCCCGGCCGGCGCAGCTCTCGGGTGGCCAGAAGCAGCGCGTCGCGATCGCCCGCGCGCTGGCCGCCCGGCCGAAGGTGCTGCTCTGCGACGAGGCGACCAGCGCCCTCGATCCCGCGAGCACCACCGGTGTGCTCGACCTGCTGCGGCAGGTGCGCACCGACCTGGGCCTGACCGTTCTGCTCATCACCCACGAGATGGCGGTGGTCCGGGCGGTGTGCGACAGCGCGGTGCTCATGGACCGCGGCCGGGTCGTCGACGGCGGCCCGCTGACCGAGGTGCTGACCCGCCCCCGGTCACCGCTGGCCGCCCAGCTGCTCCCGGCCCCACCCGTCGCCGGCCGGGCCGGCGACCTGGTCCGGGTCACCGTCACCGACGCCGCACCGGAGGGCCGGGTGCTGCGCACCCTCGCCGGCGAGCTGGGGCTCGACGTCGAGGTGGTGGGCGGGTCGGTGGAGACCGTCGCCGGCCGCCGCTTCGGTCGGCTGCTGCTCTCGGTCACCGGCGACGACGGGCGGCTGGACCCCGCGCTCCAGCGCCTCCGGGACGGCGGGTCCCTGGTCGAGCGCGCCCACCCCGGCGACGAGCCGGCGGCGTGGCGGGAGCAGGAGCAGCCGGCAGCCGGGCCGCCGGACGGACCCGACGAGCCCCGATTCCTCGACGCCCCGGAGGTGCAGCGGTGAGCAACTGGGACCGGATCGCCCCGCAGCTGGCCGATGCCACGTGGGAGACGCTGTACATGGTGGGCGTGAGCACGCTGCTCACCGTGCTGCTCGGCGTCCCGCTCGGCGTGCTGCTCACCGTCACCGCACCGGGCGCGCTCTCCCCGAGCCCGGCGCTGCACCGCGTCCTCGGCCTGGTGGTCAACCTGGGCCGGTCGCTGCCGTTCATCATCCTGCTGGTGCTCGTCGCCCCGGTCACCCGGGGCATCGTGGGGACCACGATCGGGTCGACGGCGACGATCGTGCCCCTGACCATCGGCGCCGTCCCGTTCCTCGCCCGGCTGGTGGAGACCAGCCTGCGGGAGGTCGGGCACGGCAAGGTCGAGGCGACCCTGGCGATGGGCGCCCGCCGGCGCGACGTCGTCCGCACGGTGCTGCTGCCCGAGGCGCTGCCGTCGCTGGTCTCGGGCGTCACGGTCACCGTCGTCGCCCTCATCAGCTACTCGGCGATGGCCGGCGCCATCGGCGGCGGCGGCCTCGGCGACTTCGCCATCCGCTACGGCTACCAGCAGTTCCGCACCGACATCACCGTGGTCACCGTCGTCCTGCTGCTCGTGCTGGTCCAGCTGCTCCAGTGGGCCGGCGACCGCTGGGCCCGACGGCTCGCGCACGCCTGATCCTCCGCACCACCACCGACCCCTCGCTAGGAGAAACACGCACATGCTCCGCCCCACCCGGACCACCCTCGCCGCCGTCGCCTCCGCCACGCTGCTGGGCCTCACCGCCTGCGGAGGTGGGGAGGCCGAGCTGTCGGCGGCGGACGAGCCGCTGCGCGTCGGCGCCTCCCCGGTGCCGCACGCGGAGATCCTGCGGTTCGTCGACGAGGAGCTTGCCGACGACGCCGGCCTGGACCTGGAGATCGTCGAGTTCACCGACTACGTGCAGCCCAACGTCGCCCTCGACGACGGCTCGCTGGACGCCAACTACTTCCAGACGGTGCCCTACCTCGAGGAGCAGGAGGCCAGCGCCGGTTACGACTTCACCGCGCTGGAGCCGGTGCACATCGAGCCACTGGGCATCTACTCCGCCTCGCTGACCACCCTGGCCGACCTCCCCGACGGCGGTACGGTCGCGATCCCGAACGACCCGACCAACGCCGCCCGGGCCCTGCGGCTGCTCGAGGCCAACGACCTCCTCACCCTGGCCGACACGGGGGAATCCGCGCCGACGGCCCTGGACATCGAGGGCAACCCGAAGGGCCTGGAGATCCAGCAGGTCGAGGCCGCGCAGCTGCCGCGCTCGCTGGCCGACGTCGACGCCGCGGTCATCAACGGCAACTACGCTATCGACGCCGACCTCTCGCCGGCCGAGGACGCCCTCGCGCTCGAAGAGGCCGAGGGCAACCCGAACGCGAACCTGCTCGTGGTCCGCAGCGGCGACGAGGACGCCGAGCGGATCGTCGCGCTGGAGGAGCTGCTGCACTCCGCCGAGGTGCGGCAGTTCATCGAGGAGAACTACTCCGGCGCCGTCCTGCCGGCGTTCTGAGCCGACCCGTGGCGGCCCGACGGGGCGCTGCCACCTCCTGAGCCGGTGCCGGCGGGGACGCCGGCACCGGCCGTCCGGCCGAACAGGGCCGCGAGGGAGGCGTCGGAGGCGGCCAGGGCCGCCCGGTCGAAGGTGCTGCCCGCGGCCACCAGCTCGGCCGCCCCGGTGCGGTCGAGCAGTTCCGCCAGCCGGCTCTCCACCTGGGCGGGCGTGCCGGTGACCGCCGCCGCAGCCGTCTCCTCGAGGTACTGCTGCTGGCGCGGGGTGCGGTGCGCGGCGCGGACGGCGGCCACCGGCTCCAGCGCCGGGAAGGTGCCGGTGGTGCGGGCCCGGGCCATCGCCCACGCCTCGGGCAGCAGCAGGTCCGCGGCCTCCGCCGGGGTGTCGGCGACCAGCACGTCGAGGCTGATCGCGACGCGCGGCACCGGCTGCTGCCCGGAGGGCCGGAAGGTGCGCCGGTACTCGGCCAGCGCGGCCAGCCCGGGCTCGGGGTCGCCGGCCAGGCCCAGCAGCGGGCCGCCGACGATGACGGGGAGCCCCAGCTCCGCCGCGACCTGCAGCCCGCGCCCGGTCGCCAGCACGTGCAGCGGCACCGGGCCGACGGGCTGCGGGTGCAGGGTGATCTCCGCCGCGCCGGTGAGGTAGGCGCGCAGCTCGGCGAGATCGGCCGGGAAGTCCCGGTCGGCCTCCCGCAGGGCGCGGCGCACCGGCGCGGTGAACCCGGGGGAGCGGCCCAGCCCCAGGTCGACCCGGCCCGGCGCGAAGGCCGACAGGGTGGCGAACTGCTCGGCGACGACGAGCGGCTGGTGGTGCGGCAGCATCACGCCGGCCGAGCCGAGCCGGATCGTCGTCGTCCGGCCGGCGACGGCGGCCAGCACCACTGCCGGTGCGGCGCCGGCGATCCCCGGCACCCCGTGGTGCTCGGCGACCCAGAACCGCTCGAACCCGAGCTGCTCGGCGTGGACGGCGCGCGCGACGCTGCCCTGGAGCGCCGCGGCGTCGGGCTCGCCGATCCGGGTGCGGGAACGGTCGAGCAGGGACAGCCCCGGGGACGTGTCGGTCACGTCGGCGCCAGCGCTCCTCGGCCGCGAGGTGTTCCAGTGGCCGCCAGGGGCGCGCGGTCGGCAGGGACCGGCGGCGCGCCCCTCGGCACCTCGGCCGCCGTCACGCCGCTCCGGTGCTCACCCCGCGAGCGCCGGGGCCACCTGCCGGTTCACGTGCTCGTACGCCCAGGCGGCAAGCGTGCCGGGCGTCGTGGTCACCAGGCTCCGGCCGTCCTCCGGGACGAACCCGTCGCGGAGACCGGTGCTCATGCCGAGGATCGCCTCGACCTGGGGATCGGTGAGGCCCGCGGCCCGCAGCCCGGCACGGATGGCGTCGTCGGGCACGCGCTCGACGCGAACGGAGCGTCCGGTCGCCGCGGCCACGACGTCCGCGACCTGGGCCCAGCTGAGGTCCTCGGGCCCGTGGACGGCTTGGACGTGCCGCCCGGACCAGGTGGTGGACAGCAGCCGCACGGCGGCGACGTCCCCGACGTCCCGCGGGTCGACCCACGGCAGGGGCATGTCCACCGGCAGGGCGACGCGGAAGACGCCCTCGTCGAGGCCCGGGTCGAGCAGCAGGTTGGTGAAGAACATGCCGCAGCGCAGATGGGTGACCGAGGCGCCGGTGCCGTCGAGCGCCACCTCGGTGGCGGCCAGGCCGTCGATGTCCCCGACACCCGTGCGCTTCTCCGCACCGACGCTGCTCTGGAAAACCGTGCGCGTGATGCCGTTGTCGGCCACGGCGCGGGCGGCGATCCGGCCCAGCCGGCGCTGGGCCTCGATCGGGTCGTCGTCGTCGGTGGGCGGGTTGACCCAGTACAGGGCGTCGGCGCCCTCCGTCGCGCGCAGCACCACGTCGAGGTCGCGCTGGTCCCCCTCGACCGTGTCGACCAGGGCGCGGGTGGCCGGGTCGAGCCGGCCGGCGTCCCGGAGCAGCAGCGTCGGCCGCTGCCCGGCCTGCAGCAGCAGGCGCACGACGCGCGAGCCGACGGAACCGGTGGGCGTGGTGACGACGATCTTCACTGGTCCTCCTCTGCGTGCGGGAACCGCCATGGACTGCACCCGCGGGCTCGCTCCCCACCGGTGCCGCCACGACATGCTGGTGCGGGGTACCGACAAGAACGGCGCACGGCGTGGTCGCCCGTGCCGGCTCCGGGAGCCCGGCGGCGAGGACGACGCGCCGGCGGAGGTCACCACGGCACGATGCCGTCGGCGTCCAGGAAGGTGCCCGACGGCGCCTCGGCCGGCAGCGTCGCCGCGTGCATCACGACCCCGGCCGCCTGGGCGGGTGTGAGCGGCGCCTGCTCGCGGTTGCCGGGGGCCAGATCGGTCTGCACCCAGCCGGGGCAGACCGAGGTGACCGTGGCGGAGCTCGGCCAGGTGCTTCGCCAGGCCGATGGTGATGCTGTTCAGCGCGGCCTTCGACGCCTGGTACCCGGGCACCACCATGCCGTAGTACGGCGAGTCCGGGTCGGACTGGTCGGTCAGCGAGCCCACGGTCGAGGAGACGTTCACGACCCGGGCTGCCTCGCTGCGGCGCAGCAGGGGCAGGAAGTGCTCGATGACGGTCACCGCGCCGGCGACGTTCGTCTCCAGGGTGCGGCCGAAAGCCTCGAGATCGGTGAACTCGTGCGTTGCCGGCCCGGTCGCCTCCGCAAGGATCCCGGCGTTGTTGACCAGCACGTCGAGACGGCCGTACCGGGAGTCGAGCTCCTTGGCGCTGCAGAGACGCTCTCCGACGACGTGACGTCGAGGGCGACGTGCGCGGCGTCGTGCCCCTCGTCCCACAGCCGGTCGGCGACCTCCCGGGCAGCGACGGCGTTCCGGCTCGCCACGACGACCGTGTGGCCGCGACGGGCGAGCTCTGCGGCGGTGGCGCGGCCGAGGCCGCGGGTGGATCCGGTGACGAGTGCGATCCGGGACATGGGGGTGGGTCCTCTCTGCTCGGGCGCCGATGGGGCGTCGCCGTGGTCCCCGGCGCTGGTGCCGGTACCGAGCAGACGTTCGGGCGGGGTCGGATGTGAGGTCGTCCGGCACCGCCGCGCTGCCGGACCGTCAGGCGGCGCCTTCGAGGGAGAGCAGGCGCTGCTTGGCCTCGGCGCCACCGATGTAGGCGCCGATCGTGCCGTCGGTGCGGACGACGCGGTGGCACGGGACGACGACCGGCAGCGGATTGGTCGCGCAGGCGGTCCCGACGGCCCGCACGGCCCGTGGACTCCCGACTGCGGCGGCCACACCGGCGTAGCTGCGGGTGGTGCCGTAGTCGACGGTGCGCAGGGTCTCGAGCACGCTGCGCCGGAACCCTGAGGCCAGCCGGAGATCCAGCGGGATGTCGAACCGCGTGCGGCTACCGGCGAAGTACTCCTCGACCTGCCGGGCCGCGACCTCCAGCCGAGCGGGGGCGCGCAGGATCCGCGGGCCGATCCTGGTGGCCAGCGTGGCCAGGACGGCAGCGTGGTCCTCACGGGCGTAGGCGACGCGCACCAGCCCGTGTTCGGTGGCCGCGAGGAGCAGCGGCCCCACCGGTGTGTCCATGACGCGGTAGGCGACGTCGAGCAGTCCCTCGTGCTCGGCCTCGGCCACCAGCCGGGCGTGCAGGCGCTCCAACGCCGGGGCGAGGTTGTCGTCGAGCCGGGCGAACAGCCCGGGATCACGGTCGTCCATCGACGGTCTCCTCCAGTCCGACATCGTGGTAGCGGACGCGCAGCGCCCTGATCCCGTCGGCCGAGGCTCGACGGGCGGCCGCTTCGGTGCCGCCCAGCACGGCGGCGACCTCGCGGTGCGGCAGACCGGCGAGGTGGTGGTACGCGACCGCCTGCCGTTGCTTGTCCGGCAGCCGGCGCAGCGCGTCGTACAGGTCGCCGTGCCGGGCGACCTCCTCGTCCGCCCCGTCGGCGCCCCCGGCGGGTTCGGGGACCGGCTCGACGGGCACGGCCCGGCGTCGTGCGGCGCGGTGCAGGTCGACGGCCTTGCGGTGGGCGACGGTCACCAGCCAGGCCTCCCAGTTCGTGTCCTCCGGGAGCCCGGGGTAGGCGCGGAGGGCGGCGAGGAAGGTCTCCGACCACGCGTCCTCGGCGTCGACCGGGCCGACCACGGCCCGGCACACGCGCAGGACCGTAGCGCCGTGGCGGGCGACGATCTCTTCGAAGGGCAGCACGGCAGGTAGACGCCTCGGCGGGTCGATCGGTGAGGTCTGCGGTGTCGCAGTCTCGCTCATCGAAGTCGGCGGACGGTCTCGCCGCCGGAGGTGGCCACCTCGCCACGCGCGGCGACGTCCGGGCCGAGGGTGGCCCGACGCCGGCGCTCGCGCAGCCACCAGCTGAACATGAGCGCGGCCACGGTGGAGTTGAAGGCGTGCAGCGCCCATACCGGGCCGACCGGCAGGTGCACCACGTACAGCCAGTGGATGACGTTCCCGGCATTGGCCAGGGCGAGGTTGCCTCCGCTGTAGGACGCGAGGTCCCTGGTGCGTGCCGCCTTGACCACCATGGGCAGGGACGCGAGGGCGAACACGCCCGTGGACACGGCTCCGGCGATCACCGACCAGCCGCTCATCGATCGACCTCCTGCAGGTTCCGGTGCTGCCCGCCGCTCGGGCTCGGAGGGCAGACGCCGGCCGGTGCTCCGGTGTGAGGTCCGGAGCCGCGCGCCGGGCTCCCGAGCGCGCTCGCGGCGGCGAGCCCGGCCACCCGCGGCCGAGGACCCGATCGGGGCGTCCCGGGGGGTGGGCGTTGGTCCCCGCCCTCGGCGCCGGGCAGACTGCCGGTGTGACGGGCGGCGGCGAGGCGAGGACCGATCCCGGGCTCAGGCTCTCCGCCCCGCCGGGTGGGGACGTCGGTGCGCCCGAGCAGGGCGCACGGCTGCTGGTCCCCGGCGAGACCTGCTGGCGGATCGAGCAGGCCACCCGGTTCGCGGTCTTCGTCGACGCGGCCGGGTACTTCGCCACCCTCAAGCGCGCCGTGCTGGGTGCCCGGCGCCGGGTGCTGTTCATCGGCTGGGACTTCGATCCCCGCATCCGGCTCGACCCGCTGGACGGCGGCCGGCCTCAGGACGACCGGCTGGGCGACGTGCTCGAGCGGGCGGTGGAGCAGAACCCGGACCTGCACGTCGGCGTCCTGCAGTGGGACCTGGGGATGCTGCGCGCGCTCGGCCGGGGGCTGAAGCCGATCGTGCTCCTGGACCGGCGCGCCCCCGAACGGCTCACCCTCGCCGTCGACACCCACCACCCGGTCGGCGGCGCGCACCACCAGAAGATCGTGGTGATCGACGACTCCCTGGCGTTCGCCGGCGGCATCGACGTCACCGCGGACCGCTGGGACACCTCCGACCACGCCGATGACAACCCGCACCGCTGCCGGCCGGCGACCGGGCCCGCACCGGGTCGGCTCACCGGACCGTGGCACGACGCGACCAGCATCATGACCGGCCCTGCCGCACGGGCTCTCGCCGAGCTGGCCCGCGAACGGTGGGAGAGCGGCACCGGTGAGCGGCTCGAGCCCCTGCCCGAGGAACGGGACCACTGGCCCGAGGGTGTCGAGCCCCTGCTCACCGACGTGGACGTGGCGATCTCCCGCACCCGGCCCGAGCACGGTGGCACACCGCTGGTGCACGAGGTCGAGCTGCTGTGGCTGGCCCTGATCGCCGGTGCCCGCCGGGCGCTCTACGTGGAGAGCCAGTACTTCGCCAGCCGGCGGATCGCCGAGGCGATCGCCGAACGGCTGCGCGAGCCCGACGGCCCCGACGTGGTCGTGGTCAACCCCTGGACGGCCGACGGCTGGCTCTCGGAGAAGGCTATGGGCACCGCGCGTGCCCGGGCGCTGGAGATCGTCCGCGAGGCCGACGTGCACGACCGGTTCCGGATCTACACCCCGGTGACCGAGCGGCGCGCGCACATCTACGTGCACGCCAAGATCACCGTCGTCGACGACCGGCTGCTCCGCATCGGCTCCAGCAACGTGAACAACCGCTCGATGGGCCTGGACACCGAGTGCGATCTGGCGATCGAGGCGGTCGAGGGACGGCCTGGGGCCGACGGGCTGGCCGACACGATCGTCGCCTTCCGGGACCGGCTGATCGCCGAGCACCTGGGCTGCGCGCCGGAGGAGGTCACCGCCGCGATCGCCGGCACCGGCTCCCTGGTGCGGGGCATCGAGCGACTGCGCCGCCCGACCGGCCGCTCGCTGGTGCCGTTCGAGCCGCCGCAGCTCGGCCCGGCCGACCGGGCGCTGGCGGAGTCGGAGGTCATGGATCCCGAGAAGACACCGAACCGGTGGCGCCGGGTCGAGCGCTTCTTCGCCCGCCGCCGTCGGCCGGGGAACCGGGTGCGCGCCTGACTTCCCGCGCCGATCGCCCCGGACCGGTGCTCGGGCGGGCACTCCGCCGGCGCCCGGCTCGTTCATCGGAGACAGGCCGGTACGGACGCCAGGAGGCGTAGGCGCCGATCGCCTCGGTATCCGAGGGAGGGACCCTTCCGATGACCCGCAGGAGCGACCCGCAGCGATCGACCACGACATCGCCGTCGCCGGCGGACCGGCGGGCCGTGCGGAACCGGGTGCTCATGGTGCACCGCGTGGGAGCGGGCGTCGTGGGTGTCGTCCTGCTGGTGTTCGCGGTACTCGGCTTCGCCCGCGGGCTGCCGTTCTTCTCGACCACCGGCGAATCGGTGGTGGGCATGTCGACGAACGGTCTGCTCTCCACCGTCTCCGTGATCGTCGGGCTCGTGCTGATCGGCGGCGCGCTGGCGGGAGCGCGGGTCGCCTCGACGGTCATGATCGCCGTCGGGGTGCTGTTCCTCGTGTCGGCACTGGGCAACCTGGCCGTGCTGCGCACCGACTTCAACGTCTTCGCCTTCGACTTCAGCAACGTGGTCTTCTCGGCCGTCGTCGGCCTGGTCCTGCTGCTGCTCGGCGCCTACGGCCGGATCAGCGGCAACCTCCCGGCCGAGAGCCCCTACCGGTCACCGGAGCAGCCGGGGGACGAGTCCAGTCCCGTGGAGGAGACCCCGCAGACGCCGGCGGAGTCCGCGGCCGAGGAGGCGATGCACGAGGCCGAGCGGGCCGTCGCCCAGGGGAACGCGACCGACGAGCAGCGTCGCCGAGTGGAGGCCATGTCGCAGGCGCGCTCCCGGAAGGACCGGCGGAGAGCGTGGATGGAGTTCGACTCCGGAGCCCGCTGACCGGCCTCGTCGGCCGCTACCGCTCGACGTCCATGCGCCGCACCAGGTGACCGTCGAAGGTGTAGACGTGGCGGACGTCGGAGCGCTCCAGGACGAGACCGCCGGGGTCGCGGAACACCTGCCGGACGCCGACCTCGACCGAGCCGTCCCCGCGTTCGGAGACGGCGGTCGGCCGCAGGTTCGGCCGGATCTCGGCCCACTGGTGCTCCCAGTACTGGCGGACGGCGTCACGCCCGACGAGCCGGCCGCCCTGCCGGCCGTTGGGCCAGTCCACATCCGGCGTCATCGCCGCCACCACCGTCTCGATGTCGCGCGCGTCGAACGCGTCGTACAGCGAGCGCAGCAGGGCCTCGCGGTCGGCGGTCACCTCCGGTCCACCTCCGGGACGACGTCGTAGGAAGGGCGCAGCAGCGGGCCAGGACGCGGACGGTAGCGCGGCCGGGGACCTCGTGGGTGCTGCTGCGGCGCCCGTCGGCGCACGGTCCCGGGAGCGCGGTGGGCGGGTGACCGGGATGCCGGAGGGGCCGGCGCGTACCGGTTCAGTCCTCGCCCGGGTACGGCGGCGCGCTGTCGGCCACGACGGCACCTCGTCGGCCGAGCGGCTGCTCCGGCCCGACCGTCGAGTCGCGCACGGTCTGCCGCTCGGTCTCGGCGTTCACCGCGGCACCGAGGAAGATGAGGGCGACCGTCGTCCACAGCCAGAACATGCTGATCGCCACGCCCGCGAGGGAGCCGTAGGTCGACTGGTAGCTGCCCAGGCTCTGCACGTAGGAGAAGAAGGCCAGGGTGGTGCCGAGCCAGACCAGCGTCGTCAGCACCGATCCTGCCGTGAGCCACCGCCACCGCGCGTCCCGGCGGTCCGGGGCCAACCGGTAGAGGACCGTGAGGGCCGCCACCATGAGCACGGCCAGCGCAATCCAGGACAGCACCGACGCGGCGGCGCGGACCGGACCGGGGGCGCCAGCGAGCCGGGCGCCGACGACCCCCGCCGCGGCGATCAGGCCGGCGAGCCCCACGGCGCCGGCGAGCACGAAGAGCAGGGCCAGGCCACTGCGGCGCAGCAGACCGCGCGTCTCCGTCTGGTGGTAGGCGATGCAGACGCCGTCGATGAGGTACGTCATCGCGGTCGTCGCCGTCCAGAGGGCCACGAGGAGGCCGGTGAGCCCCCGGAAGGTGAGCACCTGGGCCGACGCGGCGGTGATCGTCGTGAGCTGGTCGGCGACGATCGACTCGAGGTCGTCGGGCAGCACGTCCGCCACCTCGGACAGCTGCTCGAGCGCCGTTCCCGGGGTGTTCACGACGCCGTAGATCGACACGGCGGTCACCAGCACCGGGGCGACCGACAGGACGGCGAAGAACGCCACCCCGGCGCTCTGGACCATCAGCCGATCGGTGAGCAGCTGCCGGACGGCTCGCGCCAGCAGAGCCCGCCAACCCGCGGCGGAGATGCGGTGCGGCGAGTCCGCGTCGTACCGCTCGGTCCCGTCCTCCCGGTCCTCGGTGCCGGTCGGGGGACGCCCGTTCCGGGCCACAGCCATGACTCATCCCACCCCCGGAGGCGGGTGGTCGCAACGGCGACGGGGCCGACCGCCCGCCTCGCCGTCGCCGGTGCGCGTCAGCCCTCCTCGGGGCGGAGCACCGTCAGCGTGACCCCGGCGGCCAGGCGGTAGGGGTTGGTGGTCACCAGGCCGCCGACCACCTTCCGCAGCCGGGACATCTCCGCCCGGACGGTGACGCAGTGCGCCGCGTCGCCGAAGAGCGCGGTGCTCAACCGGTCGGCGCCCAGCCCCGCCCGGCCGGCCTGGTGCAGCAGGAGCAGGAGGTCGGCGTGCCGGCGGGTCAGCGGGGTGACCCACGGGTCACGGCGGGACCGGAGGCGGAGCACGGGTGGGCCGGTGAGGTCCAGTTCGGCGGCGACGGCGTCCCCGGGGTCGTGCGGCCGGACCAGCCAGCCCTCACCGACGCGTTCGGGCGTGCACAGCCCGAGGCCCGGGACGGCGAGCACCGTGCCATCGCGCGGCACCGCGACCCGGTCGCGCGCGGCGATACCCGACCGGTGCGCGACCCAGCCGTGCTCGTCGACCAGCAGCAGCGGGCCGGAGACGGTGGCCAGCACGCCGCGGGCCGAGCGGCGCAACCGCTCCAGGCGCTGCTCGTGGTGCCGCCACAGCTGGGCTTCTGCCAGCCGGACGGCGGTCTCGACGAGCGCCGCGATGACCGGGTGCAGGGTCAGCGCGGGCCCGCTGACGTCGACGACGCCGAGCAGCTCACCGCTGACGGGGTGGTGGATCGGCGCGGCCGTGCAGTACCAGGGGTGCTGGGCCTGCTCGAAGTGCTCGGCGGAGAACAGCTGCACCGGCGCCGCCTCGGCCAGCGCCGTCCCGATGGCGTTGGTGCCGACGGTCTGCTCGGTCCACCGGGCGCCCTCGGTGAAGCCCAGGGCGTCGGCGCGCAGCCGCACCCGGGCCGATCCCTCCCGCCAGAGGAGGACGCCGTCGGCGTCGGTGACGACCATGAGGAAGGCCGACGCGTCCGCCACGCTGCCGAGGACCTGCCGCAGCTCACCGATCACCGGCAGCAGGGGCGAGCACCGGCGTCGGCGCTCGACCTCGGCGGGGCACAGCGGTTCGCGGGCGTTGGTGCGCGACGGGTCGAGCCCGAGGCCCAGGACCCGTGACCACGAGCGCGCGACGACCCCGCGGGGGCGGACGGGCGGGCGGCTGCCCCCGATCACCGCGTCGTGCACCCGCACCAGCACGCGGGCGTGCTGCGACAGGTCGGTACCGGGAGCGATCGCCGAGTAGCCGGTCACGCCGCACCTCCACCTCGCCCCGGCCGCGTGCAACACGCTGCAACGCTTCCGCCGCCGACCCCCGGGCGCTGTGCTGCACATCACACCACGTCGACCCGTGCCCGCGGGAGGTAGCCATGACGCAGACCCTCGACACGACCACGCAGGCCCCGGCGCAGCGGGCCGAGCGCTGGCTCGCCGACTTCGCCGACGCGCTGCGCGCCCGCGACGTCGCGCGTGCGGCCGGCATGTTCGCCGCCACCAGCTTCTGGCGCGACCTGATCGCCTTCAGCTGGAACATCACCACCGTCGAGAACCCGGCCGGCGTGAGCGACCTGCTGACCCAGACGCTGGAGCGCACCGACCCGTCGTCGTTCACCGTGGCGGAGCCGCCCGAGGAGGCCGACGGCGTCACCACCGCGTGGTTCACCTTCGAGACAGCCGTGGGCCGCGGCACCGGGCTGGTGCGCCTGGTCGAGGAGGACGGTGCGCCGAAGGCGTGGACGTTCCTCACCACGATGCACGAGCTCAAGGGCCACGAGGAGCCACGTGGCGCCGCGCGGCCGATGGGCGCCGAGCACGGGGCGAACAAGCACCGCCTCACCTGGCTGGAGCGGCGGGAGAAGGAGGAGGCCGAGCTGGGGGTGAGCGTCCAGCCCTACGTGCTCGTCGTCGGCGGCGGCCAGGGCGGCATCGCCCTGGGCGCCCGGCTGCGGCAGCTCGGCGTGCCGGCTCTCGTCGTCGACAAGCACGACCGGCCGGGGGACCAGTGGCGCGGCCGGTACAAGTCGCTGTGCCTGCACGACCCGGTCTGGTACGACCACCTGCCGTACCTGAAGTTCCCGGACAACTGGCCGGTGTTCTCACCCAAGGACAAGATCGGCGACTGGCTCGAGTCCTACGTCACGGTCATGGAGGTCCCGTACTGGGGCAGCACGGTGGCCACGACGGCCGCCTACTCGCCCGAGAAGGGGGAGTGGACCGTCCAGGTCGAGCGGCACGGCAAGCCGCTCACCCTGCGCCCGGCGCACGTCGTGCTGGCCACCGGGATGTCCGGCAAGCCGAACGTCCCGGTCATCCCCGGCCAGGACGTCTTCCGCGGCGACCAGCACCACTCGTCGGCGCACCCGGGCCCCGACGCCTACGCCGGGAAGAAGGCGGTCGTCATCGGCAGCAACAACTCCGCCTTCGACATCTGCGGGGCCCTCTGGGAGAACGACGCCGACGTCACCATGGTGCAGCGTTCCTCGACGCACATCGTCAAGAGCGACACCCTCATGGAGATCGGGCTCGGCGCGCTCTACTCCGAGCAGGCACTGGCCGCCGGCGTCACGACGGAGAAGGCGGACCTGATCTTCGCCTCGCTGCCGTACCGGATCATGCACGAGTTCCAGATCCCGCTGTACGACCAGATGAAGGAGCGCGACGCCGACTTCTACGACCGGCTCGAGAAGGCCGGGTTCTGGCTCGACTTCGGCGAGGACGGCTCCGGCCTGTTCATGAAGTACCTGCGCCGCGGCTCCGGCTACTACATCGACGTGGGGGCGGCCGAGCTGGTCGCGAACGGCGAGGTGAAGCTGGCCCACGGGATCGTCGACCACCTCACCGAGGACGCCGTCGTCCTGGAGGACGGCACCGAGCTGCCGGCCGACCTCGTCGTCTACGCCACCGGGTACGGGTCGATGAACGGCTGGGCGGCCGACCTGATCAGCCAGGAGGTGGCCGACAGGGTCGGCAAGGTGTGGGGCCTCGGCTCGGACACCACCAAGGACCCCGGGCCCTGGGAGGGCGAGCAGCGCAACATGTGGAAGCCCACCCAGCAGGAGGCGCTGTGGTTCCACGGCGGGAACCTGCACCAGTCGCGGCACTACTCGCTGTACCTCGCGCTGCAGCTGAAGGCGCGCTACGAGCGGATCCCGACCCCCGTCCACCGCCTCCAGGAGGTGCACCACCTCAGGTGACCGCCGCCCGGCACCCGCTCCCGGCGGAGCGGGTGCCGCAGGCCCCGCCGCGCCCCGCCACCCGGGCGGCGGGGCGTCAGACGGAGATGCCGACGAGCTTGGTGTCGAGGTACTCGTCGATGCCCTCGTACCCGCCCTCGCGGCCGAGGCCGCTCGCCTTCACCCCGCCGAAGGGCGCCGCGGCGGACGTGGGATTGATGTCGTTGATCCCGACCATCCCAAAACGCAGCTGCTCGGTCACCCGGATCGCCGTCGACAGGTCGTTGGTGTAGACGTACGCGGCGAGGCCGTACTCGGTGTCGTTCGCCCGGGCGATGACCTCGTCCTCGTCGTCGAACGGGGTGACCGCGGCGATCGGGCCGAAGGTCTCCTCGCGGGAGACGAGCATGTCCGGCGTCACGTCGGCCAGCAGCGTGGGGGCGAAAAAGGTCGTCCCGTCGAGCCCGTCGACCTGGACCCGCTCGCCACCGACGACGACCCGGGCGCCCCGGGTGCGCGCGTCGAGCACCTGGGCCTCCATCTTCGCCACGGCGCGCTCGTCCACGAGCGGGCCGATGGTGACCCCGTCCTGGTCGCCCTGGCCGATGCGGAGCGCCGCGATCCGCTGCTCGAGCGTCGTGAGGAAGGTGTCGTAGAGGGAGCGGTGCACGTAGATGCGGTTCGGGCTGATGCACGCCTGCCCGGTGTTGAGGAACTTCACCAGCGCCGCGCCCTTGGCCGCGCGGACGGGGTCGGCGTCGGGGAACACGAGGAACGGTGCGTGCCCGCCCAGCTCCACCGACACCCGCTTCAGCGTGGCCGCGGCCTTCGCGGCGAGCATCTTCCCCACCGCAGTGGAGCCGGTGAAGGTGAGCTTCCGGACCACCGGTGACGCCAGCAGCGTGTCGCCGACCTCCGCCGCCCGGGTGGTCGTGACCATGTTGACCACGCCGGCGGGAACGCCGGCGTCGGCGAGCAGCTGCACCGTCGCGACCGCGCAGAGCGGCGTCTGGTCCGCCGGCTTGAGCACCGAGGTGCACCCGGCCGCGATGGCCGGCGCGAGCTTGCGGGTGAGCATCGAGATCGGGTAGTTCCACGGGGTGATGGCCGCGACCACACCGACCGCCTGGCGCATGGTCAGGAACCGCTGGTCGGCCCGCGCCGAGGGGATCGTCACGCCGCCGATGCGCTTGGCCTCCTCGGCGAACCAGGCCAGGAAGTCCGCGGCGTACGCCACCTCGTTCATGGCGGCCTTGAGCGGCTTGCCCTGCTCCCGGGTCATCAGTGCGGCCAGCTCCCTGCGGCGCTCGCGCATCAGGCCGTCGGCCTTCGCCAGCACGGCCGCGCGCTGGTAGGCCGTCGCCCCGGACCACGCCGGCAGCGCGCGCTCCGCGGCGGCGATCGCCGCTTCGGTCTCCGCCCGGCCACCGTCCGCGGCCTGCCCGATGACCTGCCCCGTGGCCGGGTCCGTGACGTCGAAGGAGGCACCTCCGTCGGCCGGGCACCACTGCCCGTCGACGTAGATCGTGCGGCCCTGGTCCTGCGTCATCACACGCCCTCCACTGGGTGTCCTGCGCGTCCGGAGCCCGGGCCCGCCTGCTCGGAGCGTCGGGGCCGGTACTGCGAGCGGTCCTGCTGCCTGGGCGATGGTGACACGCGCCACGGTGCGCTCGGCGGAGTGGCCCGTTCCGGCACGCGTGCGTGAGACGGCCGCGCGGAGCGGGCAGGGACCTTCCGCCCTGCCCCCGCGGCGCCGGGAGGAGCACCGTGGTCCTCACCAGCGGCCTCGAGGAGGCGGGATGACCACCAGGGAGAACGCACAGGGGGGACCGGGGGCCGGGCGCGGGCGCCGGGCGCCGGATCCGCTGCAGATGACGGAGTTCGAGAAGCGGGTCTGCGAGTGGGAGGCGCGGCACGACGTCGCCGCCCGCGGTCACCGAGCGGCCCCGGACGTCGTGCAGCACTACCTCGCCCACGAGCGGCTCACCGAGGCCGCCCGGCCCCGGCCGGCCGGCGCGCACGCCGTGGGCGCGCGGCAGCGCCCCCGGCCGCCCGCGGAGCAACCGCCCTCGCGGGTCGGGGAGCTGTTCCGCCGCCCGGTCGACCGCGGCTGAGGCGCGGGGAGCGGGCCCGAGGCGCCTGAGACGCCCGGGCGCTCGCGCGTCGACGTCCCACCCTGGCCACCCCCGCCCGGAGCGCCGTCGGACCCTCCGTGCCCGGGCGCGGGGCCCGGCCTCTTGTCCCGAGGGGGCGGGGGCGGACACACTGCGGCCGTCCCGACAGAACCGGCGCCGGCCGGACGCCGTGCGGATCCCAGGAGCGCCCCGATGCTGTTCTACGTCAGCCTCCGCGTCGACCACACCCGGCTGGACCGGGACGCCTTCTGGGACGAGTGGGAGCGGGAGACGGAGGCGGCGCTCGGCGCGATGGAGGCGGGGCTCGTCAAGAACCTGTACAAGGTCGCCGGGCAACGCCGGGTCATCGGGGTCGTCGACGTCGAGTCGCACGACCAGCTCGACCAGGTCGTGATGGGCGCCCTACCGATGAGTCACCACCTGACCCTGGAGGAGGTGCTCCCGATCCGGGAGTACGCGGCCTTCGCCGAGGACGTCCGCGGACGCTGGCAGCCCTGACCCCGGACGCCCGGCCTCCCGGGCGCACCCGCGGCGATCTCGTATCGTCCTCCGCCATGCGCCCCTCGGCAGCCGTCGACACGGGCCGTGGCTGGGTCATGGTCGCCGCGGCGTTCGCGGGCATGTTCGTCTCGTTCGGGATCGCCTACTCCTTCGGCGCGTTCCTCGAGCCCATGGCGGCGGAGTTCGGCTCCGGCCGGGGTGCCACGTCGGCCTTCTTCGCGCTGACCTCGCTCACCTACTTCGGCCTCGGCGCGCTCAGCGGCGTCGCGGTGGACCGCTACGGCCCCCGGCGGGTGCTGCTGGTCGGCGGCGTCGCGCTCGGGGCCGGGCTGACCGCGACCTCGCAGGCCGGCGAGCTGTGGATCGGGCTGCTCACCTACGGCCTGGGGGTGGGCATCGGGGTGGCCTGCGCGTACGTCCCGATGGTCGCCGTCGTCAGCGGGTGGTTCGAGGGACGGCGGACCATCGCCGTCGGGGTGGCGGTGACGGGGATCGGCCTGGGCACGCTCACCGTCGCGCCCCTGGCGGCTGCCCTGATCGGCGAGCTGGGCTGGCGGAACACGCACCTCGTGCTCGGACTGGCCGGCGCGGTCGTCCTGCTGGTGTGCGCCGCGGTCGTGCAGCGCCCGCCGGTGCAGACCGGCCCGGCGGCGCTGACGCTGCGTGAGGCCGTCCGGAACCGGGACTACCGGCGGCTGTACCTGGCGTCGGGCCTCATGGCCGTCGCGCTGTTCGTGCCCTTCGTGCACCTGCCCGGGTACGCCGAGCAGGCCGGGATCGACCGGGTCGCGGCGGCCGCGCTGGTCGGGGTGATCGGCGCGGCGAGCACCGCCGGCCGGCTGCTGCTCGGACTGGTTGCCGCGCGGACCGGGACGTTGCGCGCCTTCCAGGGGTGCTTCCTGACGATGGCCGTGAGCTTCGCGCTGTGGGGGGTCGGTGGCGGGTACGGCGTGCTGGCCGCCTTCGCCGTGGTGCTCGGGGTGGGCTACGGAGGGTTCGTCGCGATCGGTCCCGCGGTCGTCGCCGAGCGCTTCGGCACCACCCGCCTGGGCGGCCTGCTGGGGGTGCTGTACACCAGCGCCGGCCTCGGCTCGGCCGTGGGAGCGCCGCTCGCCGGTGCGACCGTCGATGCCTCCGGGTCCTACGCCCCGGTGATCGCCGGCTGCCTCGCCCTGGGGCTGGCCGCCTACCTGACCGTGCTCAGCGTCGGTCGCACCTGACCGCGGTGCGGGGTCGGGGGCGCCGCTCCTGCACCCGACGAGCGAGGTGACGTCTCGGGGTCGACGCCCTCACACCGCGTCGTAGGTAGCCGCGGATCGGGTAGCCGCCGCGCGGACCGGTGCCGTGCCCGATTGCGGACGGGAGGGACCGGCATGTGAGCTGGATCACGCGTTGGTCGCACCGCTGCGGAGGTCCCGATGCCGGTCAGCCTGGTGGGGCGCCCTCGCCGCCGACCCTCAGCACGGCTCGCCCCGCCACGCCAGACCGCGCCCCGCGACCGGAGCGGTGGGTGACGCGGCGCCGCCCGACCGGACGGCAGAGACGTCCGCGCCGATCGGCGCGGGGGACCACGGAGGGGACGCGCACGACGCGGGCCGTCCAGGACCAGAGGAGGAGCGCGGTGGCAGGGAACAAGGCCGTCCGGTACATGGGACCGGGCAAGGTTGAGGTCGCGGACCTGGACTACCCCAAGCTGGAGCTGTCGAGCGGCCCGGGGGTGCACCCGTCCAACGTCGGCCGCAAGACGCCGCACGGGGTCATCCTCAAGACGGTCACCAGCAACATCTGCGGCAGCGACCAGCACATGGTGCGCGGGCGCACGACCGCTCCCGAGGGGTTGGTCCTCGGGCACGAGATCACCGGGGAGGTCGTGGAGAAGGGGCCCGACGTCGAGTTCCTGGACGTCGGCGACATCGTCAGCGTGCCGTTCAACATCGCCTGCGGCCGCTGCCGCAACTGCAAGGAGGGGCGAACCGGCCTCTGCCTCACGGTGAACCCGGACCGTCCGGGCTCGGCGTACGGGTACGTCGACATGGGCGGATGGACCGGAGGTCAGGCCGAGTACGTCATGGTTCCGTACGCGGACTTCAACTGCCTGCGCTTCCCCGACCGCGACCAGGCGCTGGAGAAGATCCAGGACCTCACGATGCTGTCCGACATCTTCCCGACCGGCTACCACGGCTGCTACACGGCCGGGGTGACCACCGGGTCGACGGTGTACATCGCCGGCGCCGGTCCCGTGGGACTGGCAGCGGCCGTGTCGGCGCACCTGCTCGGGGCCGCGGTCGTGATCGTGGGCGACCTGATCGAGGACCGGCTGGCCCAGGCCCGCAGCTTCGGCTGCGAGACGATCGACGTCTCCAAGGGCGACCCGAAGGACCAGATCGCCCAGATCCTGGGCGAGCCCGAGGTCGACTGCGGCGTGGACGCCGTGGGCTTCGAGGCCCGGGGGCACGGCGAGGGGGCCCAGCAGGAGGCGCCCGCGACCGTGCTGAACTCGCTGATGGAGATCACCCGGGCCGGCGGTGCCCTCGGCATCCCCGGGCTCTACGTCACCGGGGACCCGGGCGCGGCCGACGAGGCGGCGAAGACCGGGTCGCTCTCCATCCGGCTGGGGTTGGGCTGGGCGAAGTCGCACGTCTTCACCACCGGCCAGTGCCCGGTCATGCGGTACAACCGCCAGCTGATGATGGCGATCCTGCACGACAAGGTGCAGATCGCGAAGGCGGTCAACGCCACGGTCATCCCGCTGGAGGACGCACCGCGCGGCTACACCGAGTTCGACCAGGGCGCGCCCCGCAAGTACGTGCTCGATCCGCACGGCATGGTGGGCACGGCCGCCTGATCGGGGCCGGTTCCCCGGCGTCCCCGCACCGCCCTGGCCGGCGGTGCGGGGACGCCCGGCCGCGCCCGGACCTAGGACCGGCCAGCCGTGCGCGGGGAGCGGCGCAGGAAGTCGTCGGCGATCTGGTCGAACGTCGCCCAGCGGACGCCGTCGTGCCCGTTGATGTGCTCGATCAGGCGTTCCAGCATGAGCAGCACCTGCGGTCGTCCGGCGACGTCCGGGTGGATGGTCATGGTGAAGGCCGCGTAGTCCATCTCCCGGTGCACCCAGTCGAACTGGTCGCGCCACATCTGCTCGATGTCCCGCGGGTTGACGAAGCCGTGGCTGTTGGGGCTGGACTTGATGAACATCATCGGCGGCAGGTCGTCGAGGTACCAGTTGGCGGGGATCTCGACCAGATCGGTCTCCTCCCCGCGGACGAGCGGCTCCATCCAGCTCTCCGCGGGCGCCGAGTAGTCGATCTTCGTCCACGAGTCGCCGACCCGGACGTAGTAGGGCTCGAAGTCGCGGTGCATCAACGAGTGGTCGTACGTGATCCCGCGCTCGAGCAGCAGCTCGTTCGTGACGCCGCTGAACTCCCACCACGGCGCGACGTACCCCGTCGGGCGGCGCCCGGCCCTCTGCTCGATCAGCCCGATGCAGCGGTCGAGCACCGCCTGCTCCTGTTCCCGGCTCATCGCGATCGGGTTCTCGTGGCTGTAGCCGTGGACGCCGATCTCGTGCCCGGCCGCGACACAGGCGTCGAACTGCTCCGGGAACGTCTCGATCGAGTGCCCCGGCCAGAAGAACGTCTGGGTGAGCTCGTTGCGCCGGAAGAGCTCGAGGATGCGCGGGACGCCGACCTCGCCGGCGAACACACCCCGCGAGATGTCGTCCGGGGAGTCCTCCCCGCCGTACGAGCCAAGCCAGCCGCTCACGGCGTCGATGTCGACACCGAAGGCCACGAAGATCTCCTTGCTCATCGTCGTCGCGCTCCTTCGCGTAGGCCGCCCCGGGCCGGGGCGGGGGTTCAGCCGGTGAGGTGCTGGGCCAGGACCCGCTGCGGATCGTCGGGGGCGAGGGCCAGCGCCGCCGCCAGCAGCAGCCGCCCCTGCCACGGGCTCAGATCACCGGCGAACACGGCCCCGCCGCGCGCCAGGCGGGCTCCGCCGGCGGCGTAGAGCGGTGCCACGGGGCCCGATGCCACCCGGGAGCACACCAGGACGGGGATCCCGAGGGCCACGAGCTCCTCGGCGGCCTCGGCGATCGCCGGGGGGACGTTGCCGGCGCCGAAGGCCTGCACGACGACGCCCGCGGCGCCGGCGGCCACCGCCGCGTGCAGCAGCGACGCGTCCGCGCCCAGGTAGCAGGCCACGACGTCGACGCGGGGCAGCTCCGACCGCAGGTCGAGCGGGAGGGGTGGGCGGCGCGCGGGCGTGGCCAGCGGCAGCACCGACTCGCCGGCCAGCCGGATCACCGGCCCACGCCCGGGAGCGCCGAACGCACCGCTGCGCAGGGTGTCGACCTTGCGCACCCCGCGGGCGGCGAAGGCCAGGCCGTCGAAGCAGAGCAGGGCGCCGAGGTCCCGCGCGGCGGGGGAGGCGGCGACCCGCAGCGCATCGGCGAGGTTGGCGGGACCGTCGGGAGCCGGGCTGTCGAACGGGCGTTGCGCCCCGGTGAAGACGATCGGGCGCGGGTCGTCGTGGACGAGGTCGGCGAGGTACGCGGACTCCTCCATGGTGTCGGTGCCCTGGGTGACGACGACGCCGTCCACCCCGCCGGCCAGGCAGCGTCGCGCCTCGGCCACCAGCTCCCGCAGGTCGGACGTCGTGAGCGCGAAGCTGCCGACGGTGCCGAGGTCGCTCGTCGTCACGCTCAGGCCAGCCAGGGGGCCGGCCGCCTCGAGCAGTTCGGCTGCGGGGGTGACGGCCGCGAGCCCCTCGGGCCCCTGCCGGCTGGCGATGGTGCCGCCTGTGGCGAGCAGGTGGACACGTGCCACGCGACCTCCGTCCGGGCTGGAACTCCATGCGGCGACGACCTGCCCTACGTTCCTCCCTCCGTCGCAGGTCGGCGACCGGAGACGCACCGCGCCGCGCACGAGGGGGCGTGCGTCGATCCCGCCCGCTCGCGGTCGGCCGACCGGACCGATGAGAACGGGTGGCGGCGGGGGTCTACCGCTCGTCAGCGACGCGGAACGGCAGGAGCCCTCATGACCAGCACCCCCACCACCTCGGCCACCTTTCGCACCACCCTCTGGGCGAGCGGCGGGAACAACGTCGGCATCGTCGTTCCCGACGACGTGCTGCGGAGCTTCGGCCGCGGTGCGCGGGTGCCCGTGGTCGTCACCGTCGACGGCGGCCACACCTACCGCACGACCACCGCCTCGATGGGCGGCCGGTTCCTCGTGACCTTCAACGCCGCGACCCGCGCGGCCACCGGCCGTGGGGCGGGGGACGAGGTCGAGGTGCGGCTCGAGGTCGACGACGCGCCGCGCACGGTGGACCTCCCGCCCGCGCTCGCCGAGGCCTTCGCCGCCCACCCCGCCGCGGCCGACGCCTGGGCGGTCCTCTCGTACAGCAAGCAGCGGGCGCACGCGGAGTCGGTGGCCGGTGCCCGCACTCCGGAGACGAGCGCCCGCCGCGTCACGAAGGTGCTCGCCGCGCTCACGTGACCCGATCCGCTGGACGGCGGGGTTCCCCGCCGCGTCGTCGGTACCGGAGCGGTGCCGGGTCCCGCACGTCCGGCCGGCCGGGCGGGGAGTTGGCAGGATGCGGCCATGGCTTCGACGCAGGTGCCGGCCGGTGGAGGAGGCACGGCCTTCGTCCTCGGCGGCGGGGGAGTGCTCGGAGCGGCCGAGGTCGGGATGCTCGAGGCCCTCTTCGAGCACGGAATCCGCCCGGACCTGATCGTGGGCACGTCGGTGGGCGCCATCAACGGCGCGCTCGTCGCGGCCGACCCCACGCCGGCCGCGGTGGACCGGATGCGCGCCGTCTGGGAGGAGCTGGCATCCGAGGGGGTCCTGGCCGGCTCCGTGCTCGCGCGGGTCGGGACGCTGGTGCGCACGCGCACCCACCTGCACCCGCGGGAGCCGCTGCGCGACCTGCTCGCCCGGCACCTGCCGGTGGAGACCTTCGGCGAGCTGCAGGTCCCGTTCCAGTGCGTCGCCGCCAGCATCGAGCGGGCCGCCGAGCACTGGTTCTCCGACGGGCCGCTCGTCCCCGCGGTGCTCGCGTCCTGCGCGGTGCCCGGCCTGCTCCCGCCGGTCGAGCTCGACGGCGAGCACTACCTGGACGGCGGGCTGGTGCACAGCATCCCGGTGGGCCGGGCGGTGGCGCTGGGCGCCGACACCATCTACGTGCTCCACGTCGGGCGGATCGACCGGCCGCTGCGCCCACCGACCCGGCCCTGGGAGGTCGCGACGGTGGCGTTCGAGATCGCCCGGCGGCACCGGTTCGCCGCCGACCTCGCGGCGCTGCCCTCGGGGGTGACGCTGCACGTCCTGCCCTCGGGGGAGCAGGCCGAGCCCTCGGCCGGTGACCTGCGGAACCTGCGCTACCGCGACTTCTCCGGTGTGCGGAGCCGGATCGACCGGGCCCGGGACGCCGCCCTGGAGCACCTGGCGCGGACCCACCCGTCCGACGGCCGGACGGTCTGACGTGCTCCCACCGCGCCCCGTGCGCCGCCTCGCCGGCCCCCTCCTGCTGGGTGCCCTCGTGGCCGGGATCGTGCTGCTGCCGGTGCTGGTACTCGTGGCGGCGATCGTCTCGGTGTGGCTCCCCGGCCGCTGGCGGGCGCTGCGCCTGCTGCTCTTCGTGCTGGTGTACGTGGCGCTGCAGGTCGCCGGCCAGGCGGCCGGCGCGGTGCTGTGGACGCTGCGGCGGGCCGGCCTGCTGACCCGGTCGGCCTACCGTGGGGCGCACTACACCGTCCTGCGCGTGCTCCTCGACGTGCTCATGCGGGTGGCGCAGCGGATCTTCGCCCTGCGGCTGGTGACCGACGGCGCGTCCTGGTCACCGCTCGACGACGGCCAGCCCGGCTCGACGAACGCCATGATCGTGCTCTCCCGCCATGCGGGGCCGGGGGACTCGCTCCTGCTCGTGCACACCCTGATGAACCGCGACCACCTCCGCCGGCCGCGGATCGTGCTCAAGGACTTCCTCCAGCTCGACCCCTTGATCGACCTCTACCTCAACCGGCTGCCCAACCACTTCGTCGCGGCCGGGCCGGGGGCTTCCGAGGCCTCCGTACGGGCGATCGCCGACCTGGCCCGAGAGCTCGGCGAGGAGGACGCCCTCCTGGTCTTCCCCGAGGGGGCGAACTTCACCCCGCAGCGTCGCTTCCGGGCCATCGAGCGGCTGCGCTCCCGGGGGCTGCTCGCCGCGGTCCGCCGGGCCGAGGCGATGCAGCACGTGCTGCCACCGCGGCCGGCCGGTGTCGCCGCGGCGCTCCAGGCGGCCCCGCACGCGGACGTCGTCTTCGTCGCGCACACCGGGCTGGAGCACCTCAACACGGTGCGGGACCTGTGGCGGGGCCTGCCCATGGACAAGACGCTGCACCTGCGCTGGTGGTTCGTCCCGGCGGCCGACGTGCCCCGCGCGGCGACCGAGCAGGTCGACTGGCTCTACCACTGGTGGGAGGGCATCGACGCGTGGATCGACGAGACCCGCCGCCGGGAAGCGGCGCAGGAGCGGACGCCCCGCGGGCGGTCCGGTGCGGCGACGAGGCGCACCACCGGAGGCGCCTGACCCTCGCACCCGTGCAGCAGCGGCCGGCCACGCCGTCGCTCTGGGGCGAGGCGTTCCCGGCCGGTTCCCGCGGGCTGGCAGCATGGCGGGGTGCGCGCCATGGTCGTCGACGCTGTCCGGGCACAGCCCCTCGTGCGGGAGGTGGCGGTGCCCGCCGCGCCGGCGAACGGGGTGGTCGTGCGGGTGATGGCCACCGGGATGTGCCGCAGTGACTGGCACGCCTGGGCAGGCCACGACGACATCGCCTTCCCGCACGTACCGGGGCACGAGCTCGCCGGTGTGGTGGTGGAGCGAGGTGCCGGTGTCCGTCGCTGGCGGATCGGTGACCGCGTCACCGTGCCGTTCGTCTGCGGCTGCGGCCGGTGCGCGTGGTGCCGGGCCGGGGAGGCCCAGGTCTGCCCCGATCAGCAGCAGCCCGGCTTCACCCACTGGGGATCGTTCGCCGAGTACGTGGCCCTGCACGCCGCGGACACCAACCTCGTGGGCATCCCCGACCACGTCGGGTTCGCGGCCGCGGCGGGGCTCGGCTGCCGGTTCGCCACGGCGTACCGCGCCCTGGTGGGCCGTGCGCGGGTCCGAGAGGGGGAGTGGGTGACCGTGCTCGGCGCCGGCGGTCTGGGCCTCAGCGCGGTCATGATCGCCCGCGCGCTGGGCGGCCGGGTCGTCGCGGTGGACCGCAATCCCGAGGCGCTCGACGTCGCCGCCGCGCTGGGCGCGGAGCACACCCTGCGGGCGGACGGCATCGACGTCCCCGCCGTGGTCGGCGACCTGACCGGTGGCGGCAGCCACGTCGCAGTCGACGCCGTGGGCAGCGAGCAGACCTGTGCCGACGCCATCCTCGCCCTGCGCCGTCGGGGCCGGCACGTCCAGGTCGGGCTGCTGCCACCCGTCGGCGGGCACCCCCGGGTCCCGATGGAGCGGGTGATCGGCTGGGAACTCGATCTGCTCGGGAGCCACGGGATGGCGGCGGCCGACTACCCGGGGATGCTGGCCCTCATCGAGCAGGGTGCGCTCGACCCCGAGCGGCTGGTGGAACGCACGATCGGACTGGACGAGGCGGCTGCGCTGCTCCCCGGGTTCGACCGTGCGACGGTGGCGGGCATGACCATGGTGGACCCGTCTCGCTGAGCCAGGACCGGGCCCTGCCCTGCGGCCGCACCCGTCCGCGAACCATGTCGACGTTCTCGTCGGCCACGCGGGACGAGCGCTTGGCTCGCGAGGCGGATGCCCAGCCCGACGGCGGGGACACGGCGGGGCCCGCGGTCACGGCGATGCGCGACCACGGGCCCCTGCGGAGCAACGGCTCAGATGAGCCGGGGGTCACCCACCTCGGCGGCCGACGCCGGCAGCCCGTTGGCCTCCAAGATCTCCACCAGCGTGCCGTCCTCGCGCATCTGCGCGATGTGGTCGTCGATCGCGGTGGCCAGGGCGTCGTTGCTCGGGTCGAGGAGCAGGCTGGTCTGCGACGGCTCCTCGGTGGCGGGAACGCGCGGGTCCTGCTCGAGCACGGCGATCTGGAAGTCAGTGCCCTCGGTCGACTGCGCCGCCGCGCCGTAGCCGTCGAGCCCGATGTCGAGCCGGCCGGCGGTGAGGTCCTGCGCGAGGCTCAGCGAGTCGGGGTAGGTGCGGAAGCTGGAGCCGAGCAGCTCCCGCAGCGCGTCGACCCAGAGGTAGCCCTCCACGGTGCCCACGGTCTTACCCATGAGGTCGTCCACGGTGGAGACGCCGTCCGTCGACATGACGGTCAGCTCGTCGAGGTAGACCGGGGCGCTGAGGGTGACGACCTCGCCGCGCGCCGCCGTCCGGTAGAAGCCGCCCACCGCGACGTCCACGCGGCCGGTCTCCACGGCCGGTACCGCGGTGGCGTAGGTGTAGGGCGCGTACTCGATCGTCAGGCACTCGTCGGCGGCGACCTCCCGGAGGATGTCGCTGTCGATGCCCTGGGCCTCCCCGTCCTCCTCGAAGGAGTACGGCGGGGTGTTGGTGAGGGCGACGGTGAGCACGCCCTCCTCGACGGTCTCGAACTCGTGCGCGGGTTCGCAGTCGGCCGCCACCTCGTTGGTGGTGGACTCCGAGCCGCAGGCCACGAGGGCCACGGCGGAACCCAGGGCGATGACGGCGGCGCTCAGGCGGTGCGTCTTCACGGTGTCCTCCTCAGGACGATCGGGCCCGACGGCAGGAGAGCCGTCGCGCTGCGGTGCGGTGGAGCTCGGTGCGGGTGGAGCCGGTGGTGCGGTCAGAGGTGGCGGGACAGCCGCCGTTCGGTGCGGTTGGTCAGCCAGCCGGCGGGGATGGTCACGGCCAGGTAGAGGAGGCCGGCCAGCAGGAGGACGTCGAGATAGCGGAACGTGGCGGCGCCGATCGAGTACGCCTGGCTGAGCAGCTCGACGACCGAGATCGTGAACGTGAGGGAGGTGGCCTGGAAGATCAGGATCGCGAAGCCCATCAGGGACGGGAGGGCGATCCGCACCCCTTGCGGGACGACGACGAACCGCAGCGTGTCCCGGCGGGACATGCTCAGGGCGCCGGCCGCCTCGATCTCCCCGGCCGGCACCGCCTGCAGCCCGGCGCGGAGGATCTCGCTGGTGTAGCCGGCGGTCGTGAGGGACAGCGCCGCCACCGCCGAGACGAAGGCGGTCAGCGACAACCCGGCCGAGGGGAGCCCGTAGTAGACGAACTGCAGCATGACCAGCGCGGGCGTCCCGCGGCCGATCTCGACCAGCCCGATCGCCGTCCACCGGACCGGCCGCGACGCGGCCGAGCTGAGCAGCGCGAGGAGCAGACCGAGGGGCACGCCGATGGTCAGGCTGACCAGGGTGAGCTGGACGCTGGTGCCCAGGCCTTCGAGCAGCCGGGGCAGCCACTCGCCCCACGAGGTGAACAGGCCGGTCATCGCGCGACCCTCGCCCGGAGCCGGGCGTCGAGGCCGCGGGAGAGCCAGGCCAGCGGCGCGCTGAGCAGGATGTAGATCGCCGCGGCCACGAAGAAGGGCGTCAGCCCCGATCCCATCGAACGCGCCGTCTGCGTCGCGCGGAACAGGATCTCGGTGACCCCGATGGCCGACACGATCGTGGAGTCCTTGAGCAGGCTGATCGCGTAGGTGGTGACGGCGGGGAGCGAGACGCGGAACGCCTGCGGCGTGACGACGCGGACCATGAGGTCGGTCCGGCCCATGCCGAGCGCGGAGGCGGCTTCCCACTGGCCGCGGTGGACCGCCGAGAGCCCGCCGCGGTAGATCTCGGCCAGGTAGCCGGCGGAGATGATCCCGAGGCCGATGATGCCCGCCTCGATCGGCTCCAGCCGGATCAGATCCCGGCCGAGGCCGAAGAAGATGAGGAAGAGCCACACGACCGGGGGGATGCCGCGGACGACGTCGATGACCGCCCGGCCCAGCCACCGCACCGGGGCCACCCGCGAGCGGCGGGCGGCGGCCAGGGGCACCGCGAGCACGGCGCCGAGCGCGAAGGCCAGGACCGTGACCAGGAGGGTGACCGGCACGCCCAGCAGCACTGCCTGGAGGACGTCCATCAGCGGTCGACCACCGCGCTGAGGAAACGGCGGGCGCGCTCCGTGGCCGGCGACCGGAGCACCTGCTCCGGGGTGCCCTCCTCGATGACCGCACCATCGGCCATGACGACCACCCGGTCGGCGACGTCGGCCGCGAAGTGGATCTCGTGGGTGACGACGACCATGGTCATGCCCTCGGCGGCCAGCTCCCGCATGACCGCGAGGACCTCCAGGCCGAGCTCGGGATCGAGCGCGGACGTGGGCTCGTCGAAGAGCATCACCTCCGGGTCCAGGGCCAGGGCCCGGGCGATGGCGACCCGCTGCTGCTGGCCGCCGGAGCAGCGGGACGGGTAGGTGTCGGCCTTGGCGCCGAGCCCGACGCGCTCGAGGAGCTGCCGGGAGCGCTCGTCGGCCTCGGCGCGGCTGCGGCCGAGCACCCGCTCCTGCGGCAGCGAGACGTTGCGCAGCACGGTCATGTGCGGGAACAGGTTGAACGACTGGAAGACCATGCCCACGCTGCGTCGCAGGGCGGCGAGGTCGCGGTTGGAGACCCCGGCGCCCGGCTCGACCGCGCGCCCGACGACCTCGACCCGGCCGGAGTCGGCCCGTTCGAGCAGGTTGATGCAGCGCAGCAGCGTGCTCTTGCCGGAGCCGCTCGGGCCGATGATGGCCACCACCTCGCCCCGGGCCACCTCCAGGGACACGTCCTTCACGACGACGAGGTCGCCGAACTGCTTGTGGATGCGGTCGAGGACGACGGCGGAGCCCGACCCGCCCGCTCGCTCGGTGGTGGTCACGCCGCAACCTCCACGGCCTCGAGCACGACGTCGCGCACGGTGTCCACGTCGTCGTCGGTCATCGCGGTCGACAGGGCGAGCAGGCCGTTGGTGCCGGCCAGCACCCCGCGCTCGTAGAGCCGCCACCAGGTCGCGCCCGGGTCGGGGAGCAGCAGCCGGACCAGGGAGCCCGATCCGCTGACCGGCACACCGCGGGCGGCCAGCTGCTCGCGCAGCCGGTCGCCGCGGGCGTTGAGAGCCGCCACCTCAGCTGCGCCGAACAACCGCAGGGCCGCCGTCCCGGTGCGCATGGTCACGGGGTTGGCGCTGAAGGTGCCGCCCCAGCTGACCGTGCCGTCGGAGAGCGGGCTGAACGCGTCGAGCACCTCCTTGCGCCCGCCCACCCCGCCGACGGGGAAGCCGCCCCCTATGACCTTCCCGACGGTGACCAGGTCGGGCTCGATGCCGTAGCGGCTGTGCAGCCCCCCTACCTCGAGGCGCAGGGTGATGACCTCGTCGACGACCAGCAGGGCACCCGACCGGCCGGTCAGGGAGGCGACCAGCTCGACGAAGGCCGGATCCGCCGGGCGCAGACCGGCCCGGTTGGGCATGAGGTCGATCAGGACGGCGGCGACCTCGGTGCCCCGCGCCCGCATCAGCTCCGCCAGGGCCTCGCCGTCGCCCTGCGGCAGGGTCACCACCGACCCGGCCACGCTGCCCGGCACCCCGGGTGCGCTCGGGTCGACGACGGCGTCGTAGGTGCCGTGGTAGCTGCCGTCGAAGCGGACGACCAGGTCGCGGCCGGTGGCCGCCCGAGCACCGCGGAGGGCCATCATCACGGCCTCGGTGCCGGAGTTGCAGAACCGCCAGCTGGCCAGGCCGGTGCGGGCGCTCAGCAGCTCGGCGCAGACCACCTCGGACTCCGTCGGCAGGCCGAAGGCGGAGCCGGCGGCGACCGCCTCGGTGGCCACCGCCACCAGCTCGGGGTGGGCGTGGCCGTGGATGAGCGCCGTGTAGTTGTTGTTGCAGTCCACGACCTCGTGGCCGGTGGCGTCGGTGACGACGCAACCGCGACCGGACACCGCGTACGGCGGGTGCGGCGGCACGAAGAGCGTGCTGCGGGTGTTGCCGCCCGGCATCACGCGGAGGGCGCGGTCCCGGAGCTCGGCGACCGTCACGGTGCCTCCTCGGTTGGTGGTGGGTGGACGGGGGTCAGCCGACGACGGTGCGGCTCTGCTCGCGCATGAAGCCGGGCAGGTACCAAGGGCCCAGACCGCCCTTGCCGGAGGAGCCGCTGGCCTTCCAGCCGCAGAAGGACTGGATGCCGGGCCAGGCGCCGGTGGTGGCGCCCGCGCGCCGGTTGACGTAGACGACGCCGGCCTCGATCTCGTCGAGGAAGCGCTCCTTCTCATCCTCCCGGCCGGTGAAGACCCCGGCCGAGAGGCCGTAGTCGACGGCGTTGGCCTCGGCGATCGCGGCGTCGAACCCGTCGACGGCGGTGACCGTGACGAACGGCGCGAACAGCTCCTCGCGGGTCAGCGGGTGGCCCGGTGGCAGGTCCGTGACGACCGTCGGGCGGTAGAAGTTGCCGCCCAGCTCCTCGACCTTGCCGCCGGTGACGACCCGGCCGTCCCGGGCGGCCGCGGTCAGGGCGTCGTCGATCCGGCGGGCGACCGCGTCGTCGGCGACCGGTCCCATGCCGGTGCGCGGGTCCGCGGGGTCCCCGACGACGATCGCCTCGGCCGCGGCGGCCAGCTTCTCGACCAGTTCGTCGGCGACGCTGCGGTCGACGACGACGCGGCGGCACGCGCTGCACTTCTGGCCGGACAGGCCGAAGGCGGAGCGGGCGATGCCGGCGGCGGCGTCGTCGAGGTCGGCGGTGGCGGTCACGATCGCGGGGTTGCTGCCACCCATCTCGGCCAGCACCGGCCGGGCGTAGGCGCCCTCGCCCAGTTCGCGGACCAGCTGCCAGCCGACCGCCGCCGACCCGGTGAAGGCGATCCCGTCGACAGCGGCCCGGGCCAGCTCCCGGCCGGTGTCCGCGCCGCCGTGGACCACGTTGAGCACCCCCGCGGGGAGCGCGGCGCCGAGGATCTCCCAGGCGAGGGCGGTGGAGCGCGGCGTCTTGTCCGACGGCTTGGCCACCACGGTGTTGCCGGTGACCAGGGCGGCCGCCGCCATGTTGACCGCGAGGGCCACCGGGAAGTTGAACGGCGCGATGACGGCGAAGACACCGAAGGGGCGCAGGACGTCGGTGTTGTTCTCACCCGGCGCCGACCGCAGCGGGGTGACGAAGCCGCCGTTGCGCTCCATCTCGGCGCAGTAGTGCTCGACGAGGTCGACGGCCTCCTGCGCCTCGGCGAGGGCCTCCAGCCGCGTCTTGCCCGTCTCGGCCGAGACGATCCCGGCGATCTCCGCGGTGCGCTCGGTGAAGCCGGCCTTCGCCTGCCGCAGCGCGGCGATGCGGTCGGCCGAGGAGGTGGTCCGCCAGCCGCGGGTCGCGGCGCGTGCGGCGGCCACCGCGTTGGCGACCACGGCGGCGTCGGCGGTGCGGGCCGTGGATATGACCGTCCCCGGGGCGCAGGGGTCCTCGCGGGTGAACGTCGTCCCGCGCTCGTCGGGGGCGCCGCCGATGACGTGCGCGAGGACGGCGCCGCCCTTCCGGGCCTCGGCTAGAGCGGCGTCGAAGCGTGCGTCGAGCGCGGCGTCGCCCAGGTCGGTAGATGCGTAGTCGAGCTTGGTGGTCACCGGGACTCCAATCGGTGGACGTCGGTCAGGGGGAGGTCAGGGGCCGTCGAGAGGTGCGGCAGGGCCGCAGCCCGCGGTGGAGAGCCGGGCCGGATCCCAGCCGGGGTCGGTCTCGGCGAAGGTGGGGGAGGTCGCGCCCACGAGCGCCTCGGCGGCCACCCGGCCGATGGCCGGCGCCAGCTGGATGCCGTTGCCTCCACCACCGAGGGCGCAGACGACGTCGGCTCGTGCCGGGTGCACCCCGACGATGGGCCGGTGGTCCGGGGTCATCGGGTAGATGCCGGTCCAGCTCCGGCCGATCGCCGCGCCGTCGGTGTCGACGAGGCGCTCGGTCAGGCGCTCGATCAGCTCCTCGACGAAGGAGTCCGGCACCCGGCCCAGCGGCACGTCGGGGGACACCGACTCGGCGATCGCCTCCTCCACGTGCAGGCCGGCGATCAGCTGGTCGGGGCGCTCGGACCGGAAGTACACGCCCGCCAGGCCGGAGCCGGGCACGTAGTCCATGACGAACGGCAGCGGAGGGGTGATCGGCTCGGCCAGCTCGATGGTCACCGCGCCGTGCAGCTGCGGCACCAGCGGCACCGGGGCCCCGAGCAGCTCGCCGACCACTCCGGCCCAGGGGCCTGCGGCGTTGACCACCACGTCGGCCTCGACCGTCTCGCGAGGGGTGCGCAGCCGCCAGCCGGTGGATCGCGGGTCCGCGCCGACCACCGGGCTGTTGACCAGCACCCGCCCGCCCCGCTCCCGCACCAGCCGGGCGGCGAGCGTGCAGTACTCGTAACCGTCGATGTGCCCGTCGGAGGGGCCGAAGAGCCCGCCGGCGAGGTCGTCGACCACCAGGTGCGGCCACCGCCGGGCGATCTCGGCCGACGTCAGCACCGCGGCGTCGGGCACGCCCGCCGCGTGCTGCCGCGCCACGCTCCGCCCGTAGGCCGCCATGTCGGCGTCGCTGCGGGCGGTGCGCAGGTAACCGCCGCGGACGAAGGTGAGGCCGTGATCGCGTTCCATCCGGTCGTAGAAGCGCCGGCCGTGCGCCCGGACCGCGATGTCCGCCGTGTCCACGTACTGGGTCTCGACCATGCCGACGGACAGCCCGGAGGACCCGTCCCCGGGGTGGCTGGCGTCGAGGACGACGACGTCGTGGACCCCGTGGTCCTGCAGCTCCGTGGCCGCGGCCAGGCCGCACACCCCGGCGCCGACCACGGCGACTCGGACATCACTCACGACGGGCTCCTCAGGGCTGGGCGACGGGCTCTCCGACGGCAACCGGTCGTCTGTGGACGGCGCGGTGACGCGAGGGGGGCGGCGGGCCGGATCGTCGGCCGGCCGTGCCGAGGGGGTGCGGTGCGGTAAACCTATAGCGCTGTCGGTTTTAGTCAACGGCCGTCGGCCCGGCATTTACCGAAACGTGTCCTGACGGTCTCCGGCCGGGTGCCGGGGCCGGGAGAGGGTTGGCTGCAGGCATGAGCGTTCGCGAGGCGGAAGACCGCAGGTACGGGTCCGTGAGGGTGCTCGGCTCCCCGGAGGGCGGCCGCTACCCCTGCGGCAACTCCCTGCTGATCTCAGGATCCGAGGTGACCGTCCTGGTCGATCCGTCTCTCGAGGTGTCGCGCCGGGGGACGGCCACTGGTCCGGTCGACCTGGTCGCGATCAGCCACGGGCACGAGGACCACGTCTCCGGGCTGCACGTCTTCCCCGACGTACCCGCGCTGGCGCATCCGGCCGATGCCCCCGCGGTCCGCGACCCCGAGGTGCTCCTGGCCGGGTTCGGCATGGCGGCCCCCCAGGCGGAGGAGTTCCGGGCGACCCTGAGCGGCACGTTCGCCTTCACCGGGCACGCGGACGTCCGTCCGGTCACCGACGGCGACGTCATCGACCTGGGTGGCCGGACCCTCACCGTCGTCCACCTGCCGGGGCATACCGCGGGACACTGCGGCTTCCTCGTCGAGCCCGACGGCTTCCTCTTCACCGGGGACATCGACCTGACGTCGTTCGGCCCCTACTACGGCGACCTCGGTAGCGACCTCGACGCGTACGAGGCCTCGCTGGCGCGGCTTCGGGACGTGGAGGCCCGCTGGTACGGCACCGGGCACCAGCAGGGGGTCCTCGAGGGTCGGGCGGCGTTCCTGGCCCGGCTGGATGCCTTCGCCTCGGTCATCCGCCGCCGGGAGGAGACGCTGCTCGCGATGCTGTCCGAGCCCCTGACCGTGGCGGACGTCGTCGCCCGGCGCTTGGTGTACCGGCCGCACGTCCGCCTGCCCTTCGTGGCGGCAGTCGAGCGCCGGACGGCGGAACTGCACCTCGACCGGCTGCTCAGGTCCGGCCGGGTCCGGGAGGGCGACGGTGTCTTCCAGGCCGTCTAGTTCCCTCCTTCCGGGCCCGTTCCGGCCCGGCCGCCCCCGTGCGCTCACTAGGGTGGCCGACGCGCCGTCGACCGACGCGCCACGGGATGGGGGGTGAGGTGCGCACCGACCTGCTCTCGACCCTGACGCGACGCGTGCTCTTCGCGCCCCTCGCCGACCAGGGCCGGGCCGACGTCGTCGCCGTCCGGCTGCGCACCGCCATCACCCTCGGGGTGCTCGGCGAGGGCGAGCAGCTGCCGGCCGAGGCGGACCTGGCCGCGCAGTTCAACATCTCCCCGGTGACCCTGCGCGAAGCGCTCACCCAGCTCCGCGAGCAGGGGCTGGTGGCCACCCGCCGCGGCCGTGGGGGCGGAACCGTGGTCACCGCCGGGCGACCGGACCAGATCCGCGCAGCCGCGGACCAGGCCCGCGAGCTGTCCCGCCTGGACCTGCGCGACCTCGCCGACTGGCGCCGCGCTATCGCGGCGGAGTCGGCGACCCTGGCCGCCCGCCGCGCCTCCGGCGAGAACGTCGCGCTGCTCGAGCGGGGCAGCCGACGTCTGCTGACCGCCGGCGAGGAGGTGGAGGCACGGCGGGCGGACAGCCGCTTCCTGATCGAGCTGGCCGCCGCGGCGCAGTCGGTCCGCCTGAGCACGAGCATGATCAGCCTGCAGGTGGAGTACGCGCCGCTGCTGACCCTGGCGTACATGGATACCGAGGTGAGGTCGACCGTGTCGCAGTTGTTCGAGGCCACCGTCCGAGCCGTCCGGGACGCCGAGCCCGAGGTCGCCCGCGAGTGCGTCGTCCGGGCGGTCGACCACGTGGCAGCCCGCGTGGCGCAGCTGCGCACCCGAGGGTGGGCGGAGCGATGACCGGCGCGGCCCCGGGAGCGCCCGAGGAGGCACTGCGGGACGCGGCCACCGGCGTCGTCGCGCTGACCGCACCGGTGTTCACCGACCTCGCCGGACTCGGCGAGGCGGCCACCCGGCGACTGGACCTCGGCCGGCACCCGGTCTTCGACGAGTCGCGGGCCTGGGAGGTGCTCGAGCCCGACGTGAGCGTGATGCTGCGCAGCCGGTCGCTGGTCACGGGCGCCGGCATGGCGCTGCGGCCACCGGCGACCGCCTCGGCGGGGGAGGTGCCCTCCATGGCGTGGTGGGTCATACGGGACGGCGAGATCCGCGCCAAGCAGCACGTGCTCAACCCGAGGTCCGACTCCTTCTACGACGTCTCGCAGGCCCGCTGGTTCCGCGTGCCGTGCGCCAGTGGGGCGCCCACGCTGCTGTCCCCCTACGTCGACAGCTGGGGTACCGACGACGTCACGATGACCGCAGCCGCACCGCTGACCGCATCGGGGGAGGTCCTCGGCGTCGTCGCCGCGGACCTCGACGTCCGCCGGTTCGTCGACGCCGCCGAGGGCCTGCTCGTGGAGGCGGAGGCCACCGCCCTGCTCGACGAGGAGGACCGTGTGATCACCGCCACCCATCCGCAGTTGGACACCGGCACGAGGTTGAGCGCCACGGACCTGGGTCCGGTCCGGGCGCGCGCCGCGATCGCGGAGTTCGGCTGGACCGTCGTCCGTCTCTGAGGCGGCCTTTCCGCTACGCCTGCTGGCGAGGCAGCGGCCCCGCCCGCCGGCTCGCTGCGCGGCCTCACCCGCGGTGTGACCGCGCCGGCGAGGCCGGTGGGACCAGCAGGACGAGAGCTGCCGGCACGTCCGCCGGTCGGCCCGGTTGCGAGCGACCGGCCGTGGCGATGCCGCGACGGGGGGAGCGGACGATGCGGCCGGGCTCACCCCCGGGCGGTGGCCAGGTAGACCGTGTTGGCGGCGGGGCGGTCCTGCAGCGGGTTGGGAAAGTTCACCACCTGCGCGTCGACGTCGACGAAGACCGCCGACAGCGCGGCCAGGTACTCCTCGTCGGGTGGCTCGTTCGACCACAGCGAGAAGACGCCGCCGGGCCGGAGGAGGGCGGCCAGCCGTGGCATGCCCGAGGGGCGGTAGAAGGGTGCGTTGCCCTCGTCCAGCAGGTGCCCGGGGGAGTGGTCGATGTCCACGACGACGGCGTCGAAGACCCGGCCGGGGGCCGCCGGGTCCAACCCGTCTCCCGCGACCATCGCGAAGAAGTCGCCGTGCACCAGTCGGCACCGCGGGTCCGCGGCGACGGCGCGCCCGAGCGGCAGCAGCCCCTGCTCGTGCCACTCGATGACCGGCTCCAGCAGATCGACCACCACGAGCTCGGCGACCCGGGGGTCGGCGAGCACCGCCTGGGCGGTGTAGCCGAGCCCCAGGCCCCCGACCGCCACGTCCAGCCTGTCGCCGTCCGATCGCGCCAGGGCCAGCCGGGCGACCTCCACCTCGGCGACCGTGAACAGGGAGGACATCAGGAATTCGTCGCCCAGCTTGACCTCGAACACGTCGGCCCCGGTCACCGGGTCCCGGCGCCGGCGGAGGCTGAGCTCGCCGATCGGCGTGGGGCTCCAGGCGAGCTCCTCGAAGCGCTTGCCCACTGACACGCGTCTCCCCTCGCTGCTGCACCGGGCCGCAGTCGTCCCGGTCGGGGCCACTGTTCCCGGCTCGCGCGGGCGGGGAACGTCGGGCGGACCCGACGCCATCTCCCCGTAGATGCCCGGGCGAGCACATGCGCCCGTCGTTGACGAACTTCTGCTACCGGCAGAGCAGAAGCCTTGCTAGCTTCGTGACGCAGCACACACCCGGGGCCTCAGGGGTCGTCGTCCGGCGTGGCCCCCCTGAGATCTCGTCACGAACGGCACGCCGAACGGGCGCTCCCTGCGCTCGGTGACGCGCGCCGTCACAGCCACTCGAGGGGAATCCGTGAAGGTGATGAAGAGACTGCGCCACACGCTGCGGGCCGCGCTGTTCGCTGCGCTGTCCGCACTGCTGTTCCTGGGACTCGTCGGCACGGCGAGTGCGGCACCGCCCGCACCCGGGGCGTCCGGGACCTCCGACTGCGCCGAGCGGCCCGTGCCGGCGAGCAAGGTCTCCGTCCAGCTGTGGACGTTCGCCGAGTACATCGGCTTCGGCACCGACGCCGCCACGCAGGCCCGTCACGAGGAGGTCCTCCGCCGGCTCAGCGAGATGGGCTACCGCAACGTCGAGCCGTTCACCCTGAGCGGGATGACCGCGGAGCAGTACGCCGACTTGCTCCGGGAGTACCGGCTCAAGGCCTCCGGGCGGCACGTCGGCGTCGGCACGCACGCCGAGCCGGCGGACATCGCGCAGATCCTCGAGGAGAACCGGGTCCTGGGCGTCCGCTACTTCGGCTCCGGTGGCACCCCGCAGCTCACGACCGAGGCCGAGTGGATCGCCTACGCCGAGTACCTGGACGCGGTCGGTGCGCAGGCCCGCCAGGCCGGGCAGTGGCTCATGGTCCACAACCACAACTGGGAGTTCGAGACCACCTTCGGCGACCGCAGCGCCTTCGACATCCTCATGGAGCACACCGAGCGGCGGCACGTCGTGTCGCAGCTCGACCTGTACTGGGCGGTCTTCGCCGGCGCCGATCCGATCGAGATCATCGAGGAGTACGGCAACCGGGTCCGGCTGTTCCACGTCAAGGACCTGAACGAGGAGCTCGACCGGCGGATCGAAATCGTCGGACGCGGGGACATCGACTTCGCGCCGATCTTCCGGGTGGCCGGCGGCAGCACCCGGTACTTCGTCGTCGAGCACGACCCGCGCTTCGGCGACCCCACGTTCGACCCCTTCGAGGCGGCGCGGGAGGGCTTCGCCTACCTCACCTGCTCGACCCGCTGACCGAGGGCGCAGCGCGCCCTCCCGAGGAGGCGGTCCCGGACGTCCGGGGCCGCCTCCTCCCGTGCGAGGGCGGTCCCGAGGGGTGACGCCGGAGCTACGCCCTGACCAGGCCGAACTGCGCGGCGTGCTCCTCGGCCCACTGCGCGAAACTCAGGGCCGGGCGACCGGTGACCGCGAGGACGTCGTCGGTGGAGTTCTCGGGATCGCCGACCAGCGTGGCCCAGTGCGCCAGGGACGCCTCCAGGATCGGGCGCTCCTCCGGAGCGGCGGAGTCGATGATCTGCTGCGCGGTCAGCCCCTCGATCTGGAGCGGCCGTCCGGTGGCCTTGGGGGTGTCGCCTTCACCTCCGCCTCGATCGGGCGGCTCAGGCGACGACTGCGACCCGCCTGCCGTGCGCCCTCACGCGCTCGTACTCGTGGCGGCGTCGGCGCTGAGGTGGGTGACCGGGACGCCGCAGCTCTTGCGCAGCCGCGCCGGTAGATCACGGCGGAGCCAGTGGGAGAGCGTGTGCGGCAGCGTGGAGACGACGATCTCGTCCGCCGGGAAGTGGCCGAGGGTGGCCCGCACGGCCTGGAGCGCGTCGGGGTCGCCGACCTCGCCGTCGACCTGGGCGCCCAGGGCACGGAGGTCCTCCAGCGCCCGGTCGAGGCGCTGGCGGGCGAGCGCGTACGCGCGGTCGGTCACGGAGGGCCCCAGGCCGGCGTAGGCGCTGGGGCCTTCCACCTCGTCCTCTGCCGGGGTGGCGGGCGCGACGAGGTGGAACGCGTGCGGTTCGGCGGTGATCCGGTCCTGGACGGCCCGCCGGAGCGCGTCGGCGGAGAGGGTCTGGTTGGCGACGATCAAGCAGCGGCGCATGGCCCGGTGCTCCTGTTCGGTGGACGCCTCGACGACAGGAGTGTGACGCGCGTCATGGCGATGGTCCACCCGGTGGCGTCGCGGCATCCCGGTGCCCTGATCCGTCCAGGTCGCGCTGCCGCCGGGCACGTACCCCGGGCCCATCCGTTTACCGCTGCGTGGGCTCCCGGACCGGGGGTTCCGGCGACGGGGACGGGACCCGGGGCAGCGGCGGCGCCACCGGCTGGGCGGTGAGCTCCTGGTAGGCGGTGGTGTGCGCGCGGAGCGCCGCGACCGCGTCGGCGACGTCGGTGGCCGGCCTCCCGGCCGCCGACGCGACGTCCTCCGCCTGCCGCACCGCGTCGCAGACGTCGGCGACCATCTCGAGGTACGCCCGGGCCTCCGGCTCCGGGTCGGCCTGCTCCGTCGGGTTCGGGAACAGCGCCCGTTGCCGCAGGCGCTGCTCGAGGCGGCTGCCCTCGGCCTCCAGCGACGGCAGCAGCTCGGGGACGTCGCCGAGATGCGCACCGGCGGCCTGGGCCGCGACGACCTGGCGGCGCAGCCCGTCCCGGGCGCGGGCGACGTCGAGCTGGAGCTCCGCGGCCGAGCGCCGCTGGCCCGGCGGCAGACGGCGCGCGGCGACGGCGGTGGCCCCCTGCACACCGAGCACCCGGCCGCGGGCGGCGAGCTCCCGGCCACGGGCCGCGAGCGGGCTGCGCCGGAAGCGCCTGAGCACCAGCCATCCGGCGAGAGCGGCGACCAGCAGGAGCACGAGGAGCACGCCACCGAGGACGGCGACCACCGCGGGGTCCAGCGAGAGCAGGAAGGACAGCTCCTCGTCGGCCCGCACGTCCAGGGCGCCGGCGGTGCCGGTCGGCAGCGGGGTGGTCATCGAGCTCCTCGTCTCAGGCGGTGGGGGCGCCAGGGACAACGTCCTCCACCCGGCCGGTGGTTCCCGGGCCGGCTCGGCCGCCCGGTCCGGCGCGAGGCACCCATGGCACGTCGACGCGGACCGCGAGGCGCTGCATCGACCGTCCGTGGCGGGGGTAGCCGAGGGGCGCAGTTGCGACAGCGGACGACCAGTGACAAGGAGTCAGCGATGACCACCAAGGCCGAGAAGTCGATCCAGGTCGACGTACCGGTGTCCACGGCCTACAACCAGTGGACCCAGTTCGAGGACTTCCCGTACTTCATGGGCGGGGTCAAGGAGGTGCACCAGCACGGCGACAAGCGCCTGCACTGGGTGGCGGAGATCGCGGGCGTCCGGCGCGAGTGGGAAGCAGTCATCATCGAGCAGGTGCCGGACCAGAAGATCGCCTGGGCCGCGCAGGAGGGCGCGACGAACGCCGGCGCCGTGCGGTTCGAGCCGGTCGGCGCAGGGTCCACCCTCGTCCACCTGTCGCTGGAGTACGAGCCCGAAGGGCTCGTGGAGAAGGTCGGCGACAAGCTCGGCGTCGTGGAGCGGCAGGTGGAGTCCGACCTCCAGCGCTTCAAGTCCCTCGTGGAGAGCGAGGGCTACGCCACCGGCGGATGGCGCGGCACGATCAACCCCGGAGAGGACGTCGGCACCCCCGGGGTGAACGCGGCCTTCACCTCCCGCGGCGACAGCGGGAAGGCGGGGGTGTCCGGCAAGGCCGTCGCCGCGGGGGCGGCCGCGGTGGCCGGCGTGGCGGCCGCGGGTGCTGCCGCCGCCGCGTCCGGGAGCAGTCAGGGCGGCGGCCAGGAGAAGGCACAGCCCCCGCAGGAGGACGTCGCGGTCGTTCCGCAGCCGCCGAGGGAGGCGGTGCGCGACGAGGTCGTCGTGGACGAGTCCGACCCCGCCGGCTTCACCGCTGGCACCTCCACCGAGGGCGTGGAGCGGGGAACCAGGGATTCCGACGACGACCCCATGATCGGGGGCGGCAGCCGCTGACCCGCACGGCGGTCGGGTCCGGGACAGCTCCCTCGGACCCGACCGCCACGCGGCGGCCCGGGGCCGCCGCCACTCCGTCGGTGGAGCCCTTCCGGGCACCGCGACCCCGAGCCGGAGCGCCGTGGCCGGATGCGGGTGCCGGCCCATCGCGCCGGGACCTCGTCCGGACGGCCGGGTCCGCCTGGCCGGAGCGGAGGGTCGCCCACCCCGTACCGGTGCGGCCGGGGCAGGTCACAACAGGGACAGGTCGAGCCGTTCCGACAGCAGGTGCAGGGCGGCCCGTCCCGCTCGTGAGTTGCCCTTCTCGTCCAGCGGCGGCGACCACGCGCACACACCGAACCGGCCCGGCACGTCGCCCATGACCGCGCCGGCGACGCCGCTCTTGCACGGGAATCCCAGGTCGTAGGCGAACTGGCCGGCCGCGTCGTACGTGCCGCACGTCAGCATCAGCGCGTTGACCCGGCGCGCGAGGGGCTCGGAGAGCACCGTGGCTCCCGTGCGTGGCTCGACGCCGTCTCGTTGGCCAGGAAACGAGCGGCTCGGGCCAGCGTCCGCGTGGTGACCGTGAGGGAGCACAGGCGGGCGTAGAGCTCGATGACCTCGTCGACCTCGTGGTGCAGGTTCCCGAACGACCGCATGAGGTGGGCGATGGCGCGGTTGAGGTGGCTGCCCTCCCGCTCGGCGTCGAGTGCGGTCTCGTCGACCACCAGCTCGTCGCCGACCAGCTCGCCCAGGAGGCCGGCCACCGAGCCGACGGGATCGTCCGCCACGTCGATCAGCACGTCGCTCACCACGAGGGCCCCGGCGTTGATGAACGGGTTCCGCGGCACGCCCTTCTCGTGCTCGAGCTGGATCAGCGAGTTGAACGGGTCCCCGGACGGCTCGCGGCCCAGCCGCTCGAACAGCTCCTCACCCACCCGCTGCAGGGCAGCCGTGAGCGCGAAGACCTTCACGACGCTCTGGACCGCGAAGCCGACGTCGGCGTCCCCGGTGACGTGCTCGGTCCCGTCGAGCTCGGCGAGCGCCAGGGCGAAGCGGGCGGGCTCGGCCGAGGTCAGCTCCTCGGGCTGCTCCTTGACCTCGCCCTCCTCGGCGCGATGCTGGGATCGGTCCGCGACCTCGGCGAGCACCGCCGCCAGGTCGCTGGTCCCGTCGGCAGCGGAGGGCGACGAGGGGGAGGGGGGCATCGACCCCCGTTACCCGTCGGCCGGCTGCCGACACCCCCCGCCCCGCGCGGCAGGCGCCGAAGTCGGGTCGCTGGCAGGGTGGACGGCATGGCCGATACCTCTCCCGCCGTCGTGGTGACCGGTGCGAACGGGTTGGTGGGCACCGCGGTGTGCCGCGCGCTGCTCGAGCGCTCGGCGCAGGTGCGCGCCGTCGTCCGGCGCGCCGGCAGTGCGCCCGCGCTCGACGGGGTCGTCGAGCACGTCGGTGACTTCGCCGACGAGGGCTTCGCCGGCACGGTGACCCGGGGCGTCGACGCGGTCGTCACGACCGTCCACCCGATGGGTTCGCCCCGGGAGGTGCAGCACCGGGTGGGCGTCGAGGGCACGTCGGCCTTCGCCCGGGCCGCCCGCGATGCCGGCGTCGCCCGGCTCGTCCACGTGTCCACGGCCGGGGTCTACGACCGCTCGGCCGGCGTCGGGGACGTGGCCGAGGACGGCGCCCTCCTGCCCGAGGGGAGCGGCGACTACCCCGACACCAAGAACGCCGCCGACGCCGCGCTTGCGCAGATCAGCGGGCTCACCACCGTGCTGGTCCGCCCGCCGGCCATCCTGGGGGCCGGCGAGACGTCGGTGTGGAACACGCTGCGGCCGCGGGCGATCCGCGACGGGAGCCGCCGGGCGAACCCGGCGCAGACCTGGGCCTGGGTGCACGTCGAGGACCTGGCGGCCCTGATCGCGGACGTCGCCACGGGCGCCGTCGCGACCGCCGACGACGCGGAACGGGGCCCGGTCGCCGGCGGTACGACCCCGGTCATCGTCGCGGGCGAGTCCGCGACCTGGCGGGATTACCTCGGCACGGTGACCGATGCGCTGGGCGTCGAGCCCGAGTGGACCGACGAGCCGGTCTGGACCGGCCGGCTGCGCACCGACCGCGCGCGCGGGTGGGGCTGGCAGCCCCGCGTCAGCCTCGCGCAGGCGCTGGGCGAGCTGCGGCAGGGCCTGACCTCACGTTCGTGAGGCGCCCGGTGGACCGGTGAGGAGTTAGACGCCGTGCACGGGCCACCCCGGCGCGCCGAGTTCCCGGGAGACGGCCCGCGCCGCCTCCCGGACCGCCCCTAGGACGGAGTCGTCCACCGGCCAGGCGGCCGACGGGACGACGACGCCGATGGCGCCGGCGACATCGGCGTGCGCATCGAAGACCGGCGCGGCGAGCCCGCACTCGCCGAGGAGAGCCTCCTCCTGCTCCAGGGCGACAGCGGTGGAGCGCGCCTCCTCCAGCTCGGCCCGGAGCTCCGTCACGGAGGTGAGGGTCTCGCCCGTCATGCTCTTCAGCGGCTCCTGGAGCACACCCCGTCCGGCCGCTCCGGAGAAGGCGAGGATCGCCTTGCCCAGGGCGCAGGCGTGGGCGGGGATTACGATCCCCACCTCCGGCATCTGCCGGCTGCCGTCGGGGCGCGGCTCGTGGTGAATGATCACGACGTCGTCGAGCAGCAGGACGGCGGTCCGCACCGCGAACCCGGTCCGGCGGGCCACCTCCTCGGCCCACGGGATCGCGCGGGAGCGCAGCTCGATGGTGTCGAGGTAGACGTTGCCCAGGCGCAGGACGGCGGGGCCCAGCTGGTAGCGGCCCGACCCGCGTTCCTGCACCACCAGCCCGTGGGAGACGAGGGTGCGCACCAGCCCGTGCACGGTCGACGGGGGCAGCTCGAGCCTGGCGGCCAGCTCGGACAGGGCCATCCGGCGGGAGCCCTGCAGGGCCGTCAGCACCCGGACCGCCCGGTCGACGGACTGAATCACCGGCCCGCCCCTCCCGCTCGTCCCGGTGCGCGGCCGTGCCTTGTCGAGCACCGGCGCGCTCTAGTAATCTACGTCACACATTCGACGATGTCGAATGGTCTTCGGTGAAGCGGAGGCCCCGTGCTCGACGAGACGGCCCTGCCCCGGCGTCCGGTCGTCGGGTTCTCCGGCGAGGCCACCGTGGTCCGTGTGGACCACCGCACGGCGGCGACGGTCGACGGCGTGGTGGGCCCCGCACTCGCCTGCACCGTCATCGCGCGGACGCCCGCCGTGGCGCGCCGCCGTGCCCGGCGTCGACGTGGGCGCCCCCGACGAGGCCCGCGCACCCGCGACGGCCTCCTGATCCCTACGCCACCAGGAGAACCGAGGTCATGAAGAAGCTCGTCAACGACCCAGCGGACGTCGTCTCGGAAGCCCTGCGGGGCTTCGAGGCCGCACACCCCGACCTGCGGGTCGACCACGCGAACAAGGTGATCCACCGCGGCGACCTGCCGAAGCCGGGCAAGGTCGGCATCGTCTCCGGCGGCGGCTCCGGCCACGAGCCGCTGCACGGCGGATTCGTGGGGCTGGGCATGCTCGACGCCGCCTGCGCCGGCGAGATCTTCACGTCTCCGGTGCCCGACCAGGTGCTCGCGGCCACGAAGCTGGTCGACGGCGGCGCAGGAGTCCTGCACGTCGTCAAGAACTACACCGGCGACGTCATGAACTTCGAGATGGCCGCGGAGCTGGCCGAGGCCGAGACCGGGGCGCGGGTGGTCCCGGTGGTCACCGACGACGACGTCGCCGTCCAGGACAGCACGTGGACGGCGGGGCGGCGGGGGGTCGGCGTCACCGTCCTGCTGGAGAAGATCGCGGGTGCCGCCGCCGAGCAGGGCCGCTCGCTGGACGAGGTCGCCGACGTGGCCCGGACGGTGAACGCCAACGGCCGCAGCATGGGCCTCGCGCTCACCAGCTGCACGTTGCCGGCGGTCGGGCACCCGTCGTTCGACCTGGGGCCCGACGAGATGGAGCTCGGCGTGGGCATCCACGGCGAGCCGGGCCGCGAGCGCATCCCGCTGGCGTCGGCACGGGAGATCGCCGCCATGCTGGTCGAGCCGGTCCTCGACGACCTGCCGTTCCGCTCCGGCGACGGCGTCCTCTGCTTCGTCAACGGCCTCGGTGGGACGCCGCTGATCGAGCTCTACGTCATGGTCAACGAGGTGAACCGGATCCTCTCCGGGCGCGGCGTGCAGATCGCCCGCTCGCTGGTCGGCAACTTCATCACCTCCCTCGACATGGCCGGCACGTCGGTCACGTTGCTGCGCGTCGACGACGACCTGCTCTCGCTGTGGGACGCGCCCGTGCGGACGCCGGCGCTGCGGTGGGGGGTCTGACCGATGGCTGACGGCATGACGACGGGCGACCTGGCGGACTGGGTCCGGGCCTTCGCCCGGCTCGTCGACGAGAACAAGGACCTGCTCACGGAGCTCGACGCGGCGATCGGCGACGCCGACCACGGCGCCAACATGCACCGCGGGATGACCGCGGTGGTGACTGCGCTCGACGAGGGCGCGGCCACCACGCCGGGCGCCCTGTTCATGAAGGTCGGCATGACGCTGGTGTCGACCGTCGGCGGGGCGAGCGGCCCGCTCTACGGAACCTTCTTCCTCCGGTTCGGCGGAGCCGTCGGCGACGCCGAACCGGTGGACCCCGACGGTTTCGCCGCCGGGCTGCGCGCGGGGCTCGAGGGGGTGGTGGCCCGTGGCAAGGCGGAGGCGCAGGACAAGACCATGTTCGACGCCCTGGCCCCGGCGGTCGACGCACTGGAGGCGGCGCTGGCCGACGGCCAGCCGTGGGGCACCGCGTTGCAGCGGGCGTCGGCGGCTGCGGCCGTGGGGCGGGACGCGACGATCCCGATGCCGGCCCGCAAGGGCCGGGCCAGCTATCTCGGCGAGCGGAGCGCCGGGCACCAGGACCCCGGCGCGACCAGTGCGGCGCTGCTCGTCGCCGCGGCGGCGACGGCCCTGGGTGGCGTCCAGAATCCGGTGGCGGCCGGGCCGGCCGACGGGACGCCCTCCGGATGACGGCGTCCAGCGGTGGGGGAGCGCAGGGCGTCGGGATCGTGGTCGTCTCGCACAGCCGGGCCCTGGCCACGGCCGCCGTCGCGCTGGCGACGGAGATGGTGCACGGCGCCGAGCCCCGCATCGCGGTCGCGGCCGGGCTCGGCGACACGACCTTCGGCACGGACGCCGTCCAGATCGCCGCAGCCATCCAGCGCGTCGACGGCGACGCCGGCGTGGTGGTCCTCATGGACCTCGGCAGCGCGGTGCTCAGCGCGGAGATGGCGCTGGAGCTGCTGGACGACGACGTCGTCCGGGACCGCGTGACGCTCTGCCCGGCACCGCTGGTCGAGGGGCTCGTGGTCGCGGCGGTCGCGGCTGCCGGTGGCGCATCCCGGCAGGAGGTCGCCGCCGAGGCCCGGGCGGCGCTCCTGGCGAAGACCGGGCACCTGGGTGCCGACGACGAACCCGGAGGCCCGGCCTGCGGGGAGGACGGGACCGGTGTCACCGCCACCTTCACCGTCGAGAACCTTCACGGGCTCCACGCCCGGCCCGCGGCCCGGCTGGTCGCGGAGGTGCGCCGGCTGGACGCCGCGGTGACGCTGCGCAACCTCACGGCGGGCGGAGCGGTGGTCCCGGCGGCCAGCCTCAGCCGCGTGGCGACGCTGGGTGCGCTCCAGGGGCACGTCGTCGAGGTGGCGGCGACCGGACGGCAGGCGCGCGCCGCGGTGGACCGCCTGCTGGCGCTGGCCGCACGCCGCTTCGACGAGGTGGACGACGCAGGCGAGGCCGCCCCGTCCGGTGACGCGCCGCCCGCGCCGGGAACACCGTTGCCCGCGGGCCCGGGGATCGGGATCGGCCCCGCCCGCCGGCTGCCCACGTGGTCGCCGCCGCCCACCGACCGACCAGCCGGTCCCCCCGCCGCCGAGTGGCGACGGCTGACCGAGGCCGTGGCCGACGTCCGCCGGGAGGTCGAGCGGCTCCGCGACGGCGCGCTGCAGGGCGCCGGAGCGGCGGCGGCCGGGATCTTCGAGGCCCACCTGCTGCTGCTCGACGACGCGGAGCTGCTGGGGGAGGCGCGGTCGCGGATCGACGCCGGCACCTCCGCGCCGGCCGCCTGGGAGGCGGCGGTCGAGACGGTGGAGCGGAGCTGGCTCGCGCTGCCCGACCCCTACCTGCGTGGTCGCGCAGCGGACGTCCGGGCGGTGGGGGAGCAGGTGCTGCGCACGCTGGGCGGTGCCACCGCGGCGGTGCCGGTCGCGGTGGACGGCGTCCTGCTCGACCGGGACCTGACCCCGGCGCAGGCGGCGGCGCTCGACCCGCGCACCGTGCGCGGCGTCGTCCTCGCCGGTGGGAGCGCCACCTCGCACGCGAGCATCCTGCTGCGCTCGTTGGGCATCCCCGCGGTCGTCGCCGCCGGGCGGGCGGTCCTCGACGTGGCCGAGGGCACGGTGGTCGTCGTCGACGGTGCGGCCGGGCGGGTGGTCGTGGATCCGGCCCCCGAGGCCCTCGAGGAGTACCGGCGCGAGGCGGCCCATCTCGCCGAGCAGGCGGAGCGTTCGGCGGCCGAGGCGACCCGTCCGGCGATCACCGCGGACGGGGTCCGGGTGGAGGTGGCGGCCAACCTCGCGTCCGTCGCCGACGCCCGTGCCGCGGCGGCGACCGGAGCCGACGGCGCCGGCCTGGTCCGGACCGAGCTGGTCTTCGTCGATCGGGACCGCCCGCCGTCCGTGGCGGAGCAGGAGCGGGAGTACCGCGCGATGGCGGAGGCGTTCGACGGCCATCCCATCACGATCCGGACCCTCGACGTCGGCGGCGACAAGCCGCTGCGCTACCTCCGGCAGCCCTCCGAGGCGAACCCCTATCTCGGCCTGCGGGGCCTGCGCCTCTCGCTCGCGCGGCCGGAGCTGCTCGTCGAGCAGTTGACCGCGATCTGCGAGGTCGCGCGCCATGCGCCGGTCAACGTCCTGTTCCCCATGGTGACGGCCGTCGACGAGCTGATAGCGGCACGGCAGCTGCTCGACCGGGCGGCCGGCCCGGAGGGGCTGCCGAGCTCCCTGCGGATCGGGATCATGGTGGAGGTGCCGGCGGCGGCGCTGACCGTCGAGGCGTTCCTGCCGTACCTGGACTTCGTCAGCATCGGGACGAACGACCTCACGCAGTACGCGCTCGCCGTCGAACGCGGGAACCCGGCCGTGGCGCCGCTGGCCGATCCGCTCCACCCGGCCGTTCTGCGCCTCATCGGCGAGGTGGGCAGCCGGGCGGCCGGTCGGGCTCCCGTCGCTGTGTGCGGCGAGATGGCAGCTGATCCGCTGGCCGTCCCCCTGCTGCTCGGCCTGGGTGTGACGGAACTCAGCGTCGCGGGCGCCGCCGTGCCGCGCGTGAAGGCGGCGGTGCGGGCACTGGCCCTGCGCGCGTGCGACGAGCTGGCGAAGGAGTGCCTCGAGGTGGGGACCGTCGAGGAGGTCCGTCAGCTGCTCGCCGACCGCGCGCAGGCCCTGCGACCGGCCGGAGCGGTGGCGCCGTACGTCCGTTCCACGTGAGGGTGGATCCCGGGCCGGCAGCGCGTCGCTCGCGGGGTCGTCCCGTCGACGACGGCTCGTCCGTCAGGGCGTGTCCGGTGGCGACGGGAACAACCAGAGCACGCTCGACAGCGCCCCGTACACCACGGCCGGGCCGGTGTGCGGCAGTCGCTTCCCGGCCGCCGCCCGTGCCTCGCCGCGGCGGAAGATCCACCGCTCCGCGGTCAGCTGCGCGCCGACCCCCGCGGCGAGTGCGGCCGCCACGGACCCGGCGATGACGGCCTTGCTGCGGGCGGGCTGCGAACGGAGTGCCTGCGCCGGGGCGACCGCGCCGTCGGGCTCCTGCCCAGCGGGGGCGGTGCGCCGCGTCGCCCGCAGGTCGGGGACCGACGCCGCGAAGGCGACGGCCGTGAGCCCGGCCTTCGCCCAGCCGCGGGTCGTGCGCGAGGGGATGAAGTCCGGCGTGGCGTAGTACAGGGCGGTTGCCGCCCCGCCGACCAGGGCGGCAAGGGCTCGGGATGAGGTGGACCGCGTGTTCACCCGGCCATCCTCTCGCGCGCGAGCGGCCGCAACAACGCAGTTGGGCGCAGCTGCCGACAGCACCAGCGGCAGGGACGACTTCCCGCCGGCGCGGCGACCGCGGCTCGACGTCGGCGCTCGTCACCGAGCCGGGCGGAGCCCCGGTCACTGCTGCATCCGCGGATCGTGGGTGGGGTCGGCGTACGGCCTGGGGCAGCCGTCGTCGACGGCCCGGGGGCGCAGCTCGTAGTGCCAGGGCTCGTTGCGGTAGGTCTGGCACAGCCCGTACCGCGCCCCGTGCTCGGCCAGCCACGCCCGTGCCTCGGAGGGGCCGACGTCGACCGCGTCCCCGGACACGTGGGCGGAGGTCTCCGCCGTGGCCACCCATCGGGCAGCCTCCTCCTCCGAGCCGTACTCGGTGACGGCCTCGCGGAGCAGCTGCTCCTGGTACGCAGGGGAACGCCAGCCGCTGGTGACGGTGAACCCGACCCCGTCACCCGCGGCAGCCGCCGCTGCCCTGCGGAGGGCGCCGAGGAGATCGGCATCGAGGTTGGCCACGGCCGGGAACTCGCCGTCGAAGACCGTCACACCGTCGGGCACGACGCCGTCGTCGACCGCCACGCCGAGCGGCCGGGGACGGTCGGGCGCATCCGGGTTGTGACGCAGGTCGGGGGACGGCGAACCGCTCCGGACGTCGTCGTCGGGGACTGCTCGCTCCTCCCCGTCCGTCCGGACGACGGGTGCTGCCGACGAGGACGGGGCTGCCACCCCCTGGTACCCGAGGATCCCTCCGACGATCGCGGCGATGGGCAGTACCAGGACGACTGCGATGGTCGATCGGGCCCGGCCGGCTCTCGTTCGTGCGTGGTCGCTGTGGGACATGCCTGCAGTCAAGGCAGGGTTCCGTTGCCACCACGTACGCGTTTCTCGATATGCCGGCGATACGTGCTCGTTCTCTAGCCTCGGCAGCGTGCGCGTGCTGATCGTCGAGGACGAACCGTTGCTGGCAGGAGCCATCCGCGATGGGCTGCGTCTGGAAGCGATCGCGTCCGACGTCGCCGGGGACGGCGAGACCGCGCTCGAACTGCTGGGCGTGAACGCCTACGACATCGCGGTCCTCGACCGCGACATCCCCGGGCCGTCCGGTGACGAGATCGCCGCGCACATCGTCGCGTCGGGCAGCGGCATGCCGATCCTGATGCTCACCGCTGCCGACCGGCTCGACGACAAGGCGTCCGGGTTCGAGCTCGGCGCCGACGACTACCTCACCAAGCCGTTCCAGCTCAAGGAGCTGGTCCTGCGGCTCCGAGCGCTCGACCGCCGGCGAGCGCACAACCGGCCGCCCGTGCGGGAGATCGCGGGTCTGCGGCTGGACCCGTTCCGGCGCGAGGTCTACCGGGACGGCCGGTACGTCGCGCTGACCAGGAAGCAGTTCGCCGTGCTCGAGGTCCTCGTCGCCGCCGAAGGGGGCGTCGTCAGCGCCGAGGAGCTGCTGGAGCGCGCGTGGGACGAGAACGCGGACCCCTTCACCAACGCTGTCCGGATCACCGTCTCGGCGTTGCGCAAGCGCCTCGGCGAACCGTGGCTCATCGCCACCGTTCCGGGCGTCGGGTACCGGATCGACACAGCACCGGGCACGGCACCCGGGGGAGGGGACCATGGCTAGGGCCCCCGGTCCGAGTGCCCGCCTCAAGCTCACTCTCAGCTATGCCGGCTTCCTCGTGCTCGCGGGGGCGCTGCTCCTGGCGGTCGTGTGGGTGTTCCTGCTGCGCTACGTGCCCGACGGCGTGCTCGTCACCTCCGGCCGGCCGGGACGCCAACCGGGGCTCTTCGTCCCGAACCGGTCGGACCTCGTGCGCGCTTTCGTCCCGCGCGCGGCCGCTGCGCTGGCGTTCCTGCTCGTGCTGGGTCTCGCGGGAGGGTGGTTCCTCGCCGGCCGGATGCTCGCCCCGCTGCGCCGCATCACGGAGGCCACCCGCATGGCGGCGACCGGGTCGCTCTCCCACCGCATCCGGCTGCCGGGCCGTCAGGACGAGTTCCGGGAGCTCGCCGACGCCTTCGACGGGATGCTCGCGCGGCTCGAGGCGCACGTCGCCGAACAGCAGAGGTTCGCGGCCAACGCCTCTCACGAGCTGCGCACCCCGCTGGCCATCACGCAGACCCTGCTGGAGGTGGCCCGCAAGGACCCGGACCGCGACCCGGCCGAGCTCGTCGACCGCCTCCACGACGTCAACGCCCGGGCGATCGACCTCACGGACGCACTCCTGCTGCTCAGCCGCACCGAGGGGGGATCCTTCCCCCGGGAACGCGTCGACCTCTCGCTCGTGGCCGAGGAAGCCACCGAGACGCTCCTGCCGCTCGCGGACAAGCACGGCGTCACGATCGAGACCTCCGCGGATGCCGCCCCCACGGTCGGATCACCGTCGCTCCTGCTGCAGATGGCGACGAACCTCCTGCACAACGCCGTGGTCCACAACCTCCCCGAGCGGGGCACGGTGCGGATCACCACCGGCGCCCGCTCCGGGACGGCGGTGCTCACCGTGGAGAACACCGGCGAGGAGATCGATCCGGAGCTGGTCTCGACGCTCTCCGAGCCGTTCCGGCGCGGCACCGAGCGCATTCGCTCCGACCACGCGGGCGTGGGTCTCGGCCTGGCGATCGTCCAGGGCATCGTGCGCGCGCACGGCGGAACGCTGACCATCGTCGCGCGCCCGGCCGGCGGTCTCCGCGTCGTGGCGGAGCTGCCTGCGGCCCGCGAACAGGGAGACGTCCCACCACCCTGAGGGCATGGGTCGCGCGGTGGCCGAACCGCCTCGTGACCGACTGCCCACGTCACGGCGCCGGTCGTGGCCGCGGCGGCCCAGCGGACGGCCGCCGCCGCGGCGATCGACGTCGACCTGGTCCTCGACGATGCCCGGGCACAGGCCGCAGCCGGTGCGCCGGAACCGGTTGTCGCCGGATCCCGGAGCCGCCATGGTGGACGGCACCCGGCGGGGACCGGCCGGCGCGACCGGTCCCCGGGACGGCCTGACCTGACGGAGGCAGCGTGTCCCCTGACGTCATCGGACTCAGCCTGCTGGTGCTGGGCGTCCTGCTCCTGGTCGCCAAACTCGTCCGGATCCGGTCACGCATCGCCCAGAAGCTCTTCCTCCCCAGCTCGATCATCGGCGGGTTCCTCGCCCTGCTCATCGGCCCCGAGGTGGTCGGCTCGGTGGCCGAGGCGATCGGCGGGGAGGACGCGCCGCTGAGCGGCGGACTGTGGCCGGCCGAGTTCCTCGAGGTCTGGGCGTCGCTGCCGGGCCTGCTGATCTCGGTCGTCTTCGCGACCCTGTTCCTCGGCGAGCGGATCCCCAAGGTGAAGGAGGCCGCCGAGCTCGCCGGGCCGCAGCTGGCCCTCGGCGTCACCATGGCGTCGGGCCAGTACGTGATCGGGTTGCTGCTGGCCGTCCTGCTGCTCGTGCCGTTCCTCGGCCAGGACCCCATGGTCGGCGCGCTCATCGAGGTGGGGTTCGAGGGCGGCCACGGCACGGCCGCAGGCCTGGGCACCACCTTCGCCGACCTGGGCTTCCCGGAGGCGCAGGACCTGGCGCTGGGCCTGGCCACGGTGGGCGTCGTCTCCGGCGTCGTCGTCGGCATCGCACTGATCAACTGGGGGGTGCACACCGGCCGCGCCCAGGTGCTGGAGGACGACGCGAAGACGTCGCTGGCCGAGCAGCGCGGGCTCTACGAGCGGGAGGAGCAGCCGCCCGCCGCGCTGATGACGGTGCGCACCGCCTCGGTCGAGCCGCTGGCCATCCACTTCGCGATCGTCGCCGTGGCGATCCTCATCGGCCTCGGCCTGCTCGAGGCGCTCCAGGCCCTCGAGGCGGCGCTGTGGGCCGACACCGTCGAGCTCTTCGAGTTCGTGCCGCTGTTCCCGCTGGCGATGATCGGCGGGGTGCTGGTGCAGAAGTTCGTCGACCGGTTCGACCGGACCGGCATCGTCGACCGGCGGATGATGCTGCGCATCCAGGGGATCGCCCTCGACCTGCTGATCATCAGCGCCCTCGCCACGCTGTCCATCCAGGCGATCGCGGACAACTGGGTGACGTTCCTCCTCCTCGCCGTCGCCGGCCTCTCGTGGAACGTGGGCGCCTTCGTCTTCCTGGCGCGCCGGATGATCCCGCGCTTCTGGTTCGAGCGCGGTATCGGCGACCTGGGGCAGTCCCTCGGCGTCACGGCCACCGGCCTGATCCTGATCCGGGTCGCCGACCCCAACGCCGCCACCCCGGCGATGGAGGCCTTCGGTTACAAGCAGCTGGCCTTCGAGCCCTTCTTCGGCGGCGGACTGGTCACCGCGGCGTCGCTCCCGCTGATCGCCCAGTTCGGGCCGGTGCCGCTGCTGATCGCCATGTCGGTCCTGCTGGTCCTGTCGCTGGGGACGGGCATCCTGTGGTTCGGACGGCGGACACCGGCCCAGGAGGAGGCGCGTTCCCCGGACGGTTGACGGCCGGAGCGTCCGGCGTCAGGCGGGGAGGACCGCGTCGTCCGGAGCCGTGTGCCGATCGCCGTACCAGGCGGCCAGCCGGGCGAAGCCCTCGTCGAGGCCGACCTCCGGCCGCCAGCCGAGCGCGGTCCGGGTCCGCCGCTGGTCGAACCAGTGCGCCGTCGTCAGCTGCTCGGTGAGGAACCGGGTCAGGGGAGGGGTCGACCGGCGGCCGAGCGCTGACCAGGTCCTCTCCACCACGGCGCCGGCCAGCCAGGCGGCGTGCGCCGGCACCCGACCCCGGGGTCCGGGCACGCCGGCCGCCGAGCACAGCCGTCGCAGGATCTCGGCCACCGTGCGGGGCTCACCGTTGGAGACCACCAGCGCCTCCCCGTGGACGGGCCCGCACGCGTCGACCCCTGCCACGAGGGCGGCAGCGGCGTCGTCGACGTACGTGGTGTCGATCAAGGCCGCGCCGGAACCGATGAGCGGGAGGCGGCCGCTGCCGGCCCGGGCGACGATCCGCGCCACGAGCTGCTCGTCGCCCGGGCCCCACACCAGGTGCGGGCGGAGGACCAGCACCGCGAGGGCAGCCGAGTCCGCGCCGAGCGCAACCTGCTCGGCCAGCGCCTTGGACCTCGAGTAGGCGCCACGCGCCCGGGCCGGGTCGGCCGGCCCTGCCCCGGCCCCGAACAGGGGTGCCCCGGCGTGCGAGACCGAGGGGGAGGAGACGTGCACCAGCCGCTGGACGCCCGCGGCGGAGCAGGCGGCGACGACGTTCCGCGTGCCCTCGACGTTGGCCCGGGCGTACTCCTCCCACGTCCCGGTCACGTCCACCTTCGCGGCGAGGTGGACGACGGCGTCCTGCCCCGCGGCCGCCCGTGCCACCACGGAGGGGTCGGCGATGTCCCCGAGCACCTCGGCGCAGGGCAGGCCCGAGGGACGGCGCTGGAAGACCGTCACCTCGTCGCCCCGCGCGATCAGGCGCTGGGCCGTGACCCGGCCGAGCATCCCGCTCGCGCCGGTGACCAGCACCTTCACGAGGTCCCGCCGCTCCGGGTCGCCCATCGCACCGGCGAGCCGGAGAGGACCCGGGTCGCCCGGCGCGCCAGTGCCGCCCGGTCGACCTTCGACTGGTGCCGGATGTCGACCGGCAGCGCCTTCGTCTCGAGCACGGCGGCGAGGTCCGTCCCGGCCGCGTCCCGGACCCGGTCGGCGAGCTCGACCGGTGCCACGGTCAGCCGCCCGGCACCGGCTCCCACCCGGAGGCGGGAGCGCCGTCGCCCGGGGCCGGCGCTGGGCACGACGACGGCGACGGCCACCTGCGCGCCTGCCGGTCCGACGCCGACGACCGCCGCGGCGGAGACGGCGTCCAGCCGCTCGATCCGCTGCTCCGGGCCGACCGGGGTCAGCGGCCCCTCCGCGGTGCTGATCACGTGGGCCAGCCGGCCCTCGATCCAGAGCCGTCCCGCGCCGTCCAGGTGCCCGACGTCCCCGGTGCGGTGCCATCCCGGATCGCGGGCGGCGGATCGCTCGGTGGCCCACAGCGCGTCGTAGCGGTCCTTCACGTGGGGGGCGCGCACGCAGACCTCGCCGGGAACGTGGGGCGCCTCGGTGAGCGGGCCGTCGGCCGCGCCCAGCGGGGAGAGCGGGCTGACGCGGATCTCGACACCGGGCACCGGGCGGCCGACGCAGACGCCGTTCCCCGGCCCGGCGGCCTCGACGTCGTCCAGGGAGACGTCGGTGACCGGGAGCGCCTCGGTCATGCCGTACGGCGTGTGCGCCTCGGCCCGCGGGAACGTCTCCCGGAGGGAGTGCAGGAGCGGGGTGGGCACGGGCGCGCCGGCCGACATGAGCAGTCGGACCCGGCTCAGCGCCGAGCGCTGCTCCGCGGTGAGCTGTTCGGTGGTGGCGGCGACGCGGCGCAGGGCGGCCGGTGCGGCGAAGACCACCGTGGCGTCCACGGCGGCCGCCGCGTCGGCCAGCTTCGCGGCGGTCAGCGTGCCGGGCTCCGTGACGTCGATGTCGGGCACGGACGACGCGATCCCGAGCCCCGGTCCGAGGATCGAGAAGGGAGCGAACGCGGCCACCAGCGAGTCGCCCGGCGTGAGGCGGTAGGCGGTCCTGACCAGCTCCAGCTGGGCGCCGACCTGGCGCTGCGTGTAGACCACGCCCTTGGCGGGGCCGGTGGCCCCGGAGGTGAAGACGACTGCGCAGTCCGAGTCCGCCGGGACCTCCTCGGGCGCGGCCGACGACCGGCCGAGGGCCTCCAGCGAGGCCAGGTCGCGCTCGGCGCCGAGGGCCCGGCGCAGCCGGGCCGTCGTCCGCCCCGCGACGATGCGCGTCCCGGCCAGCCCCATCGCCCTGGCGGCCGCCAGGCCGGCGGGGCCGCCCAGGACGTGGTCCGGCGCCGCTCCCCGGAGCGCGCGGCGCATGCCCCGGAAGCCGAGTCCCTTGTCGGCGACCACGATGACGGCGCCCGCGCGCCAGGTGGCGTAGACCGCTGCCGTCAGGTCCGCCGACGGTTCCAGCAGGAGCGCCACCCGATCTCCTGGACGGACACCGGCCGCCGCCAGGCCGGCGGCGAGGTCGGCGACCCGGCGGGCCAGCTCCGCCCAGGTGACTGAGTCCCCGCCGGTCTCCACGACGGCCGGGGAGTCGTCCTCGGCGCGGGCGGCCAGGGCCGCCCAGGGCCGGGCCGGCTCCACCGCCGTGCCGCGGCTGCCCACGGCCGCGGTGTCCGGTGCGGCGAAGGTGTCGGTCACCCAGGTGGCCACCGCCTGGGCGTACTGGGGCGCGTCCTCGGGGAGGAGGTGGGAGGCGCCCTCGTAGCGGTGCACCGCCGCCCGGGGCAGGCGCTCGCGCAGGTCGGCCAGGTACTTCTCGCCGAAGACCGGGTCACGAGGACCCCACAGGAGGAGCGCGGGGACGTCGAGGGTCCGGATGCCCTCGGCGATCGCCTCCTGCGCCGCACGGGAGGGGTGTCCCGTGCGGAAGGGGATGTCGGCGACGAACTCGCCCACGGCCCGGCGCCGCGCGGCCGTCGGGTAGGGCTGCGCGTAGGCCCGGCGGATCTCCCGGGGCAGCGGCGGCCACGACAGCGCCGTCGCCCCGCGGACGAACACCGAGCTGCCGACGGTGACGGCGGCGCGCAGGCCCGGCGCGTGCGCCAGCCGGATCAGCGCGGGCCCCAGGTCGCCCTCCGGCATGGCGACGGCGGTGTTGGTGAGGACCACGCCGCGCACGTCCTGCCGGTGCTCGAGCGCCCAGCCGAGGGAGATGATGCCGCCCCAGTCGTGGGCCACCGTGACGACCGGGCCGGTGACGCCCAGCGCGGCGGTGAGGTCCCCGAGATCGGCCACCCGCTGGGTCAGGGTCCGCGGCGCGGCCGGCCGCTCGGACCAGCCCATGCCCAGCTGGTCGGGGGCCACGACTCGCCACCCCGGCGGAGCGGCGGCGACCATCCGGCGCCAGAGGTAGGACCAGGTGGGGTTGCCGTGCACGCAGAGCAGGGTGCCGACCGGGTCGGGCACACCGTTGTCGAGCACGTGCCACAGGTGCTTCTCGCCGTCCGCACCGGGAACGGCGACCCACCGCGACCAGGACGGGTCCAGGCCCGGCAGCTGGACCGTCGCACCGGCTGTCACCAGGCGATCTCCAGGCAGCAGGCGTTCAGGCCCGAGCCGATCCCCATCAGCAGCACGCGGTCGCCGTCGGCCAGGGTGTCGGACTGCCCCGCCAGCGTGAACGGCACCGACGCGGGGCCCAGGTTGCCGCGGGTGGGGAAGGTCGTGGGCACGCGTGCCCGGTCGATGCCGAACCGGTCGCACAGGGCCCCGGTGTGCACCTTGGAGACCTGGTGGATGACGTAGCGGTCCATGCCCCGGGCCCAGTCGAACTCGTCCGCCGCGTCCGCCCACAGTTCACCGGAGAGTTCGAGGCCGGCGGCGAGGAGGCCCTTGAGGTCGGTCTGCATGCCGTCGTTGTCGCCGGTGCACAGCTGGTGGTGCTCGGTCCCGGCCCGGCTCACCGAGCCGACGAGCCGGTGGCCCTCGGGGTGCCGGTCGGCCCGGCCGAGCACCATGGCCACGGCGCCGGAGCCGAGGGTGAGGGTCGCGAAGTGGCCCATCACGTCCTTGGCCACGGTGTCCGGCCGGTTGAGCAGATCGATGGTGCGCTCCTGCACGGGTCGTGCGTCCTCGCCGTTGACGACGAGCGCGTACTCGACCATCCCGACGTCGATCATCGCCGCGGCCAGCTCCATGCCGTTGATGAAGCCCAGGCAGGCGTTGGTGACGTCGAAGTTCTGGCAGGAGCTCGGCAGACCGAGGGCGTCGTGCACGGCGACGGCCGTCGACGGTTCGAGGTGCTTGCGGCTGACCGACGTGTTGACCATCAAGCCGATGTGCGCCGGGTCGACCCCGCTCTCGCTGATCGCCTTGGCGCCCGCGGTGGCGGCGCCGTCGACGAACGACACCCCGTCGGCCCACCAGCGGCGCTCCTCGATGCCCGCGAGCCGCTGCAGCAGCCCGGGGCGCAGCCCGACGCGCTGGTAGGTGTCACCCAGCCGTTCGTCGAACTCGGCCGACGTGACGATCTGGGTCGCGTCCACCGTCTGCACGGTGAGGATCGCGGTGTTGCTGAATCGGTGTGTGGCGTTGCCGTTCATCAGGTCCACTCGTGAGGTGCGGCGGGCGGCCGCCGTCCTCATGCGCCACCCTCGTCCGGCGCGCTTACCCGTCGGGGCGACAGGTACACCGGCCGGGCCGTCGGCACCAGCATCGCAGCCGGACCGGGCCGGGGGGAGAGGGCGGTCGCCGGCGCAACCGCCGGGCTCGCTCGTGGGCTGGCGTGCCGGCCTGCGGACGAGGGGGGCCGATCGACGAGACTCGAGGGCCGCCAGCAGGTGGCCGTGCCGGTCCGGGCCGACGACGTCGACGAGCGCCCAGCCGCGTCTCGGTCGGTGGCGTGGGACACGAGGACCTCCGGTCGTGGGTGGATGCCGTCGCCGGCTCCGGTCCACGTCCGGAGGTCCTCGCCGAACAGGATCAGTCGATCCGTGCCGTCACACGCCTGGATCGACGTCTTCGGCCGGGTTCGCTAGAACGACCGCTTGGTCAGCCGCCAGACCTGCCCGTCGCTGTCCGGGGCACCGGTTCCCGTGCCGGGGGAGAGCGAGTTCACCGCCACGAACACGTTCCCGAGCCGGTCGGCGACCACGCCCGCCGGCGAAGGCGCGGGCAGCGTGGCCCGTGCGCCGGTCCTCGGCACCAGGACCACCTGGCCGGTCCCGGCATCGCCGCCGCGCAGCTCGCTGACGTACAGGTTGCCTGCCGGGTCCTGTGCGGCACCGGTGACGCCCGTGAAGCCGGTCCAGGTCTGCTGGATCGACCCGGTCCGCCGGTCCAGCTCCCAGACCCGGCCGGCCTCCGGAACCAGCGACCCGAGGCCCCCCACGATGATGTCCCCGTCCCGGCTGAAGGTGAGCGATGTCGGAACCGGGTCGCAGGAGAAGCTGCCGTCCTGGTTGGGCCGGGTGTCACAGGCGCCACCGGTGATGGTGGGCAGGACGGCGAACACGCTGATCCTGCCGCGCCTGTCCACGGCGAGGATGTCGTTGCCGGCGGCGTCGGCCACCAGCACCCGGTCGCCGATGTCGAGCACCGCGTACGGGTTCGACTCGACCCCCTGGCCGTCCGGGTCGTGCGCCGCCTCGAAGGCACGGATGTCGGCGACGACCGAGGCCGGCCGGCCCGCCGTCGCGCGCAGCAGCTTGCCCTCCTGCTCCTCCGGCAGCCCGGTGATGCCGTCCGGGACATCGACGTCCTTTGCGATGTAGATCTGACCGAGGGAGCGCGCGCTCGCTGCGTCGTTACCGGTCGCGGCGATCCCGGACGGACCGGCCTCGGACAGCAGCCCGGTCACCACACGCTCCGCGGTGACCCCGACGGCCTTGCCCGGGTGCCGCACGATGCTGACCGCCCCGGTGGTGCCGACGCACACCTCGTCCCCGTCCACGACGGCACAGTCGTCGCCGCCGGTTCCGGACTCCGCGATGACGAGGATCCCGTTCTCCGTCATGTCCAGCTGTCGGGGGTTGTCCAGGTGCCGCGCCACCGGAACCGGCGCCGTGCCCGGCGGAGCGGCAGCGGCGGGACTGATCATCAGCGTCGTGGTCGCCAGACCGGCGGTGACCGCTGCACACGCGAGACGTTTCATCTTCTCCTCTAGCGAGTCGAGGAGCTCGGCCGCCGGTACGACCCGGCGAGTGGCGCCGAACTTGGCAGGGTGCCCCGGGGCCGTCAACCAGTTGCTGCGTCGTGCGCGAGGGGAGAATGCGCTGGCCACAGTGCCGTTCGGCAGATCGCCGTGTGCCTGCGGGGCGCGGCACCCCGTCCTGGTCGCCGTGCAGGCGGACGTCGGGGTCGCGGCGACGTCCGTCTGCCCAGCACCGGCGCACGGCACGGGGCGCGGGACGTCAACGCTGACCTCGTGCCCGACGACGCCGGGCCGCGGTCGAGCGTGCCCGCGCGGCGGCGTAGCCGGACCCGGGCACGAGAGCACTACGGGCCCGTCGGTGGTCGCGATGGAACGTTGGTTCGGATCAACACCCCGCGCGCCCCGCCGATGATCACTGCGTCCGCTCCGTCGTCGTCGCGGAGGGACGCGTCGGGAGGGGGTGGGCAGCCATGCGGATCTCCACGAACGTGGCCGCGCTCAACGCATCCCGGTTGCTCCGGCAGGCCGACGACGGCGTGACGACGAGCCTCCGCCGGCTGTCCTCCGGACTGCGCATCACCAGCGCCGCGGACGACGCGGCCGGCTTGGGCATCTCAGAGGGGCTGCGCGCCCAGTCCCGCGGTACGGCGCACGCGGTGCGCAACGCGCAGGACGGCATCAGCGTGGTGCGGACGGCAGAAGGCGCCCTGACCGAGGTCTCGGCGATGTTGCAGCGCATGCGCGACCTGGCGGTGCAGGGGGCCAGCACGGCAGTCATGGGCGAGCTCCCGACGCGGGCGATCGGGGCGGAGTTCGAACAGCTGAAGGCCGGCATCGACCGCATCGCGCGCACCACCGCGTTCAACGGCACGGTGCTGCTCGACGGCGACTACGACCACCTTCTGCAGGTCGGCGCATCCCCGGGCGACACCCTGCGGATCACCTTCGGGGCCCCGGGCCAAGGGATGGACGCCACCGACCTGGGTCTGTCGACGGCCCACGTCACCCGCTACCAGCATCCGGAGACCGGCGAGTGGGGGAACGGTTGGGTCGGCGTCCAGTCGACCGGCACCCCGGCCGTCTCGGACGAGGAGGGGACGCCGGCGGCCGGCAGGCTCACGCTGGTCGGTGGCGAGTACGCCACCGGGGAGTACCAGGCCAGCTTCCGCGCGCTGACCGGCGTGGTGAGGTACGACGGGCAGGCGTTCTCGCTCTCCTCGGTCGACTACACCGGTGCGGAGACGGCGCAGGAGTACCTCGACGCCCTCAACGCCGCGGCGCAGGCGGCCCTCGGACCGGACTTCGGGGCCTTCACCGCCACACCGACGGGGCTGACGAGCACCGGTGCCACGCCCGGCCCCGGCTCGACCGTCGGCGACGCGGAGGAGCTCAGCCCCCGGTACTACGTGTACGGCGGGATGGCCGCCGTCATCCGAGCCGTCGACGGCGCCATCGGGCGGGTCTCCGAGATCCGCGCCGAGCTCGGGGCCTACGAGAACCGGCTCGAGCACACCGTCCGAGCGCTGAGCGTGGCGGGTGAGAGCGCCGCGGCCGCGGAGTCACGCATCCGGGATGCGGACATGGCCGTGGAGACGATCTCGCTCAGCCGTAGCCAGATCCTCGCCCAGGCCGGGGCGGCGATGCTGGCGCAGGCCAACCGGCGACCGGAGCTCGTCCTCCGCCTGCTCGGCTGACGGGTGCGGGCACGATGAGGACGCCCTCATGGTCGCCGCACCCGGCCGCCACGCTTCGTGCGCGCGCGGGTGTTCATCGACGATCGGTCATCGGTCAGCCCGTCCTGGGGCACCGTGACGTGGGCCGGATGCCGAAGGGCGACACGCCATGTGCGCCCACGGATGCGTCCAGATTCGCGATGACTTCCCGCCGAGCGCGGGCCAGGCCGTTGGCGCCGCTCGCGGTTGGCGCAGAGCACACCTTGGTCGTCGGCTTCCGGTTGGACGCGCGGCCCACCGCTCAGCCGTCGAGGCGCCGCGGACCTCGGATCGGAGGACGTGAGGCCACGTGTACCGCGCGATGATGACGGCCTGGACATCCTGACGAACGGTGACCACCGCACACGACGAGGCAGGGCGCCCATGACGTGCGCGCCCGATACGTTCGGCGCTGGCGTGAACCAGTGGTCCTGTGTCCGAGGGGCGACGCGCGCTACATGCGCGCACGGCTCCGACCGGTTGGCTGAGCGTCACCTGCCCGGACGCAGGTAGTCGCGGGCGAGGTCCAGCACCTCCGCCAGGGCCAGTCGGCCGCCCGCGGCGAACAGCTCGTCGAACCGCGCAGATCCGGCTGCCGCGCGCACGGCGTCCGCCAGGTCGCCGTCCCCGCGCATCGACGCGTACACCCGCAGCCCTGCGCGACGGCGCAGGCCGTCGGTCGCACCGGCGAGCAGCCCGGCCCGCTCGGCGTCCCCGTCGGCGAGGGACAACGCGGAAGCACCCGCCAGCGCCAGGCAGAGGCAGTGCGTGCTCTGCCCGGACACGCTGAGGTCGAGCGCGTCGGACAGAAGGGCGCGGGCCTCCTCGAGGTGGCCCCGGCCCGTCGCGAGCCCGGCCAGGACCACCCGCGAGACGGCAGCCAGCCACGGGGTGTCGAAGCGACCCGCCAGGTCGTGCGCCTCGGCGACGAGCTCCTGGGCGTCGTCGGCATCGCCGAGGGCGGCCTCCACGGATCCGGCGGTCACGAGCGCCAACCCTGTCCACATCGGCTCGTCGAGAGCGCGCAGCCGGTCGAGGGCAGTGCGCAACCCCCGCCGGGCGCCGTCCAGGTCGCGGACGAGCGTCGCGGCCCAGGAGAGGAGCAGGGGCGACACGGCGGACAGGTACGGGTCCTCGACCTCGCCGAGCAGCGCGGCCAGCCGCTCGCTGGTCGCCCGGACGGCCGTCGTGTCTCCGACCTCCAGGGCGGAGAGCAGGGCCGTGCTCAACAGCTCCGCGCGCGGCACTGCCGGCAGGGCGTCCTCGGTCGGCAGCAGCTCGGCCAGCCAGGAGCGCGCCTCACCGATGATCATGTCCCCGAGGCCCAGGAACGGCCAGAGGACCCGGAACGGCCACAGAACCCGGAACAGGCGGGGGAGCGGTGCCGGATCGTGGGCGAGGTGCCAGCGCACCGCGGTCGCGATGTTGTCGCTCTCCCGGACGAGGATCTCGGCGCACGCCCGCTGGCGGAAGCCGCGCAGCGGCCGATCGGCGCTCTCGGCGAGCTCGCGGTAGTGCTCGGCGTGGCGGCGACGCACCTCGTCGACGTCGGGACGCGCCGCCAGCCGTTCGGCGACGAAGGCGCGCACGGGGTGCAGCATCCGGGGTCTCGGCCCCGTCGGCCTCGCGGCGACGTGGATGAGACTGTGGCGGGCCAGGCTCTCGGTCAGGTCCAGCGCCCGGTCCTCGTCGAGGCCGGCGACGTGGGCAGCGGCCGCGAGGGTCCAGCCGTCGGCGAAGACCGCCAGCACCTCGAGCAGTGACCGCTCGGCGTCGTCGAGCATGCCGATGCTCCACTCCACCGCCGCGCGGAGAGTGCGCTGCCGCTTCGGGAGATCGGCCGTGCCCGTACCCAGCGTGTCGAGGGAACGGGAGAGCCGGCTCAGCACGGTGACCGGGTCGAGCAGCCGCATGCGGGCGGCGGCCAGTTCGATGGCCAGGGGCAGGCCCTCCAGACGGCGGCAGATCTCCACGACGGCCGGGGCGCCTTCCGCGGTCAGCTCGAAGTCCGGGCGTACCGCCCGGGCGCGCTCCAGGAACAGCCGGACCGCCGGGTTCTCCGCCAGGTGCGGCAGGTCCGCCGCCTCCGGGACCGGCAGCGGGGGAACCGGGTACGCCTGCTCGGCCTGCACCCCCAGGACGGTCCGGCTGGTCGCGAGCACCGCGAGGCGGGGGCATCGGGTCAGCAGCTCGGCCAGTTCCGGGCCGGCTGCGACCAGGCGCTCCAGGTTGTCGAGGACGAGCAGCCACCGGTCGCTTCCGAGGAGGTCGGCCAGGGCGGGTACCGGCGAGGTCGCACCGGCGAGGTCGGCGCCCAGTGCCCAGCCGATGCGCCCCACGACGGCGGCGGGGTCGGTCAGCTCCGCGAGCGGGACGAAGACGGTGCCGGCGTCGAACCGTTCGCGCAGCTGCTCGGCGGTGGCCAGCGCCAGGCGGGTCTTGCCGATCCCGCCCGGGCCGGTGAGGGTGACCCACCGTCGGCCGGGACGGGAGAGCAGGTCCGCGACCTCCTCGACGGCCTGCTGCCGGCCGACGAGCGACGTCGTGCTGACCGGGAGGGGGTCGGGGGTCAGGAGGGACCGGGGGACGGCGCCTCCTGACCGCGTGGCCGGCGCCACCGGAGCAGCCGGTGACGTCGCCGCGGCGGTGAACCGCTCGCTCAGCAGCTGGGCGAGGTCGTCACGGACCAGCCGGCCCAGTTCGGCGGGGGTCCGGAACGGACGGTAGGTCGCCTCCTGCTGGATCCGGCGGACCAGCTGTGCCAGGCGCGGATCGCGGTCGGGAGCGGGTGTCTTCAGGTACAGCAGCCGCGGCATCCCACGGGAGAGCTCGAACTCCTCCTCCAGACCGGAGACGTCCAGGCCCGGGACGAGCTCGCCGTACCGCTCCCAGTAGATGCCGAGGAAGACGTCGCTCTGCGCCAGGTAGGCCCGGTACACCTCGCCGGGCGGGCGCACGTGCGCGCCCGCCTCGAACATCACGGAGGTGAGCCGCAGCGCAGCGATGGCGCGGGAGACGGCTCGGCGCTCGGCCGCCAGCTCGCCCAGGGTCGAGCTCACGAAGACGCGGAGCCGCTGGTCTGGTGTCCGGATGCCCGGCATGGGGCAGGCCTCTCGTGGAACGTGGATCAGGGATGGGCAGCGACTATCAGCGCGGCGCCACGCGGAAGACCGGCCAGCCGATCTCCGTCTGCCACGCGGACGGGTCGGCCGTGTCGCGCGGGCCGACCAGGTAGCTCTCCCGCACCGGCCCGGCCACCGCCAGAGCGTTGGCCACCACCCAGGCGCCCAGTTCGCCGTAGGTGACGTCGATGTCGTCGTGCGGGCCGACGTGGGTGGTCACGGCGAGCTCGACGGCCGGCAGGGTCACCGGGTGCACCCGGCCCCGGTGCGGGGGGTGAGGGGTCGGCAGGTACACGAGCACGTGGCCGCGGCCGCTCTCGAACAGGGAGTTGTCGCTCAGGGTGCCCGGGGCACCGGTCGGCCCCTCGACCGCTGCGTCCAGCTCGGCCATGGCCCCGGCGTACCAGGCGAGGACCTCGTCGTGCGCCACCTCGTCCTCCACGGCGGCCACCGTCGTGGCCGCGACCGAGCGCAACTCCACCTGCAGCGGGGCCGGCGCCGGACGCAGCAGCCGGCGCAGCGACGCCACCGCGGCCCGGGTCCGGTCGAGCTCGGACTCGAGTCGCTCCAGGTGGTCGGCGATCAAGCGGGCGCGGGTGCGCGGATCGGGGGAGCGCAGGATCCGCTGGACGTCGGTCAGGGGGACGTCGAGCTCGCGCAGGCGGTGGATGACCTGTGCGGTCGGGATCTGGTCCGCGGTGTAGTACCGGTAGCCGCTCGCGGGGTCCACCGTCGCCGGCTCCAGCAGGCCTGCGTCGTGGTACCGGCGCAGGGTGCGCACGCTCAGGTGGGTCAGCCGGGAGAACTCACCGATCGCCAGCACGCGTGCACTGTGCACCCTCTCCCCGGGGGAGAGTCCAGCGCTTGACCCTCCCGGTCCGGGAAGCCGCACCGTCGGGACATGACCACACCGACCAGCATCCAGCCCGACCAGCTCCCGGCTCCGATCCGCGGCTACCTCGCCGCGCACGACGCCCGCGACGCGGATGCCGCGCTGCGCGCCTTCACGCCCACCGCCGTGGTGGTCGACGAAGGCATCACCTACCGCGGGACCGAGGAGATCCGCGGCTTCCTGACCAAGGCCGGAGCCGAGTTCACGTACACCACCGCGCTCGTCGGTGCGCAGCGCGTCGACAGCGCGCACTGGATCGCCGTCAACCACCTGGAGGGCGACTTCCCGGGTGGCGTCGTCGATCTCGGCTACCGTTTCACGATGGACGGCGACCGCATCACCGAACTCGTCATCGCCCCGTGACGACCGGGGTCCGGCGGTCACTCCTCGGCGCTCGGCAGGCTGTGCCGGACGTCGCCGGACCAGGTCGAGCGGCCGTGGCCCCGCCGGTCGTGCGCGATGCGCCGACCGCCGCGGGCCAGGAGAAACGCCCCCCTGCGTGTCCCGGTCACCCGTGGGGATCGTGCCCATGGCGGGGCCTCCTCGAATCCGTCGGGGTCCGCGGACCGGAGAGGTCCGTCGGACGAGGTGAGGGAGACGATGCTCGACCCGGGCGGGCGGGCTCCGCATCCGTCATGTGACCGGGCTCGGTGCGGTTCCCGGTCGGCCGCTGGGGCCGGCTGCGGCGTGGCCTCGTGGCGATCCCGACGCCGGCTCTCGACGTGGTGGCCGGTGACGAGCGCAGCTGGACCAGCCACGGCGAAGGCTGTGCTGGGGCGGCCCTCGCGTGCCGGGTACGCAGGCCGACGACCGGTCATCTGACGGATGTGCGTGCCCCGGCGCGCGGCGAGCGTTCCCGACATGACCTCGGACCGGGACGACCCGACCACGACATCGCAGAGCAGGGAGCCGGCCTCGCTCATCGCCGTCCGCCAGCTGGCCGCGGAGCGACGGCAGCATCGCGACGGCGACGACCGCCTCCTCTCGGCCGCAAGTATCCGGGCCGCCCGACGGCGGCACCCCCTCGGGCGGGACGAGAAGGGGCAGTGATCCACCGGATGTGCGGCCGGCGCCCCCCACCGCATCCGAGCCGGGGGCTTCCGGATCCGACCTCTGCCCGAAAGTCCCGCGCGCACCGGCAGCGCCGCGGACCAGCCGACGCCCTGGGGGCCGCTGCCTGGGGCGACCGGGCCCGCCGAGAGCTGCGCGCCGCGGGCGAGCAGAGCAGGCCGCGCACCCCGGAGGCCCGCGAGCAGCTGAGCCCGCAGGAACTGCTGGTCCCGCAGCTCGCTGCGCCGGGCCTGACCAACCGGGACCCGCCAGGAGGTCGGTGACGACATGCAGATCCTCGACCTGATCGGCGTCTTCGCCTTCGCGGTCTCCGGCGCCCTGATGGCGATCAGCCGCGACTACGACGTCGTGGGCATCGCGATCCTGGCGGTGGTCACCGCGCTGGGCGGTGGGATCGTCCGGGACCTCGTGCTCGGCGACACGCCGCCTCCGGCGTTCAGCAGGTGGCAGTACCTGGTCGTGGCCCTGGCGGCGGCTGCGGTCACCTCCGTCGCCCACCCCTGGCTCGCGCGGCTGAGCAGGCCGCTGCTCGTCTTCGACGCCGCGGGCCTGGGGCTCTTCTGCGTCGCGGGGACCGAGAAGGCGCTCGACCACGGCCTCGCGCCCGTGGCGGCCGCCCTGCTCGGGGTCACGACCGCCGTGGGCGGCGGCGTGCTCCGCGACGTCCTCGCCCGTGAGACCCCGGCGCTGTTCCGGGCGGACTCCGAGCTCTACGCGGTGCCGGCGGTGGTCGGGGCGCTCGTCGTCGGCGTCGCCTCGACGTTCGACGCCGACGGCCCGGCGCTGGGCGCGGGGGTCGCCGCCGCGATCTTCGTCGTCCGCGTGCTCGCCCTGCAGCGCCACTGGCGCGGTCCGCGGGCGCGCGGGCGGCGGTCCCCGGTCGGCTCCTCCCCGGTGGGCGGACCGCCACTTCCGTGACGCAACGAGCGGACTACCGCGATGCCGAGCGGTACGACGGGGACCCGCCCGTTGGCCAAGCCCCCACCGGGCGGTCACCGCGCTGCCGGTCCCGGGCGCGGAGGTCCCCGCCCGGCGCCGGCAGCAGCGCCCCGCCGAGGAACCGGGCCGTGACGTGCCGGGTGGCGCCCAGGGCAGGGCGCGGACCTGTCTCCCGCCGGCGCTCGATGACCGGGACCGGTTGCGCGCGCGTTCGCAGGCATCGGCACGTCGGCGACAGCTGCCGCGCGCATATCGCGGGCGTATGCCGAATCGAAGACGTCGTGGCAACAACCGGCCGACTGCACTGGGGTCCGTCCACCCGCACCGAGCCCGCGCCGGCCAGCCCGGCGGAGAGGAGTTCGACCATGACGACCAGCCACCACCGTCCACCTGCCGGCGAAGCGGGCGCGACGCCCCGGGCCCCGGTTCCGGGCCGACCGAGGGGGCGCCATCCAGGCTTGCTGGTGCTCGTGGCCGCCGCCGTGGTGCTCGCCGTCGCGGGCATCACGCTCGGTCCGGCCGAGGCCGTCGCTGGTGCCCGCCGGACCGTGCTGGCCGGCGTCGAGGCACTGTTCGCGCCCTGGCTGGACTCCGTTCCCCGGCGCCCGGTCGAGGTGCTGGCGAACGTGCTGCTGTTCGTCCCGGTGGGTGCGCTCGCCGCGTGGGTCCTCCGGCGCCGGGGGCCGCTGCTGCCGCTGGCCCTCGGGGCTGCGGCGTCGGCGCTCATCGAGCTGGCGCAGGTCGCACTGCCCGGACGCATCCCCGACGTGGTCGACGTCGCCGCCAACGCAGTCGGCACGGTGCTCGGCGTCGCGCTCGTCCGGGTGCACCTGGCGGCCCGGTCGCGACGTGCGCGGCGACGGCGACGGTGCGGGCCGCGCGCCGCGCTGGTCTGCGTTGCCATGCTCGTGGCATGGACCACCGGGTGCTCGGCAGCGGCACCGGACGGGTCCGCCGACGCGCCGGCACCGGGCGGGGGAGCCCCGACCGTCGCCGACGGGCTGGTCCCCGAGGGCGAGGAGCTCTCCCCGTTCGCCGACGTCCCGGCCATCACCGGCCTGGACAGCGAGCTGCGCACGGCCCTCCAGGACGCCGCCCGGGACGCGGCCGCCGACGGGGTGGACCTCCACGTCTCCAGTGGATGGCGCAGCGCTGCCCACCAGCAGTCGCTCTTCGATGCGGCGGTCGCCCGGTACGGCAGCCCGGAGGCGGCCCGGGCGTACGTCCTGGGCCCGGATGAGTCCGAGCACGTTTCGGGCCGGGCGGTCGACATCGGCCCGACGGACGCGATGAGCTGGCTGGCTCAGCACGGGGCGGACTACGGCCTCTGCCAGACGTACGCCAACGAGATGTGGCACTTCGAGCTCACCGTCGAGCGCGGCGGCGAGTGCCCCGCGCCAGCTCCCGACGCCAGCGGCGGCTGATCAGGTGCCGCCCGCCCGCGAACCGGCCCGCGTGGTCGCGGCCCGGCAGCCTCGCCGAGGCGCCTGATCCGCCGCCGCACGTCATCTCCGGGGACGACATCGCCCGGCGGATCGTCGCCGACGGCCACCGGAACAAGACCCTCATCCGCGGGGCGGGGGGTCAGCGCCGAGTCGCTGCTGGAGCGGGCGTGGCACGAGAACGCCGCGACCCCACACCGCGATCGGAAGCCACCCACCGTGACCTGCCGACCAACCTGCCCGGGCGGTACAGCTGGCGCGCGTGCACCCTCTCCCCGGGGGAGACTTCGAGCCTTGACCATCCCGCGCCGGGAGACCGCACCGTCGGTGCATGGCCAATCCGAACAGCACCCGACCCGATCAGCTCCCGGCCGCGATCCGCGGTTACCTCGCCGCGCACGACGCCCGCGACGTGGACAGCGCGCTGCGCGCCTTCACGCCCACCGCCGTGGTCGTCGACGACGGCACGACCTACCGTGGGACCGAGGAGATCCGCGGCTTCCTGTCCAGGGCCGGGGCCGAGTTCACGTACACGACCACCCTCGTCGGGGCGGAGCGCGCCGACGACGGGCACTGGGTCGCCACCAAGCACCTGGAGGGCGACTTCCCCGGTGGCGTCGTCGACCTCCGCTACCGCTTCGTCCTGGACGGCGACCTCATAACGGAGCTGGTGATAGCACCCTGACGACCGGCTCCGGCCTGCCCTACCGTCGCGGAGGGGGCCGCGGCCGCGACGGGGCCGCGGCGGGAATGGCACGGGCGGAGCCCTCTGCGGCCTGGGCGGTCCACACCGCGTGAGCGGAGGAGGGCGGAGACCGGCATTGCCGGCCCACGGCACGGCGTGCGTAGATCGCATGTGCAGGCCCGGGAGTGCACGGGGGTGAGCGGATCGTGATCGGACGGACCGAGCAGCTGGCCGTGCTGACGGCGATGCTGGACTCGGTGGCCGCCGGAGGCCGGGCCGCCGTCGTCTCGGGCGAGGCCGGTATCGGCAAGACCACCCTCGTGGCGGCGTTGTCGGCGCAGGCCCGCCACGCCGGCTTCCGCGAGCTGCGCTGCACCGGGGTGCAGAGCGAGGCGACGGCCGGGTTCGCCGGCCTGCACGAACTGCTCCGCCCGGTGCTCGACGACGCCGCGGCACTGCCGGGGCGCCAGCGGGCCGCCCTGCGCTCCGCCTTCGGGGAGTCCGACGGACCCGCGGACCGACTGCTCATCCACCTCGCCGTCCTGGGGCTGCTGGAGGAGGTCGCGCACCGGCAGCGGCTGCTCGTGGTGATGGAGGACCTGCAGTGGCTGGACAGGTCCAGCGCCGAGGCCCTGGAGTTCGTCGCCCGCCGGCTCAGCAACGCCCCGATCCTGATGGTGGCGACGGTTCGCGCCGGGTCCGGCGACCCCACCCCGCTGCCCTCCACCCAGATCGCGCGGCTGCACCTGGGCCCCCTCGACGAGGAGGAGGCCGCCCTGTTGCTGGACGGTCTCCCGCACCGGCTCGGCGAGCACGACCGGCGGCAGATCCTCGCGGAGGCCGCCGGGAACCCTCTGGCCGTGCGCGAGTTCGCCGCCGCCGTGAGCGCCCGGGACGGCGGTCCGGCCCCGGCGGGCCCGCTGCCGACCACCGCACGCCTCGAGCGGGCCCTCCTCGCCGGGGTCGACGCCCTGCCCGAGGCCAGCCGTCGGTTCGTGCTCCTCGCCGCGGTCGCGGACGTCGAGACGCTGCCCGAGCTCATCGCCGCCGGGCGCCTGCTCGACCTGACGCCCGAGGACCTGGCACCGGCCGAGGAGGCCGGCGCTGTCACCCTGGTGGGGGAGCGCGTGCGCTTCCGCCATCCGCTGCTCCGCTCGGCCGTCCGTGGAGCGGCAACCTGGTCCGACCGCGCGGCGGCCCACGCAGCGCTGGCGGCGGCGACGCCGGACCCGGGCGCCGCGGCCTGGCACCGCGCGGCGCTCGCCTTCGCGCCGGACGAGACGATCGCCGCCGAGCTGGAGGCGGCGGCTCGGCGGTCCCTGCAGCGGGGGGCACGGCCCGACGCCGTCGTCACGCTGCGCCGCGCCGCGGCGCTCTCGGCGGAGACCGAGGCCCGGGCGCGTCGGCTGATCGCGGCGGCCGTCGCCGCCCGCCAGGGCGGCCGGGCGTGCGACGCCGTCCAGCTGCTGGAGGAGGCGCTGCCCCTCGCGACCGGCGCGGACGTCGTCGCCACGGTCGCCTCCACCGAGGTCATGCTCGGCGTCACGGCGGGCACGCCCGTCCGCACCGCCGGGGAAGCTGTCGCGCTGGCGGAGGGGCTGGCGGGCAGCAGGGGCGACGAGCACCCGAGGCAGCGAGCGCAGGTGCTGGTCGGGGCCGCGGCGTTGGCTTGGATCCAGGGGGTGGACGAGCCGGCGAGGAACCGGCTCGCCGACGCCCTGAGCGCGGTCGACCCGGGAGGTCGGGACCCCATGGTCGCCATCGGGCTGGCCCTCGTGGACCCCGCCGCCCACGCGGCCCGCGCCCGTGCGGCGCTGCCCGGACTCACCGGCTTCGTCTCCGACTACGCCTACACCGACCGCACCGAGAACCACCCCGGCAGCAGCGAACTGGTGCTCGCGGCCGCGCGCATGGCCGAGGCGATCCAGGACTTCGCGGCGGCCTCCAGCCTGTGGGACCTCGGCGCCATGTTCTTCCGCGGCGGCACGGGTGTGCTCAGCGACGAGGCGCAGGTCTTCACCGGGCGCGGTGCTCTGCGGCTGGCGAGCGGCCGACTCGCCGAAGGGCTCGCCGACTCGGCGCACGGAGAACAGCTGGCCGGGGAACTCGACCTGCCGGTCCTGGCCGGCCTCGCGGCGGCCGCCGCCGCGCGGGGGCATGCCTGGTCGGGCGCGGACGAGGCAGCGGCCCGCGCCCGCGCCCGCGCCCTAAAGCTCTCGGGCGAGCAGCCCTCGGCGCTGGTCCGCGCGCTGGTCGCGTGGGCGGCCGGGCTGGGAGCCCTCGGCCGCCGCCGGTACGAGGAGGCGCTGCCGGCGCTGCGCGACGTGTTGGTCCACCCCAGTACCGCGCTGCTGGCCTTGGGGGACCTGACCGAGGCCGCCGTCCGTTCCGGTGCCGCCCCCACGATCGAACCGGTCGTCGCCGAGGCCGAGCGCGTCGCCGCGGCGTTGCGCTCGACGCACCTCCAGGCCCTGGTGCACCGCAGCCGCGCGCTGCTGGCTCCCGGCGCGGAGGCCGCGGAGCGCTTCGAGGCCGCGGTCGAGACCGGCCAGCGGGCGGGCTCGCCGCTGGAACTCGCCCGCAGCCGGCTGGCGTGGGGCGAGTGGCTCCGCCGGCACGGTCAGGTGGTGGCGGCTCGTGGCCACCTCGCGGAGGCGCTGCACGTGTTCGACACCGAGGGCGCGGCGCCCTGGGCGGAGCTGGCGGCCGCGGAGCTGCGCGCGGCGGGGGTGGTCCCCAGCCGCAGCACGCCCTCGGCCAGGATCGACCCGGCCCAGGTGCTCACGCCGCAGGAACTCCAGATCGCCCGCCTGGCCGCCAGCGGTCTGACCAACAAGGGGATCGCCGACCGGGTCTACCTCTCGCACCGGACGATCGGGGCGCACCTCTACCGCATCTACCCGAAGGTGGGGATCACCAGCCGGGCCCAGCTCCGCGACGTCCTGGGTCCGGTCGGGGACTGATCCCGCCACCGGCCGGCGGGAGCGGTCATCGTACGGATGTGGCACCCGGCCGGTGCTCCCTAGCGTCGGTGCCGCATCCGTCGAGACCGCGGGGGGAGGGCGCCGTGGACGATCGTGAGCCCGCCTGGGTGGTCGCGATGCGCCAGCTGGCCACCGAGGCCAGGCAGCGCCGCGAGGACGGCGTCCGAGCCCGGGTCGGCCTCGACGCCGCGAGGAGCCGCCCCGCCGCGAGCCGGCCGGCCCCGTCCCCGGACGACGACGACCATGAGTGACCTCCTCGAGCTGCTCCTCGCAGCGCACGGCGGACTGGACCGCTGGCGGGCGGCGCAGCGCATCACCGGGCGGCAGCGCACCGGCGGACGGCTCGGCGCCGTCAAGGGGCAGCCCGACGCGCTGGCCGACGTCGAGGTGTCCGTGGACCTGCACCGGGAGCGCGCCTCGTACGCCCAGTTCCCCGGGCCGGGGCAGCGCACGGTCGTCACCCCGGGCCGGGTCCACGTCGAGAGCGAGGGCGGCCGGACCCTCGAGTCCCTGCCGGACCCGCGGGCGTCGTTCACCGGCCACGGGTTCACGACGCCGTGGACGGCGTTGCAGCAGGCCTACGTCGGCGGGTACGCGATGTGGACCTGGCTCACCGAGCCGTGGCACCTGACCTTCCCCGGGGTGCGCACGGTGGAGATCGATCCGTGGACCGAGGGCGGCCGGCGGCTGCGCCGGTTGCTGGTCACCTATCCGGTCACCATGGCCACGCACAGCCGCGAGCAGGTGCTGTACGTCGACGGCGACGGGCTGATCCGCCGCCGGGACTACAGCATCGACGTGGCCGGCGGCCTGCCCGGCGCCGACGTGGTGAGCGAGCACCGCGAGTACTCCGGGCTGGTCGTCCCGACCCGGCGGGTCGTGCACGGCAGGGACGCCGCGGACCGCGCGGTGCCCGGTCCGGTCCTCGTCTCGGTGGACCTGGCCGAGGTCACCGTCACCTGACCGGCGGCGCCGCCGGTCCTCGACCGCCCGCCTGTGCCCGCAGGGCGTCGCGGAGCTGGGCCCGGTAGGCGATGCCCAGCTTCGGGAACACGCGGGCCAGGTGGGTCGCCACGGTGCGGGGGGAGAGGGCTGTGCGCGCGGCGATCTCGCGGTTGGTCAGGCCTTCGGCAGCCAGCTCGGCGATCCGCCGCTCCTGCGTGGTGAGCCCGGTCAGGGGTGCCCCTCGGCGCGGCGCCGCGTCGGGGGTGCCGCCGGCAGCCCGCAGCTCGGCCGCGGCGGCGTCGGCCCAGGGGCTGGCGCCGGCGGCGGTCAGCGTCTCCAGTGCGGCGGCGAGCTGCTCCCGCGCGGCCGCGATCCGCCGCTGACGGCGCAACCACTCGCCGTAGACCAGCCGGGTGCGGGCCAGCTCCAGCGGCGCGTCACTGCCGAGGCCGGCCGCGACCGCGACCGCGTAGGCCTCCCCGGCCTCCTCGCCGACGGAGAGCAGTGCCCTCGCCCGGTGCACGAGGGACCACAGCGACGGGGAGTCGACGGAGCGGGCCCGGCGCTCGGCGTCGGCGACCACGGCGGCCGCCGAGTCACCGCGGCCGGCACGCACGGCTGCCTCTGCCAGGTCGGCCACCGCCCACGCGGCGGTCGTGGGGTGCTGCCCGACGAGCGCGAACTCCTGCTGCGCGGCCCGGTAACGGCGCTGGTTCATGGCCACCAGCCCGGCGGCCCAGTGCGCCCGGGCGCTCACCACGGCGGTGCGGTGCGATCCGGCCAGCTCCCGGTGCCGGCGCAGGGCCACCTGCGCTGCGGCGTCCGCACCGCGCCAGGCGTGGGCCCGGGCGGCCACGACCTCGGCGGCAGCGGCCAGCAACGGCAGCTCGGCGTCCAGCGCCGTCCGGGCTGCCGCTCCGGCGTCGGCCAGCGCGTCGACCAGCTGCCCGCTCAGCACCCGGATCGCTGCCCGGCCGCACAGGAACGATGCCGCGTCCCCCGGCGCCTCCGCCGGGGTGTGCAGTCGGCAGCCGTCGTCCCAGACCGCCTGGGCCGCCGGCACGTCGTGCAGCGCCTCCGCCATCGCTGCGAGGCTCGCGAGGGCCCACGGGTACCGGGACCGGACGACGTCCAGCAGCTCCAGCGGGGCGGATCGGGACTCCGCGGCGCGGGTGGACGGATCGAGCAGCGCAAGGCCGACCGTCTTCAGGGGGTGCGGAGTGTCGTCCAGGGTCTCCAGCCCTCCGCGGACCGCCGCGCGGGTGGTCTCGGGCGCCGCCAGCTCCCAGGTTCGCGTGGCTGCCGCGGCGAGGAGCTGGACACGGGCCTCGGGATGGTCACGGCCCGACGGCCCGCCCAGGCGTCCGGCCACCGCCACCAGCTCCTCCGGGGACCGGCCGACCACCAGGTCGGTCCCGCTGCTGAGTGCCCACTCGGCCAAGGCGAGCTCCCGGACGGCGTTCCCCTCGTCGGCGAGCGGCATGGCTTCCCGCAGGGCATCGACCGACTCCCGGGTCAGGCCCGCACGCCGGGCCGACTCCGCGGCGGAGACGAGCCGGCGGACCCGGTTCCCGAGAGCGGGGGAGAGGGCGGCGGCCCGGCGCTGGGCGGCGAACGCCTCCCACCGGGCACCGCGCTGGAGTGCGCGTGCCGCCGCGGCCTCCAGTCCTGCCGCGACCGACTCGTCCGGGCCGTAGCTGGCCTCCGCGCGGTGCCACGCGACGCGCTCGGGGTCGTCCGCCAGCCCGGCCAGCAGGTGGTGCGCCGCGGCGCGCTCCGCCGACGTCGCGGCACCGTAGACGGCCGAGCCGATGAGGGGGTGCCGGAAGGAGAAGTGACCGCCGGTCACCGCCCCCAGGCCCGCGCTCTCGACCGGCCGGAGCAGCGCGACCGCCTCGTCGAAGCCGCCCGCGGCGGCCACGACGCGGAACAGCGGCACGTTCCCGCCGTCCGCCGCTGCCACGAGCAGGAACTGCCGGCTGGCGGCCGGCAGCTGGTCGAAGGACTCGAGGAACGCCTGCTTCATCCGTGCCGTGGTCGGCAGCTGATCGGGCAGCGCGGGCGCCGCGGCCGGCCGGACGGCGCCGGGCGCGGTCGCCAGCTCGGTGAGCGCGAGCGGGTTCCCGCCGGCCACTGCGACGACCGCCTCGCGCATGCCCGGGGCCAACTGCGGGGCGACGGCCTCGAGCAGCCGTTGGGACTCCGCCTCGGTGAGCGGAGCCAGGGTGAGCCGACGGCCCGGGAAGTCCGCCGGGGGGACCGGCGCATCGGGGCGGCTCCGCACCGTTGCGAGGAGCAGCAGCGGCAGGTCGGCCAGCCTGCGGGCGAGGAAGACGAGCACGTCGATGCTGGACTGGTCGACGTGGTGCAGGTCCTCGACCACGACGAGGGCGGGCCCGGTGGCGACCACCTCCTCCATCAGGCGGAGCACGGCGAGGGAGAGGAGGAGGGGGTCGGGCGCCGGTCCTTCCTCCAGCCCGAACGCCGTCAGCAGCGCGGCCCGCTGGCGCGCGGGCAGGGCGCCGACCCGGTGCAGCGCCGGGTGGAGCAGCTCGTGCAGGGCGGCGAACCCCAGGGACGCCTCGCCCAGGACACCCGAGCACCGGAGCTCCCGGAAGCCGGCCGACCGGGCCATCTCGGTCGCGGCCGCGGCCAGCGCCGTCTTGCCCAGGCCGGCGTCGCCCTCGACGACCAGCGCGAGACCCGTGGTGGTCGCCGTGCGGACCGCCTCGCGCAGCACGGCGAGCTCCGACTCCCGCCCGATCAGCACCGCCGGTCCCTCCTGCTCCGAGCACGGCCACGCCGTCGGCCCCGGCGGGTGCACGGTAGTCCAGGTTCGGGCCCGGTGGGGCCGGCCGGGCTACCGGACCGCTCCGGGGACGTGGCGGGGCAGTCCGGAAGCGCAGTCGATCGACGGATGCCGGGGGGCGGGGGAGAGGTGCCAGCGTCTGGCCGTCCGACGGCGCAGCACGCGCCGTCCCGACCGGAAGGACCGATCCATGACCACTCAGCAGACCCCGCCCGTCGTCCTCGAGCCGGAGTTCCAGCAGCTCGCCGACGCCACCGCCAACCCGCCCTACCTGTACGACCTCGGCCCCGAGTCGGCTCGGAAGGTCCTCGACGACATCCAGTCCGGCGCCGTCGAGAAGCTCCCGGTGGACGAGCACTGGATCACCGTCCCGGCCGACGTCGGCGACGTGCCGGTCCGGATCGTGCGGCCCGCCGGAGCGTCCGGGCAGCTCCCCGTGCTCCTCTACATGCACGGCGGCGGATGGGTTCTCGGCAATGCGGGAACGCACGACAGGCTGGTCCGAGAGCTGGCCGTCGGCGCCGACGCCGCCGTGGTGTTCGTCGAGTACAGCCGGTCACCGGAGGCGAGGTACCCGGTGGCCATCGAGCAGGGCTACGCCACGGCTCGGTGGATCACCGAGCAGGGCGCCGAGCACGGTCTGGACGCCACCCGGCTGGCCGTCGCCGGCGATTCGGTGGGCGGCAACATGACCGCGGCCCTCACCCTGATGGCCAAGGACCGCGGTGACGTCTCCTTCGTGCACCAGTCGCTGTACTACCCGGTCACCGACGCCGCGATGGACACCCCCTCCTACGTCCGGTTCGCCGAGGGGCCGTTCCTGAGGGCGAAGGCCATGGAGTGGTTCTGGGACGCCTACACCACCGACCCCGCCCAGCGGGCCCAGGTCACCGCGTCGCCACTGCGGGCCACCCCGGAGCAGCTCGCGGGTCTTCCGCCGGCGTTCCTCCTGGTGGCCGAGGCCGACGTCCTGCGCGACGAGGGCGAGGCCTATGCCGCCGCGCTGCGCTCGGCCGGCGTCCCGGTGACCACGGTCCGCTACGACGGGGTGCACCACGACTTCATGATGCTCGACCCGGTCAGCCAGACCCTCGGCGCACGCGCCGCCATCGCGCAGTCGATCGCGATGCTCCGGGCGGCCTTCGGCAAGTGAACGAACAGTCGATCGACGTACGCGAAGCAGCCGCCGCGCTTCCTACGTTCGCTCCACCAGCGCCGCGACGTCGGATCCGATGCACCGGGGCCGCTGTCCACCGAGAGGAAGAGAACGATGACCACCAGCACCCTCGAGGCCCGCACGGACCCGAGCAAGCCCACCGTGGTGCTCGTCCACGGGGCCTTCGCCGACTCGTCCAGCTGGAACGGCGTGATCACCCAGCTCAAGGCCGACGGCTATCCCGTGGTCGGGGTGGCCAACCCGCTCCGAGACCTGCACCGCGACGCCGACTTCGTGCGCAGTGTCCTCGACGACGTGGACGGGCCGATCGTCCTCGCGGGCCACTCCTACGGCGGCAGCGTGATGAGCGAGGCGGCCGACGGCAATCCGAAGGTGAAGGCGCTGGTGTTCGTCGCCAGCTTCCTCCTGGAGGAGGGCGAGAGCACCGGTGAGCTGGCCGGGAAGTTCCCCGGCAACGAGCTCGGGCCGGCCCTGCGCCCGGTGTCCGTCACCGGTCCCGACGGGCAGCCTGTGGACGACCTCTACATCGAGCAGGAGAAGTTCCGGGCGGTCTTCGCCGCGGACGTGCCGGAGGACGTCGCCGCGCTGATGGCGGTCACCCAGCGTCCCATCGTCGCCGACGCGCTCGAGGGGAAGGCGACGAAGGCCGCGTGGAAGACCATCCCCTCCTGGAACCTGATCACGCGCCAGGACCTCGCCGTCCCGGCCGAGTCGCAGCAGTTCATGGGCGAGCGTGCCCAGGCGACGAACGTCGAGATCGACGCCTCCCACGCCGTGACGGTCTCCCAGCCCGGCGCTGTTGCCCGGCTGATCGACGAGGCCGCCCGCGCCACGGCCGGCTGACCGGACGGCGCCTGTGACACCGGGCCCGCCCCGTCGTCGAGACGGGAGAGGGCGGGGCGGGCCCCCGCAGGATCGGGTGCCGGAGATGCACGCGTTCGACCTGATCGGCATCTCGTGCGGAACCGGGCGATCGGGGTCGAGTCGAGGGCCGGGCGGTCGGCGGTTGCTGCGGCAACGCCCCGAGGTTCGGCGCGGTGAACACGCCGACGATCGTCGCTCGCACGACGAGATCTCGGCCGAGCGCACCGTCCTGGACGACAACGGAGGAGCAGAGATGGGAAGTGCGGATCGCGGGCGCCTGGATGGGCGTCGAGCGCTCGTCACCGGCGGGTCGAAGGGATCGGGTGCAGCCGTGGCCGAACGGCTTCGCGCGCTCGGCGCCGACGTGTATGCAACGGCCCGGACGATGCCCGACGGGTACGAGTTCCCGGACCGCTTCATCGCGGCCGACACCTCGACCGTCGAGGGCACGGCGCTCGTCGGGGCGCGTATCGAGGAGACCGGTGGTGTCGACATCCTCGTGCACGTCGTAGGAGGTGCGTCCACGCCATCCGGCGGGTTCGCGGCGATCACGGATGAGCAGTGGATGATCGAGTTGAACCTCAATCTCCTCGGCGCCGTGCGGCTCGATCGAGCGCTTCTGCCGTCGATGGTCCGGTCCGGGCACGGCGTGGTGCTCCACTTCACGTCCATCCAGCGGCAGATGCCGCAGTACGACGCAACTCTCGCGTACGCGGCCGCAAAAGCCGCGTTGCGCACGTACAGCAAAGGCCTGGCGAACGAGCTCGCGCCGCACGGTGTGCGGGTCAATGCGATCAGTCCCGGGGGGATCGAGACCGAGGCCTATGAGAGGTTCGTGGATCGGATCGCGGAAGGGAATGGCCTGAGCCGGGAGGGAGCGAAGCAGAGGATCCTCGACTCCCTCGGCGGAGTCCCTCTCGGCCGTTTCGCGAGAACGGAGGAGGTCGCCGATCTCGTGGGCTTCCTGGTGTCCGACCAGGCGTCGGCGATCGTCGGTGCGGAGTACGTCATCGACGGCGGTACCGTCCCGACGGTCTAGACCGATGGGCATCGGAGCCGGCGCGAGCAGCCGTGTGGCGACACGAGCGATCCCCGCCTGGGTGGCTGCCGCCGCTCTTCCACCACCCGGACAGAGCTTCAGCAGCCGCGAGGCGTGGTCCGGGCTGTGACGAGGACGGGGGCGCCAACCCGTCCAGGGCGCGCCCGCACGCAGAAGACGTGCCCTGTCGGAAAGGAGTCGCCGTGGGCGCCATGGACGAACTGATCAGCCCAGCCGTCGTTGCACGGCTACGGGCTGCGCTCGAAGCGGTTGCGCCCACCAGTGACTTCTCCGCTCTGGTCCAGGCGGAAGGGGCCGTACGGGGCGTCCGCCTCAGGGAGCGGGTGGACATCGTCCGCGATGCTCTCCTCAGCGACGTCCCGGCGGGCTTCCCCGCCGCCGAGCGCGTGGTGCTCGACGTGCTGGAGGAGCCGCGTCTCGACGGGTGGATGATCTGGCCCACCACCGAGTTCGTCGCGTCGAGAGCACTCGAATCCGGCTCGACGCGGGACTTCGACGCCGCCATGGCACTCCTCGCCCGGCTCACCGTCGGGCTGACGGGCGAGTTCGCCGTTCGCGAGCTCCTGAACGCGCGACCCGAGCGCGCCCTTTGCATCATGCAGACCTGGACGGGGCATGACAGCGAGCACGTGCGGCGACTCGCCACGGAGGGCTCTCGCGCCTACCTGCCCTGGGCGAAGCGGGTGCCGTGGCTGCTTGCCCATCCTCGTGCGACACGAGGCATCCTGGACGCCACCTACCGGGACCCGGCCGAGTACGTGCGGCGCTCGGTCGCCAACCATCTCAACGACCTCAGTCGCGTCGATCCCTCCGTCGTCACGGACACCGCCGCCGCGTGGGCCGGCGACCCGGACGCCAGCACTCCCTGGGTGCTCCGGCACGGCCTGAGGACGCTGATCAAGCGGGCCGATCCCACCGCGCTGGCGCTCCTGGGCTTCACCGGGAAGAGCCTCCGCGTGGCCCGGCCGCGCATCTCCGGTGAGGTCGTTCCCTGGGGAGGGGAACTCACGTTCACGACCGTCGTCACCAACGAGGGGGAGACGGACGCCACCGTGGCGATCGACTACTCCATCGGATTCCGACGTGCCAACGGGTCCGTCAGCGGGAAGACCTTCAAGCTCGGGTCACGACGCATCGCCGCCGGCGGAAGCACCGTCGTCACGAAGACCCACTCCTTCCGGCCCATCACCACCCGGACGTACTACCCGGGGCCGCACCACGTCACCGTGCAGGCGAACGGGGTCCTCTCTCCACCCGAGGAGTTCGTCCTGGGAAGGGCGGACGAGGACGAGAACGGTCGTGATGACGCGCGTCAAGGGCAGCGAGGCGCCTGAGGTCCAGAAGCTGGGAGCGGCCGCCGAGCCTGCGGACGTCAACCTGCGTCGGTCGGAACGGTCGGCGAAAACTCCACGGCACACCGATCGACGAAGGCAGTGAGGGCGAGATCATGAGCGAAGTGGCCGAGCGGGTCCTGAGCACCGTGTCGTCGATCCCCAGGGGGCAGGTGATGACCTATGGCGAGGTCGCCGAGGTGGCCGGCACGGGCGCGCGTGCCGTGGGCCGGATCCTGCGCAACGGCGGTCACGACGTGCCGTGGTGGCGGGTGGTCGATGCCAAGGGGCGGCCGGTCCAAGGCGCGGCCCACGAGGCGCTCGCTCAGTTCCTCGACGAATCCACCCCTTTGCTGCACCGTGGCCACGACGTGCGAGTGGATCTCGCGCAGGCATCGTGGAGCATCCACGATGCCGTGCGCGATACGTGACCCCGGGGCCTGCTGTGCTGGCGGTTGGCCACCACGATGCCGGGTGGATCGCCCGGGAGCATCCGGTCTTGGGCAGCCGCTGGCTCAGGGCCCGGCGAAGACGCCGTCGCCGAGGGCCTCGGTGCGACCGGGGGCCGGTTCGGTGTAGCGACCGGCCTCGTGGCGGGCGACGACGAAGTGGTGCACCTCGTCGGGCCCGTCGGCCAGGCGGAGGGTGCGCTGGCTGGTGTACATGTCGGCCAGCGGCGTCCACTGCGACACCCCGGTGGCGCCGTGGATCTGGATGGCCTGGTCGATGATCTGGCACACCTTCTCCGGCACCATCGCCTTCACCGCCGAGACGTAGACGCGGGCCTGGGAGTTGCCGAGCACGTCCATCGCCTTGGCGGCCTTCAGCACCATGAGCCGGCAGGCATCGAGCTCGATGCGCGCCCGCGACACCGTCTCCATGTTCTTGCCGAGGTTCAGGATCGGCTTGCCGAACGCCTCCCGGAACTTGCCCCGGCGGATCATCAACTCCAGCGCCTTCTCGCCCTGGCCGATCGCACGCATGCAGTGGTGGATGCGCCCGGGCCCCAGGCGCACCTGGCTGATCTCGAAGCCACGGCCCTCGCCGAGCAGCATGTTGGAGGCGGGCACGCGCACGTCGGTGAACCGGATGTGCATGTGGCCGTGGGGGGCGTCGTCGCGGCCGAACACCTGCATCGGGCCGAGCACTTCGACGCCGGGGGTGTCCATCGGCACGAGGATCTGCGACTGCTGCGCGTGCGCCGGCGCGTCGGGGTTCGTCTGGCACATGACGATCATGATCTTGCAGCGGGGATCGCCGGCGCCGGAGATGTAGTACTTCTCGCCGTTGAGGACGTACTCGTCGCCGTCGCGCACCGCCCGGAGCCGGATGTTCTTGGCGTCGGAGCTGCCGACGTCGGGCTCGGTCATGGCGTAGGCGGAGCGGATCTCGCCGTTGAGGAGCGGCTCGAGCCACTGGGCCTTCTGCTCGGGCGTCCCGACGCGCTCGAGCACCTCCATGTTGCCGGTGTCGGGGGCCGAGCAGTTGAGCGACTCGGAGCCGAGCGGGTACTTGCCGAGCTCGACGGCGATGTAGGCGTAGTCGAGGTTGGTGAGGCCGCCGACCTCGGAGTCGGGGAGGAAGAAGTTCCACAGGCCGGCCTCCTTGGCCTTGGCCTTGGCCCCCTCGAGCGCCTCGAGCTGACCCGGCGCGTACGACCAACGGTCGGCGCGCCCTTCGCCGAGCCGGAAATACTCCTCCTGCATCGGCGCGACCACGTCCTCGAGAAATCGGACGACTCGGTCGAAGAGCGGCCGGGCCTCCTCGCTCATGCGCAGGTCGAACAGCTCCGTTGGCTCAGCGGTCTGCATCAGGTGTCCCTCTCAGCTGGTCCGTGCGGCGGCGGGGGCCCACCGGGAGCGCAGCGAGAAGCGCAGCAACGACCTGGTCCCGGTAGGACGAAGCCTCGAGGGTGGCATAGCGGGGTAGTCGGCCGCTCGGACTCTTCCCGCGAAACAGGTTCTGATGCCCCGAGGACTGCGCGCCGCCGGATACGCCGCGGTTGCTGCTCCCTGGAACGACAAAGCCCCACGAGGTGAATCGTGGGGCCCCCGTTCGGTGACCGAGGGGCGACACGGTACATACGCACACGTCTGCGAGGCGCCCGCTGACGGATCCGCCGTGGTCGCCACGGACTGCCCCAGCACGTCGGTCAGCCCCCGACCCTGCGCCCCGGTCAGGCGCCCCCCGGAGCGTGTCCATCCTCAGTCCGACCGGGGGCGCCGGGAGGGCTGGGTGAGGCGCAGGAACGCATCGACTGCCAACTGGGCCCGCCGCTGTCGGTCCGGGCCGCTCGGCGGCGCCTCACCCAGCAGGGCGCGGATCTGCACGTCCTGGATGACCAGCCCGTAGAAGAGAGCGAAGGCGCTGCCTGGTTCCTCGATCACGAGCACACCGTCGTCGGCGAGCCTGGACAGGTAGCCCTCGACAAGCGGACCCGTGGTGTGCCGGCCGTGGCGCAGGAGCACGACAGCCAGCGGCGACGAGGTCATGGCCGCACGGTTCAGGGCCAGTGACGTCTCGCTGGTCAGCAGGTCCAGCAGCCCGCGGGCGATGCCGAGCAGGACGTCTGACGGGGCTCCACCGCGGTTGACCGCCTGCTCCACCAGTGCGTTCGTGGCAGCCGACTGGCGCCGGATGAGTGCGGTGACCATGCCCTCCTTGCTGGCGAACCACGAGTAGAGGCTCTCCTTCGACGAGCCCGCGCGGGCGGCTACGGCGCTCATGGTCATCCGCTCGTAGCCGGCCCGGAGGATCTCTTCGAGGGCAGCGTCGAGCGCCTGATCGCGTCGTTGCGCACGCTCCGCCTCGGGTGGTCGGCCGCGTCGTCGTCCGCCGGGAATGGGCACTTGACAACCGTACCGAACAGTTCGAATCTATCCGAACCGACCGGTTCGATTCCGAGGAGCAGCTCATGCTCGGCACATCCACGTACCCCGCGACCGACGCCAGCAGCGGCGGCGCACGACGCTCCCGGATCGAGTCAGCACTGCTCGCTGCGTCGACGGTGGCCACCGGGCTGATGGCGGGCTTCTTCTTCGCCTACGCCTGCTCGGTCATGGTGGGCCTCGCCAGGACGGAGGACAGGACGTTCATCGAGGCGATGCAGTGGATCAACGCCACGGTGCGCAACGCGGCCTTCGGACCGGTCTTCTTCGGCGCTCTCGTGCTCACCGTCGCGGCCGCGGCGCTCGTCCTGGCGCGTCGTCGCCCCGCTCGGTTGTGGGTGGTCGCGGCCGCCGTCCTCTACGCCGGCGCATTCCTCGTCACCATGGGCTTCTCGCTTCCGCTCAACGAGCAGCTGGCCTCGGCCGGTCCGGTCAGGGCGATCGCCGACCCCTCCGCGGTCCGGGCAGCCTACGAAGAACCGTGGGTCGCCTGGAACCTGGTGCGTACCGCGCTGAGCACTGCCGCCTTCGTCGCCCTCGTCGCAGCTCTGGTCCGGCGCCGGCGCTGACCTGGTGGCAGCTCGACGTCGGCGACGCGCGCTCTGCGCCGGGGCGCTGCTCGCTCCGCCGATGATCGCCCGTGGGCGGCCCGGGCCGCGATCCGGGCCGCCGGGGGAGTGCCGCAGTGGGATCGGTGCTCATCGCGGCCGCGCCCAGCACCCCCGGTGCTCGGCTCGGCGTGCGGTCGCCGGAAGCGGCGCCGGGGCAGCCACTTCGGCGCTCGTGGCCGCGGGAGCCGTCATCGTCCGCGCGGAGACCGAAGGCCGCACCCAGGCAAGCGGCCGGGTCGTACTGACGTCGGGCCGAGGACCGCCACGGGGCTCCGTTGGTGCCTGCGCCCATGCCGACGTCTGCCCCGGGCTCCACGTGACCGCCAGGAGCTCCCGAGTCGAGCCGCTGTCCTCGGCCTGGAGTACTTGCCACGACGAATTCTCGTTGCGCAGCCGGCGCTGGATCTGCTCGGCCGCCCTCAGAACGCCCGTATCGACTTATATAAGTAGGGGCCGGTAGAGTCGGGTTCGTGCACGCGTTCGACATCCTCGGCGACCCGGTGCGCCGACGAATACTGGAGCTGCTTGCCGACGGCGAGCAGACCTCGGGCCGAATCACGGACGTCATCCGGGCCGAGTTCGGACTCTCCCAGCCGGGTGTCTCACAGCATCTGCGCGTGCTGCGTGACAGCGGGTTCACGTCGGTGCGACCTGAGGGAGCTCGCCGCTTCTATGCCGTCGAGCCCCGGCCGCTGAGCGAGGTCGACGCATGGTTGGACCGGTTTCGCCGGTTGTGGCAACAGCGCCTCGACGCCCTGGAGACCGAACTGGCCCGGGGCAGGCGTGCAGCTCGGACTCCGGCTGGTGGGGAGTCCACTCGACCGGCCGAGCCTGGCATCGATGCGGACAAGACGGATCCAGCAGCGAGGGGCACCTGACGTGAAAGACGTACTGGACGAACTGACCGCCGCGCGCCGGGCGATGGGGAAGGGCAGCGTGCCCGCCGGCGAGGCGTACACCATCGAGTTGCGGCGGCGATACGAAGCGCAGATCGACGACGTCTGGGACGCCGTTACCAGCCCCGAGCGGCTGCATCGCTGGTTGAGCCCGGTCACCGGGGATCTGCGGCTCGGCGGGAAGTTCGAGTTGGACAGTGGCGAGCACGGCGAGATCCTCCGGTGCGAGCCGCCGCGGTTGCTGAAGGTGTCCTGGCTCTACGGGCCGGACGCCGACGCTTGGCCCGGCACGAGCGAGGTGGAAGTGCGTCTGGTCCCGGGGCCGACCGGCGACACCGAGTTCGAGCTGATCCACGCGGCGGTCGTCGAGGAGCCCCTCTTCCCGACCTACGGCCCCGGTGCCGGCGGCGTCGGCTGGGACCTGCATCTCCTCGCCCTGGCCCGGCTGTTGGCCGGTGGCGAGACCGCCGACCACGAGGTGGTCCAGAGATCGCCCGAAGGGCGCGAGCTCATCCGCCGCAGCGCAGCGGCCTGGGGCGATGCTCACCTGGCCGCCGGTGGCGAACCGGAGCACGTCGCGGCCGCGGTCGAGGCCACCATCACGTTCTACGCGCCCGACCCGACCTGAACTCCCGCTGCGGTGAGCTGATCGGCGTTCATGGCGCTCGCAAGACGGATGTCAGGCATCCGCGTCGAAGAGCAGACGAGCAGCACAACAGGCAGGTTGACCCACCGCCGGGAGGAAGGCGCGACATGAAGTACACCAACTCGATCGAGATCGCCCTGCCGCGAGAGAAAGTGGCCCAGCTGCTCGCCGACCCGGCGCACCTACCGAAGTGGCTGCGAGACCTGACGCTGCACGAGCCCGTGGAGGGGATGCACGGACAGCTCGGGACCACGTCCCGGGTCGTGATGCAGTCGGGGAAGCGGAAGTTCGAGTGCACCGAGACGATCACACGCCGGGATCCGCCAGACCTGGAGGCGATCCCCACAGAGGCCGTCGTTCACTTCGAGCGAGAGATCGTCGGCGCGGGCATGTGGAGCGTCGTGCGCGATCGGCTGACCGAAGCCAGTCCGGGGTCGACGCTCTGGGAGAGCGAGAGCGAGTACCGGTTCGCCGGTCCGCTCATGCGGCTGGTGGCGCGGCTCATGCCCAGCGCCTTCCACAAGCAGTCGCAACAGCACATGGAGGATTTCAAGGCGTTCGCCGAACAGGGGAAGGACGTCCGCGAACTGAGGGACTGATCTGCCGCGATCAGCAACGAGAAACTCCGGCGGCGATCGGCCGTCGCTCGGCGCGATCGCGAGCGGGCACAGCCGTCGAGGAGTCACGAAGCCGCCTGCCGTAGCGCTGGAGCGGCCAGCGGAGGGGCGGAGGGATGGCAGGACGACACGGGCCGCGGACGTAAGAAACGGCCAGGTGCCGGACATTGCAAGGTGTGACAGCGACGGGAAGCGGTTCGGCGGCGGAACCCGAGACCAGCCGGATCACCGCACTCTGGAAGGAGCACGCCCCTCGGGTGCTCGCCTACGCGCAGCGGCACACCGACCAGGAGACCGCGCACGAGGTCGTGTCGGAGACGTTCCTCGTGGCCTGGCGGCGACTGGCCGATGTTCCGGGGGATCCATTGCCCTGGCTGCTCGTCGTCGCCCGCAACACGCTCACCAACCACCGTCGCTCGGGCTACCGACAAGCCCTGCTGCAGGGCGAGTTGCAGCGGCTGACCGAACTGACCGAGTACGGCCCGGCAGCCGAGATCTCCGCTGTCGAGCGCCAAGCGATGCTGGCAGCCCTGGCCACGCTCACCTCGATCGAGCGGGAGGCGCTGCTGCTCGTCGCCTGGGACGGGTTGAGCGCCCCGCACGCCGCGCAGGTGGCCGGCTGCTCGGCTACCACCTTCGCCGTTCGGTTGCACCGTGCGCGCCGACGATTGCGGGAGGCGACCGCCGACCCCGAACCAGCCCCACTCCGCATCCGAGCGACACGTCCAAGGAGCGCCTCGTGAACGAGACGACCGATCCGCTCACCCGCCTCCAGGCGCTTCGCCCGGCTCCCGCGCTGGACGAGGACTGGTCGGCTGCTGAACTCGCCCGCATCACCGCCTTCACCACAGCGTCCCGGACGGAGCAGCGGCTCCCCAGGCGCCACCGCCGGAAGATCGTGTCCGTTGCCTTGTCCGGGGCGTTGCTCGCCGGCGGCATCGGGACAGCGGCCGCGACCGGCCTCCTGCCAGACCGACTCGTCGACCTGCTGGCCTCGAGGGCCACCGACCCGGATTCCGCTGCTGCGACCGTCCAGCGAGCTGGGACCGCTCCTGGACCCGACGGGCGGGTTTTCACGGTGGTGACATGGGAGGAAGACCCCGCAAACGGCTACACCTGGTGCACCGCGCCCGTGTTCGAGACGGCGGAAAGCGCCGCTGGACCAGCACCCGCCGACTTCTACGAGAACGGCGGGGCGTGCGGTCCCGGGAGCTTCCCGAACGACTTCGCGGCGGAGACGGGTATTTCCGGAGCCGACCCGTACGTCGTGTACGTGGTGCGCGCCGGGACCGCCGTGCGCGGCGAGATGCAACTGCCCGACGGATCGACCTACCCGACCGTGCTCGCACGTGGGTGGCTGCACGGGTGGTTCCCCCCCGGGGCCGACGGCGTGCTGACCGGCTATGAGGCCGACGGCTCTGTCGCAGGCACTCTGGAGTTCTCCGGAGGCCTCCCACGTTGAGCAACGCGACCACACGGACGTCGCCTCGAGCTTGATCGAGCGTGGCGCAAAGCGCTTCTTGCGGTCCTCATGCGTCCGGCCGATCCGCGGGTTGCACGCAAGACTGCCACGATCCGCGCGGTCCCCGAGAACGCCAGGGATACCGGCCACCGGGTGTGTGTGTGTGTGTGGGTGTTCTCACGCGTTCCGCGACACCCCGTCAGGGGAGGTCGCGCGCTTCATCGACGGTTCGACGACAAGTGCGTTGGAGTCGTGCGGTCACGCGTACGCCCCGCCGCCGGGCCATCAGTGCCGCGTCCTCGCGAGGCGGGGCACCGCAACAGGATCAGACGCGGCGTCCGCTCAAGGATGGGGCACAGCGCCGATGACCCCATCGACGAAGAACCCCCACGGCTTGACAGCTGTGGGGGTTCAACTCGGTGTCCGAGGGGCGACACGGTACATACGCACACGGCTGCACGCGTGATCCAGTCCGCGACCTCGCCGTACGGGATGTCGAGCGTTGGCTGTCGTGCATCCCGCATCGGATCGTCAGCATCAGGCGGACCGGAACCCGAGAAGTCGATCCTCGGCTCCAACCGCACGGTGGTGCCACGTAGCGGTGGACCACCCCGAGGTGCGGCCTGGAGCAACGACGCCCAGGAGGCTCCGGTGGGTTGTCGCATCCGTGCCGGCTGTGCTGACGCCGGCCGCCGTGGTTACGTCCGCGCCCCGGTCTCGGTTCCAGTGCACGTGGTGGTCGGCGCAACGACGATGGGCTGAAGACGCGCGGCTGAACGGCCTCGACGACGCGCGCCACGAGGGAGCGGAGCCGCCAGGCGCTCACACCCCTCGCGCGGGAGCGACGGTGCTGACGCGGCGCATGGCGAGCGCGCCGAGCGTGGGGCCCGGGGCGAGGAGCAGGAACGCGTACTGCCAGCCGACGCCCTCGGCGATGAGAGGGACCAGTTGAATGCTGAGCACGGTGAGGGCGAACCCGATGGCGGTCTGGGCGCTGAGGGCGGTGCCGACGAAGCGGCGGTCGGCGACCTCGGACAGCGCGGTGGAGAACACGCCCGAGTCGGCGATGACCGAGGCGCCCCAGATGGCGCAGAACAGGGCGAGCACGGGTGCCGGGGCGAGGAACGCCAGTGGCGACAGCAGGCAGCAGGCGCCGCTGACGGTCAAGGCGGTGACGGCCGCCGCGGAGCGCCCGAACCGGTCGGCCGCCCATCCTCCGAGCAGGCACCCGGCCAGGCCGAAGAGACCCATGGTGACGAAGACCAGGATGTGGGAATACGCGCCGAACGCGGCCGACGATGCGGCGTGGAGCACGAACGACGGAAGCCAGGTCCACAGCGCGTACAGCTCCCACATGTGCCCGAAGTAGCCGAGATTGACCAGCCGCGGCCCGGGCTGGGCGAACATCTGCAGCGCGTACCGGGGGTGCAGCCTGGTGGGGCCGCTCGACAGGTGCGGTCCCGGGCGGACCGCGGTGAGGGCCAGGACGGCACCGAGCAGACCGGTCCCGGCCGTCACCTGCAGCACTTCCCGCCAGGGAAGGTCCACCAGCCCGCCGATCAGGTGCGGAAGCATCGATCCGAGAGTCAGCGCGCCGATGAGCAGACCCATGGCCAGACCCCGCCTGCTGCTGATCGCCCAGGAGGCCATCAGCTTGATGCCGACCGGGTAGACGCCGGCGAGGAACCCCCCGGTCAGGAACCGCAGGCCCAACGCGACGGGAAGCCCGTCGGCGAGAACGGCCAGGCCGAGGGTGGCCAGGGCGGCGAGCGCGGCGCTGGCGGCCATGAGGACGTGCGGTGGGAACCGGTCGGCGAGGTTGAGCACGGTGGAGACAAGCGCTCCGGTGACGAAACCCAGCTGGACGGTTCCGGTGAGCCAGACCGCCGAAGCGCTGGAGATGTCCCACTCGGTCTGCAGGCTGGGAACTACCGCGGAGACAGAGAACCACACGGCCAGTCCGAGGACCTGGACCGCTGCGATCGCCGCGCGCTGTGTCCCCGGTGTCATGGGCAGGGTGTTCGTCCCGTCGCGAGTCGGTCGTGCTGATGGTGGGAACGGTCCTTGCCGGGCCCACTGAAAGTCCGGTTCCGGTACGCCGTCCCCGTCGGACCGTATCCAGGGGGAACGTGGCCAGCAGCCCGGCCACGTGCAGCGCGAGGCAGAGCGGTGTTCGACGCCGCCTGCCGAGCTCGGCGACGCGGGTAACGAGCGCGAGCCGCGTCCGGACGTCGGGACAGGGCGCCTGAGACAGCGTCCACCTCGCCCGGTGCACGGCCTACGTGCCACCTAATGCCAACAACGTCGGGCCGGTCGGCTGGAGAGAGAGGCCGATGCGGGGCAGCTCTTCAGGCATCAGGCAGACGTACCGGTACGAGAAACGGAAGAACCCCCACCGGCCAGTGAGGCTGTGGGGGTTCAACTCGGTGTCCGAGGGGGGACTTGAACCCCCACGCCCGATAAAGGGCACTAGCACCTCAAGCTAGCGCGTCTGCCATTCCGCCACCCGGACGAGTGCGTGGAGAAGACTACCTGACCGCAGAGGCCGGATCACGCACCCCCCGGCGGCCCGGTCGCGGTTCAGACGGCGGCCAGCGCAACCCGCCCGCGCCCGGCCCGCTTCGCGTCGTAGAGGGCCGCGTCGGCCGCGGTGTAGAGCCCCCGTCGGTCACGGGAGTGCTGCGGCACGTGGGCCACGCCGAGGCTGATCGACAGCGGCAGCTGAGTGCCGTCGCTGAGCACCAGCGGCTCGGATCGGACTGCGTGCAGCAGCTCCTCGGCGCGCCGCACGGCGACGGCGCGGTCGCAGCCGGGGAGCAGGACGGCGAGCTCGTCCCCGCCCAACCGGGACAGCACGGCGTCGTGGATGCGGACGTGACCGCGCAGCACAGCGGCGAGGTGCACCAGGACGTCGTCGCCGACCGGGTGGCCGTGGTTGTCGTTGATCGCCTTGAAGCAGTCGACGTCGATCAGCACCAGGGCCGTCCCCCGGGGCACCGACCGGCTGAGCGACCGCTCGAGCGCCTCGTCGAAGGCGCGCCGGGTCGCCAGCCCGGTCAGGGCGTCGACGGTGAGCTGGCGCTGCAGGGCGTCGACCAGCACTTCCTGGGTGCGGTTGGCCCGCACGAGGAGCGTGGCCATGGCGACCAGCAGGGCGCCGAAGAAGAAGAAGTCGGCCAGCGCGGCAGCGGGGGACAGCAGCACCAGCAGGGTGAGCAGCTCGGCGGCCAGCGCGCTCGCGGTCACCAGCACCACCGCCGGGGTCCGCAGGTGGACGGCCGTCCAGAGCACCGGGAACGCGTAGAACGCCTGGGCGCCGGCTGTCGTGTCCGACGTCAGCAGGTTCAGCGAGCCGGTGAGCGCCACGCCGGCCAGGGCCAGCGCGAGGAAGCCGTTCGCCCGGTCGATGCGCTCCGGCGGCAGCGCCCGGCACGCCGCCGCCGCGCCCAGCAATGCGGCCAGGCCCACCCAGTGCACGACCTGCGCCGCGGCGCCGCCGTCCGATTCGTACAACACCGGCAGGACGAACAGGACCGCCGCGCTGACCACCAGCAGGACCGAGCCGTTGGCGGCGGCGGCTCGGGGTTCACGGGCGCCGAAAGGGCGCATCGTCCTCACGGCCGATCCATCGACCCGGGGATTCGGACGGTGGAGTACCGCATCACTCGCTCGGGTGAGCACCGTCGAGGTGGCACCATCGCGACCATGGCCGACACCCCCGCCCCGCTGGCCGGCGCCCAGGCCGAGGTGGCCGAGCTGCTCAGCGACCTTATCCGGATCGACACCACCAACACCGGCAGCACGTCGACCAGCGCGGGGGAGCGGACCGCCGCCGAGTGGGTCGCCGGCAAGCTCGACGAGGTCGGGATCAGCAGCGTCATCCACGAGTCCGAGCGGGGCCGGGCCAGCCTGGTCGCCCGCATCCCGGGCGCCGACCGCAGCCGCCCGGCCCTGCTCGTGCACGGCCACCTCGACGTCGTGCCCGCCGACCCCGCCGAGTGGAGCGTGCACCCGTTCTCCGGCGAGGAGCGGGACGGCTACATCTGGGGCCGCGGCGCGGTCGACATGAAGGACATGGACGCCATGGTGCTGGCGCTGGTGCGTGACTGGGCGCGCACCGGCGTCCAGCCGCCGCGCGACATCGTGCTCGCCTTCGTCGCCGACGAGGAGGCCGGCGGGAAGCTCGGCGCGCACTTCCTGGTCGACGAGCACCCCGACCTGTTCGAGGGGTGCACCGAGGCGATCAGCGAGGTCGGCGGCTTCAGCATCACCGTCCACGACGACCTGCGCCTCTACCTGGTGCAGACCGCCGAGAAGGGCCTGGCGTGGATGCGGCTGACCGCCGCGGGGAAGCCAGGCCACGGCTCGATGCTGCACGAGGACAACGCCGTCACCCGGCTGTGCGAGGCGGTCGCCCGCGTCGGCGCCCACCGGTTCCCGATCACCCTCACCCCGCCGATGCGCCAGTTCATCGCCGCGGTCGAGGACGCCTACGGCATCGAGGTCGACCTCGCCGAGCCCGAGCTCGCGCTGGCCCGGCTCGGCAGCATCAGCCGGATGATCGGCGCCGCGCTGCGCAACACCGCCAACCCCACGATGCTCGACGCCGGCTACAAGGCCAACGTCATCCCCGGGACGGCGAGCGCCACCGTGGACGGCCGCTTCCTCTACGGGCAGGAGGAGGAGTTCGAGCGCCAGCTCGCCGCGCTGATCGGTGAAGGGGTGCAGCGCGAGTGGCTGGTGCACGACCAGGCGGTGGAGACGACGTTCGACGGCCCGCTGGTCGACCAGATGGTCGCGGCGCTCAAGGCGGAGGACGACGGCGCCCGGCCGGTGCCGTTCACCATGAGCGGCGGCACCGACGCCAAGAGCTTCCAGCGCCTGGGCATGCGCTGTTTCGGGTTCTCCCCGCTGCGGCTGCCGGCCGACCTGGACTTCGCCTCGCTGTTCCACGGCATCGACGAGCGGGTGCCGGTCGAGTCCCTCCGCTTCGGCGTCCGGGTGCTCGACCGCTTCCTGCGCAACGCATGATGTGATGCGGGGGTGACCTCTCCCACACCCCGCCCCGGTTCCGTCGCCCTCATCACCGGAGGGACCGGCGGCTTCGGCCGCGCCCTCGCCACCAAGCTGCGCGAGCGCGAGGTCACCGTCGTCCTCGCCGACCTCGGCAGCGAGCGCAACCGCCAGGTCGCGGCCGACCTCGGGTGCGAGTTCGCCGTCCTCGACGTCACCGACCGCGCGGCCAACGAGGAGCTCGTGGGCCGGATCGAGGCCGACCACGGCCGGCTGGACGCCGCCTACCTCAACGCCGGCATCTCCGCGGCCAAGAGCGACGACGTCCTCGACCTCGACGAGTTCATGCGGGTGGTCGACGTCGACCTGTTCGGCGTCGTCTACGGCGTGGCCGCGGCCCGCCCGGCGATCAAGCGCGCCGGGGGCGGCGCCATGGTGGTCACCGCGTCGCTGGCCGGCCTCTCGCCCATGGCGACCGACCCGGGCTACAGCGTCGCCAAGGGGGGCGCCATCGCCTTCGTCCGCTCCATGGCGCCGCGGCTGGCGGCCGAGGGGACGACGATCTCGGCGATCTGCCCCGGGTTCGCCGACACCGCGATCATCGACCGGATCCGCGACCAGTTCACCGCTGCCGGCTTCCCGGTGCTCACCGCCGAGGAGGTGGCCGACGCGATGGTCATGGCCTGGGGCTCGGCCGAGCCCGGCGCGGCCTACGTGATCCAGCCCGGCGTCGGCACGGTGCCCTACAAGTTCAAGGGCGTGCCGAGCGCCAGGACGACGGCGGGCGAGACCGCCGTCGTGCCCGAGGCGCTGCGCCCGCCGTCGATGCGCTGAGTCAGTCCTGCCGGCAGGAGTACAGGAACGCCGGCGGCACGTTCCACGGGGTGATCCGCCACCGCACCGTGGTGAACCGCTTCCGGAGCTCGGGCAGCAGCAGCGGCGAGTACTGGATGACCACGGTGGTGCCGCCCGGCGCCATCGCCCGGGGGACCACGTCCAGGATCCGTCGCCGCAGGCCCGGCTCCAGCGAGGTGTAGGGCAACGCGGAGACGACGACGTCGGCGCGCGCGTCACCGAGGTGGGCCTCGAGGTTCTCCGCGGAGTCGCAGACAACCTGCACGCGGGGGTCGTCGAACCGCTCGTCCAGCAGCTTGGCCAGGCGGGGGTCGATCTCGAAGGTGATCAGCCGCGCGCCGGGGCGCAGCCGGGCCAGGATCTCCTGGGTCTGCGCCCCGGTGCCGGCGCCCAGCTCGACCACCAGCTCGGCTCCCGGCACGTCGGCCATGTCCAGCATGTCGCGCACCGCCGCACGCGAGGTGGGGAGCACCGCCCCCACCTGCCGCGGGTGGGCGAGGAACGCGCCGAGGAAGCGCAACCGGTCGGTGAACTGCTCGATCATCGAATTCCCTCCCGGGCCGCCGCGGGGGAGGGCGGCCACCGCCCCGCAGACTGGCACGCCTGCCGCACCAGTGCGAGCCGGAGGGGAGGGGGCACGTGACGGCGGTCACCGGTGGTCTGGCAAGGTCGGGCCCATGCGTGCATGGCGGGTACACGAACTCGGTGATCCCTCGAAGGTCATGAGCCTCGACGACGTCGACCAGCCCACACCGGCCGAGGGCCAGGTGCTGGTCAAGGTGCGGGCGGCGGCCTTGAACTTCCCCGACGTCCTGATGGCCATGGGCATGTACCAGGAGAAGCCGCCGCTGCCCTACACCCCGGGCGTCGAGCTGTGCGGCGAGATCGTCGAGACCGGCCAGCGGGTCATCGGCTCGCCGTCCGGCGGCCCCGGCGCCTTCGCCGAGTACGCGCTGATGGACGCGAACAACGCCTGGGCCGTGCCCGACTCGATGACCGACGAGAAGGCCGCATCGCTGTATCTCACCTACCAGACCGGGTACGTGGGCCTGCACCGCCGAGCCGGCATCAAGGCCGGTGACTGGTTGCTGGTGCACGCCGGCGCCGGAGGTGTGGGGACCGCGGCCATCCAGATCGGCAAGGCCGCCGGGGCGAAGGTCGTCGCGACGGCCGGCGGCGCACGGAAGACCGGGATCTGCCGCGAGCTCGGGGCCGACCACGTCATCGACTACACGACCGAGGACTTCGTCCCGATCGTCAAGGAGGTCACCGGCGGGCACGGTGCCGACATCGTCTACGACCCGGTCGGCGGCGACGTCTTCGACAAGTCCCGCAAGTGCATCGCCTTCGAGGGCCGGATCGTCGTCGTCGGCTTCACCAGCGGCCGCATCCCCGAGGCGCCGGCCAACCACCTGCTGGTCAAGAACTACAGCGTCGTGGGCCTGCACTGGGGGCTGTACCGGAAGATGGAGCCCTCGCTCATCGGCAAGGTGCACGACGAGCTCGTGAAGCTCATCGAGTCCGGCGCCGTCGACCCGCTCGTGGGGGAGTCCCTGCCGCTGGACCAGGCGCCGCAGGCGCTGGCCAAGCTGGCCGACCGCAGCACCGTCGGCAAGGTCGTGCTGGTGCCCTGATACGGCCGGGCGGGGATCGGCGCCTAGCCTGGTCCCCGCCATGCCGTCCCGCCCGCTGCCCGTCGTCGACGACCGGGTCCACCTGCGGGCGGACTGCTCCCGGTGCGCCGGCCTGTGCTGCGTCGCACCCGAGTTCGCCGCCTCGGCCGATTTCGCGATCGACAAACCGGCCGGCACCCCCTGCCGGCACCTGGGCGAGGACTTCCGCTGCGGCGTCCACGCCACGCTGCGCGACCGGGGCTTCCCCGGCTGCACGGTGTTCGACTGCTTCGGCGCCGGCCAGCACATCACCCAGGCGACGTTCGGCGGCCGCACCTGGCGGGAGACGCCGGAGCTGGCCCGTGCCCAGTTCGCCGTCCTGCCCGTGATGCGCCAGCTGCACGAGATGCTCTGGCACCTCACCGAGGCGGTCTCCCTGCCCGCGGCCGCGCCGCTGCGCGCGGAGCTCCACGCGGTGCGCGACCGGATCGAGCGGCTCACCGGCGGCACCCCGGAGCAGCTGACCGCGCTCGACGTCGGCGCGCAGCGCGGACCGGTGGGGGAGCTGCTGGGCAGGGTCAGCGAGCTGGTGCGTGCGGGGACGCGGGCGCGGGACCGCCGGGGCGCCGACCTGGTGGGCCGCGACCTGAGGGGCACCGATCTGCGCGGCGCGAGCCTGCGCGGCGCCTACCTGATCGGCGCCGACCTCCGCGGCGCCGACCTGGGGACGGCGGACCTGCTCGGTGCTGATCTGCGCGCCGCCGACGTCCGGGGTGCGAACCTCGGCCGGTGCCTGTTCCTCACCCAGCCGCAGGTCTCGGCGGCCCGGGGCGATGCGGCCACGCGGATCCCGGCGGCGGTGCGCCGCCCGGCGCACTGGCGCTAGATGACCGGCTTGGGCAGGTAGGACAGCCGCGCCCGGCGGCGCAGGATGACCTTGCGGGTGCCGTCCGCGTGCAGCTGGAGGCGGGCCAGCTCCCACCCGCCGACGTCGGACTGCAGGCTGAGCATCGTGGCCGCTGCGGACCGGGAGGTGCCCGGCGGGATCCGCAGCGGCGCGAACTCGTAGTCCCCGGCGCTCTCCATCGGCCCGATTGTGCCTGCCGTTCGCCCGGAGGGCACGTGTTGGTCGCCTCCCTCACACCGCCCCGTCCTGCCGGTTCGCCGGTCGGACGGCACGATGGAGGAGGACCGCATCCGCTTGTCAGGGAGGACGACGTGACCGAGCCCGCTTTCTCGAGCGACGTGCCCGACGCCGACCGCGCGGAGCAGGAGGCGCTCCTCGACCCGCCCGCTCCGTCGCGCGCGGGGGAGGCGACGTCGCCCACCGGCGACGTGCCCGAAGCCGATGCGCTGGAGCAGCAGCTGGCTGCCCGCCCCGGCGAAGCCGGCGGCCCCCGGGAGCCCATCGGGTACCGCGAGGCGAACGACGCCGACGTCCTCGAGCAGGAGACCGTCGTCCCGATCGAGGACGACGAACCGGGGGAGTGACCCCCGTGCAGTGATCGGCTCGCACCGCCCGGCCGCCCTCCCGGAGGGCGGCCGGGCGGTGTCGTGTGGGCAACGGCACAGGAAACCACTCAACCGGGTCGCGGGACATGACGGTTGCGTGACAAAGCTTCCGTCGGGCCTTGTCCGTGACCTTTTCGTTTCCTGAGCCCTGTTAGGTCATCGGCGACGGAGACGGATCGAGGAGTGCCCACGGGCCTGTCCCAGCCGCGTCGTGCGACGCGAAGGCACTCCTCCGGGCGGTGCGCCAGAGCGCTCGCACGAGTCCTGACCCCGCTGGCGACCTGCGCCGGTGAGCGGTCGCGACCTTGGCAACGGACGACCAGCAGACCTCCTGCGCCGGTGCCCGCCCGGGATCCGCACGACGATCACCGGAGGTAGCACGTGCCAGTCCTGAGAGTGGAAGGCCTCTACAAGGTCTTCGGTCGACGACCGGAGGACGTCGTCGACCGGTTGCGAGCCGGCGCCTCGGCCGCCGAGGTGCAGGCATCGGGTGCCACGGCCGCGGTCATCGACGCCTCGTTCGAGGTGGAGCAGGGCGAGATCTTCGTGGTCATGGGTCTGTCCGGGTCGGGGAAGTCCACCCTCATCCGGATGCTCAACGGCCTGGTGCGGCCGACCGCGGGGCACGTCTACGTCGGCGACGAGGACGTCGCGGCGCTCGACCCCAAGGGGCTGCGCGCCGTGCGGCAGCAACGGATCAGCATGGTGTTCCAGCACTTCGCCCTGCTGCCGCACCGGAGCGTGCTCGAGAACACCGCCTACGCGCTCGAGGTGCGAGGGGTCGACCGCCGGGAACGGCAGGCGGCCGCCCGCGAGGCGCTGGAGATGGTGGGGCTGCAGGCGTGGGCCGACCACCGCCCGGACGAGCTCTCGGGCGGGATGCAGCAGCGGGTCGGCCTGGCCCGGGCGCTGGCCGCCGGGACCGACATCCTGCTCATGGACGAGGCGTTCAGCGCGCTGGACCCGCTCATCCGGCGGGAGATGCAGGACCAACTGATGGACCTGCAGTCGCGGCTGGGCAAGACGATCGTCTTCATCACCCACGACCTCAACGAGGCCATGCGGCTCGGCGACCGGGTGGCCGTCATGCGCGACGGCCGCATCGTCCGGCTCGACACGCCGGAGGCGATCCTCGCCGACCCGGGTGACGAGTACCTGGAGCGGTTCCTCGCCGACGTCGACCGGTCCCGCGTCTTCACCGCCGGCGACGTGATGAGCGCGCCGGTGGAGGGGGCCGACGGGCGGCCGGTCGCCACCGCCGTCACCGTCGCGCCGGACACCCCGCTGGCCGACCTCCTCGAGCCGTCCGCGCTGTCGGAGGCGCCGCTGCTGGTCGCCGACGAGGCCGGGGAGGCGCTCGGGGTCGTCACCCGCGGCGACGTGCTCGCCGCGCTCGGCGGCGTCAGCACCGACGGCGCGCACCCCCCGACCCCGGCCGACGACGACCCGCAGACCGTGGAGGCGCCCCGTGCCTGAGACCCCCCTTATCACCGCGGCCGAGGAGAGCGCGCTCCCGCGCGTGCCGCTCGGCGACTGGATCGACACCGGCTTCGACTGGCTCAAGGAGAACTTCGACCCGGTCTTCGACGCCGTGAGCACGGGCATCGAGACCGCCGTCGACGGGATCACCGAGGTGCTCCTCTTCCCGCCGCCGTTGCTCTTCGCGGTGCTGCTGGCGCTGCTCGGCCTGGCGGCACGGTCGATCGCCTTCGGGATCGGTTCCCTGGTCGGCCTGCTCCTCATCCAGAGCCTGGAGCTCTGGGAGGCGGCGATGGAGACGCTGTCCCTGCTGCTGTTCGCCACCGTCGTCGCTCTGGTGATCGCGATACCGACCGGCATCGCGGCGGCGAAGAGCGACCGCATCAGCTCGGTCGTCCGGCCGGTGCTGGACTTCATGCAGACGATGCCCGCCTTCGTCTACCTCGTCCCGGCGGTCATCTTCTTCAGCATCGGGGTGGTCCCCGGCGTCATCACCACCATGGTGTTCGCCATGCCCCCCGGCGTGCGGCTCACCGAGCTCGGCATCCGCCAGGTCGATGCGGAGACCGTCGAGGCCGGCTACGCGTTCGGCAGCTCGCCGGGGCAGATCCTGCGCGGCATCCAGCTGCCCCTGGCCCGGCCGACGATCATGGCCGGCGTCAACCAGGTGATCATGCTGGGCCTGTCGATGGCCGTGATCGCCGGGCTCATCGGTGCCGGCGGCCTGGGCCAGATCGTGGTCACCAGCATCTCCCGCCTGGACGTGGGGCTGGGTTTCGAGGCCGGTCTCGCCGTGGTCATCCTGGCCATCTACCTGGACCGGCTCACCGCCGCCTTCGGCAGGTCGGACACGGCGTCCCCCTTCGGCCGCGTGCGCCGCACCCTCCGCCGCCGGAGAGGGCCGAGCGCGTCGACGAGCGTCGGCAGCGGCACCGTCCCGGCCCCCGGCCAGCCCACCGAGGAGCTGGCCACAGCGTCCCCGCGGTCCTGATGAGACGGCCCGGACGGGCCGGTCAGGACCAGCGGACGACGATCCGCGACCTTCGTGGATCGGTAGCAACACCGGAAGGAGCACTACCTGTGCGCAAGCATGCAACCCGGCTCGCCGCCGGACTGGCAGCCGTCGCCCTGAGCGCCACCGCCTGTGGTGGGGACGAGGGCACGGAGGACACCACCGCTGCCGGCAACGGCAGCGGGAGCGAGAGCTGCGACTCGGTCACCCTCGGGTTCATCCCGTCCTGGACCGACGGGCTGAGCACCGCCTACCTCTGGCAGAACGTCCTCGAGGACCGCGGCCTCGAGGTCGAGTTCGAGGAGATCTCGGAGGCCGGGGTGCTGTACTCCGGTCTGGCCGGCGGGGACGTCGACGTCTACCCCTCGGCCTGGTCGGAGGTCACCCACGCCGACTACATGGACGAGTACGGCGACCAGATCGAGGACCTCGGGGCCTGGTACGAGGGCGCCGTCCTCACCCTGGCCGTGCCGGAGTACGTCGACATCGACTCGATCGCCGACCTGGCCGGCAACGCCGACATGTTCGGCGGCCGCATCGTCGGGATCGAGCCCGGTGCCGGTCTGACCCGCACCACCAAGGACAGCGTGATGCCGACCTACGGCCTCGACGACTCCTACCAGCTCGTCGAGTCCTCCACCACGGCGATGCTGGCCGAGCTCCAGTCGGCCGTCGACGCCGAGGAGGACATCGTCGTCACGCTGTGGCACCCGTTCTGGGCCTACAACGAGTTCCCGCTCAAGGACCTCGCCGACCCGGAGGGTGCCCTGGGTGACCCCGAGGCCCTGCACCTGCTCGGCCGCGAGGGCTTCAGCAGCGACTGCGCCGAGGTCGCCGAGCTCATGGGTGAGCTGCAGCTGAGCGACGAGCAGTACGCCTCGCTGGAGAACACCGTCGTCAACGAGTACGGCGAGGGCCAGTACGCCGAGGGCGTCGAGGCGTGGCTCGAGGCGAACCCGGACGTCGCGGAGACCCTGAAGAGCTGACGCGGCTCGCTCCCCGGAGCGACGGGCGCGGGGCCCGGCGGTGCATCCGCCGGGCCCCGCGTCGTTCCGCCGGGTGGGTGAACGACCTGCACCCGAGCTGCCCCGACCCTGCCGGTCCGGCACGGTGGGGCGTGGACCGGGAGGTGCGGGCTGTGGCGACGGACGGGGATCGACGGTCGGTGCGTGACGCCGCGGTGCGGGAGGCCACCGAGCGCTGGGCCCACGCTGCCGGGGTCTCTCCGTCCGTGGCGCGGGGCATGGCGCCCACGAGGCGTCCGGTCGCCGTCCGCCTGCTCCGCGGAGCGCTGCTCGGCGCGGCGTTCGGCGCCCTCCTGCTGCTCCTGGCGTCCAGCGCCGGCACCTCCACCACTCCCTGGGTGCTGCTCGTCGTCGCCCTCGGGCTGCTCGTCGTCCGGATCGGCGGGCCGGGGCGGCGGAGCCACCGACGGACGGCCGCGTCCGGGAGGTGATCTCCACGCCGGTCGCGTGCGGGGGCGCCCCTTTTCGCCGGACGACTTCTTTGGTTAGGCTGCCCTAACTGACCGAGGAGGGGCCATGCCGAGCAGCCCGACCCACCCCGCGCCCGAGCGCCGTCCGGAGGCCGACGGGCTCCGGCCCGCGCCGGCCGAGCGCGCCCGCACCGTCGCCACGCGGTCCGCCGCGACCGTCTGCGCGCCCGGTGTCGAGGGCGGCCGGCTGCTTGCCCACTCCGTCACCAGCGCCGGGCAGGTGCTGCTGGTCGTCCCCGCCGACGGGGACATCGCCGACGCCGTCCACCGCGCGCCCGACCAGGACCTCTCGGCCCTGCTGATGGTCAGCGACCACGCACCGGTGCCGCTGCGCCGGCCGATCCGAGCGCAGCTGTGGCTCTCCGGCTGGGCGACGCCGGTGCGGGCCGAGGACGAGCGGGCCGCCGTCCTCGCCTTCGCCGAGACCCGGCCCACCGAGGTCCTGCTCGACGTCGGCCGGTCCGCGCGGCTGCTGCGCCTCGACCTCGCCGAGGTGGTCCTGGGGGAGGGCGGCGACGGCGTCGAGGTCAGCCCGCAGGAGTTCGCGGTGGCCCGCCCCGACCCGCTGGCCGCCGTCGAGGCCGACCACCTGCGCCACCTCGCCGGCGCGCACGCCGACGTCCTCGCGCTCCTGGCCGGCCGCGTCCCGGCCGACGTGGTGGGCCCGGCCGGCGTCGTCCGCCCGCTCGCCCTGGACCGCTTCGGGTTCCGGCTGCGCGTGGAGCAGCCGCTGGGCCACACCGACGTGCGGGTGCCGTTCCCACGCCCGCTCACCTGCGCCGGCCAGCTCGGCGCCGCCGTCGGCCAGCTGCTCTGCGCGGCCCGGGCGGCACGGGACTGCCGCGGCTGACGGCGTTCAGCCGGCGATCTCGCGCAGCAGCCCGGCCAGCCGGGTGCGCCGCGGGCGCACGTCGACGTCACGGACCGCCCGGGCGAGGGCGGCCCCGCTGGCGTGCACGATCGACAGGTGCTTCTGCGCGCGGGTCAGCGCGGTGTAGACCAGCGGACGGGAGAGCATCCCGCCGGCCTCGGGCGGGAGCACCACGACGACGCCGGGCCACTCCGACCCCTGCGCGCGGTGCACGGTGATCGCCCAGCCGTGCCGCAGATCGGGCAGCGCATTGCCGGTGACGGCGACCGGGCCGGAGCTGAAGTCCACGGTCAGCGACCCGTCCCCGGTCCCGGTGACGACGCCGACCTCGCCGTTGGCGAAGCCGGTGGGCTCCAGGTCCAGGTGGTTGGCGGTGGCCACCACGCGGTCGCCGACGTCGAAGCCGAACACCGTGCCGTCACCGGGGTTCAGCTGCGCCTTGAGCGCCTTGTTCAGCTCGATGGTCCCGGCCGGCCCGCGGTGCACCGGGGTGACGACCTGCACCCCGCCGGGGTCGATGCCCAGAGCACGCGGGATCGAGTCGGTGACCAGCTGGACCACGCGGCGAGCGGCCTCGCCGCTGCCGGTGGCCGGCACGACGACGACCTCGCGGTCGGGGGAGTCGACCGGCGGCAGCTGCCCCTCCCGCACGGCCGACGCCAGCCGCGCGATCGCTCCGCCCTCGGCCTGCCGGTAGAGGGTGGTCAGCTCGGTCACCGGGACGACGCCGGAATCGATCAGGTCGCCCAGCACGTGTCCGGGGCCGATCGAGGGCAGCTGCGCCGGGTCGCCGACCAGCAGCAGGTGGGTGCCGTCGGGGCAGGCCTCCAGGAGTGCGGCGGTCAGCTCGACGTCGAGCATCGAGGCCTCGTCGACCACCACGACGTCGGCGTCCAGCGGCCACTCCTCGTTGCGGGAGAAGCCACCCGAGGCGCCCTGTGCCCCGAGCAACCGGTGCACCGTGACCGCGGGGTGGTCGGTGAGCTCCTCCAGCCGCTTGGCCGCCCGGCCGGTGGGTGCCGCGAGCGCGACGTCGGTGCCCTTGGTGCGCAGCAGCTGCACGACCGCGGCCACCGTGCGGCTCTTCCCGGTGCCCGGGCCGCCCGTGAGCAGGCTGACCCCGGCCGAGAGCACCTGGGCCACCGCCTGCTTCTGCGCCTCGTCCAGCCCCTTGGCCACCGAGCGCACCGAGGCCGGGTCGGCGATCCGCTCGGCGGCGGCGGCGAGCCGGGCCACGTTCTCGGCCACCGCCTCCTCGGCCATGCCGTACCGGGCCAGCGACAGCATCCGCAGCGCGGGATCGGGTTCGGGGAGCTCGTCGACGTCCTCGTCGGGCTCCGGCTCGGGCGGCTCGTGGTCGAGCACGTCGCCGGAGTCGACGGCCGCGACGATCGCGGCCGCCGGGTCGGCGATGCCCTCGGCCTGCAGCGCGGCCACGACCAGGTCCACCGGCAGCACGGTGTGCCCGTCGCGGGTCGCCGTCCGCAGGGTGAGCCCCACGATGGCGCGGCCGCGCCGGGAGTCCTGCCGGTCGGCGCCCTTGAGCACGGCGATCGCGAGCCGGTCGGCGTCGGTCAGCGTCACGCCGGAGAGCCCCAGCAGGGCCCACGGGTCGTCCCGCAGCCGGCGGGCGGCGTCCTGGCCCAGCGCGTCGGCCACCCCGGCGGCCAGCTTGGCCGGCAGCCCGGCGCCCACGAGCAGCTCGACCACCTCGTAGGTGGGGGCGGCGGCGAGGAAGCTGGAGAACAGCCGCTCGGCGCGCTGCCGGCCCACCCGCGGAAGCTTCAGCAGCCGGTCGGCGGTGACGTCGTCCGGGGTGGTGATGCCGGCGGCCGGCAGCTCCGCCGCCGCGCGCTTGCCGAGCCCCGGCCACAGCCCGGCCGCGCAGAAGGCGGCGAAGACCAGGTCCGGGCCGGGGGTCGTGGGGTCGGCGCTCACCGGTCGGACCGGCGATCGGGATAGCTGAAGTGCGGGGCGGAGACGTCCTCCAGCGCGGTGCGGATCGCGGCGGGCAGCCGCACGCCGTCGGAGTCCAGGGACGCCTGCAGCTGCTGGGCGGTGCGCGCGCCGACCACCGGGGCGACGACGCCGGGCCGGTCCCGCACCCAGGCCAGCGCCACCGCCAGCGGGGTGGTGCCCAGGCCCTGGGCCGCGGTGATCACCGCCTCGACGATGCGGTCGGCCGCAGCCGAGCGGAGGTTGTCGATGAAGCCCTGCCACTGCGCCGACGCCCCGCGGCTCTCCGACGGCGTGCTGTGCCGGTACTTGCCGGTCAGCAGCCCACGGCCGAGCGGCGACCAGGCGAGCACGCCGAGCCCCAGCGCCTCGGCGGCCGGCACGACCTCCCGCTCCACGCCGCGCTGCAGCAGCGAGTACTCGACCTGGGTGCTCACCAGCGGCGTGCGCCCCGGCCACGCCTTCTGCCAGGTCGCGGCCTGGGCGGTCTGCCAGCCCGTGAAGTTGCTCACCCCGACGTAGCGCGCGCGCCCCGAGGAGACGGCGAGGTCGCAGGCGGCCAGCGTCTCCTCCAGCGGCGTCGTCTCGTCCCAGGCGTGCAGCTGCCAGAGGTCGACGTAGTCCAGGCCCAGCCGCTCCAGCGACGCGTCCAGCGCCGAGATGAGGTGCCCCCGGGAGGCGCCCCGGCCCATGGGACCGGGTCCTGTGCGCCCGACGGCCTTGGTGGCGACGAGCACCTGCGAACGGGGGACGACGTCGGCCAGCAGGTGGCCGAGGGTGCGCTCGCTCTCGCCGTCGCAGTAGACGTCGGCCGTGTCGACCAGCGTGCCACCGGCGTCGACGAAGGCCGTCAGCTGCATGGCGGCCTCGTCCTCGTCGGTGTCGCCGCCCCAGGTCATCGTGCCCAGCGCGAGCCGGGACACGATCAGACCGCTGCGCCCCAACGCCCGTTGCTCCACGACCGGCCAACCTACCGCCGTCACCCGGCGCGCACCCGGGAGCACCGGCCGCTGCGGGGCGGCGTGCCGGGGCCGGACCGGCCGCCACCTAAGGTCAGCGGTCGTGCCCGAACGATCCGCTCTCCGTCCGGCCGCCAGCCGTCCCCTCGGGGGGCGCTGATATGGGCTGGCTCGAAGCCGTCGTCCTCGGCCTGGTGCAGGGGCTCACCGAGTTCCTCCCCATCTCCTCGAGCGCCCACCTGCGGGTCGTGGGGGAGGCCTTCGGGTGGCAGGACCCCGGCGCGGCCTTCACCGCGATCACCCAGATCGGCACCGAGGCCGCGGTGCTGCTCTACTTCCGGCACGACATCTGGCGGATCATCACCGCCTGGGTCGCCTCGCTCGGTGGGCGGCGGAAGGGCGACCCCGACGCCCGCATGGGCTGGCTGATCATCGTCGGCACCCTGCCGATCGTCGTCCTGGGCCTGCTGTTCCAGGACTCGATCGAGACGACGTTCCGCGACCTGCGCATCACGGCGACCGCCCTGATCCTGTTCTCGCTGGTGCTGTTCTGGGCCGATCGCGTGGGGGCCAAGCGGCGTGAGCTCGACCGGCTGACGGTCGGCCACGGCATCGCGTTCGGCTTCGCGCAGGCGATGGCGCTGATCCCGGGGGTCTCCCGCTCCGGCGGCACGATCACCGCCGGGCTCTTCCTCGGGTACACCCGGTCGGCCGCGGCCCGGTACTCGTTCCTGCTGGCCGTGCCGGCGGTGCTGGGCGCCGGGTTCTTCCAGGTCTACGAGGTGCTCAGCGGGGACGTCGCGGGCCCGCCGATCGCCTGGGGCCCGACCATCCTCGCCACCGTCCTGGCGTTCGTCGTGGGTCTGGTCGTCATCGCCTGGCTGCTGCGCTACCTGGACCGGGGCAGCTACGTGCCCTTCGTCGTCTACCGCATCCTGCTGGGCCTGCTCATCCTGGGCCTGGTGTTCGCCGGGGTCCTGGACCCCACCACCCCCGTCGACGTCACCCCCACGCCCATCCCACGCTGAGCCCCGCCGCCCGCGGACACGCTCGGGAGGGGGACAGCGGCGACCCGGAGCAGATGGAGCTCCGGGTCGCCACGGGAGACGTGTGGCTCAGCCCTCCGTGCCGGCGTCGAGGTCCAGCGTCCCGATCATCGCGTCGAGCACCTCGACGTTGCGCTCGTACTCGAACTTCGGCAGGCCGACGGTGTCCGCGACCAGCGTGCGCGGTCCGTGCTCACCCTCCTCGAGGGCGACGGCGTACCGGGTCGACGGCGTGCCCTCGGGCCAGAGCCCCTCGCCGGTGGCGGTGCGCTCGATCCGCACGGCGTCCCGGCCGTCCACGGTCAGCTCACGGCGGGCCTGCTCCCCGGGCTGCTCCTGGGTGACCCGGTCGAAGGCCACCGGCTCGATGGAGAAGGCGATCGCGGCCACGCGCACGTCGGTGGCATCGGGCACGTCGAAGTCCTGCGGGGAGAACCGGCTGCAGGCCGGCACGGTCTCACCGGCGTTCACCGACCAGTCCGACGGGTGGTCGACCGCGAAGCCGGCCGGGCTGGTGCAGCGCTCGCCCAGCACGACGCCGTCGGGCTGCCGGTCGAGGACGTCGACGACGATCCGCTGCGGGTCGGCCAGCCGGGCGACCGCGAACGGCCGGCGCTGGTCGAGCCCCGCGTAGAAGGAGTAGCGGCCCTCGAACAGGGTGTCGGCGACCAGGGCCTCCAGCGTGCTCGTCCCGGCGATCTCCAGCCGCTCCTCGCCCTCCCAGGGCGTGACGCCCTCGGGCGCGTCGCCCGGGTACAGCAGGTTGGACAGGGTGATCCCCAGGGTGGCGTCGCCGGGCACCTCCAGCGGGTGGCCCGAGCCGGCGCCGCGCGGGTCCTCGGTGTAGCCGATCTGGTACCCGGCCTCGCCGTCACCGGCGAGCTCGAAGACGATCCGGTCGAAGCCGTCGTGGGCGCCCAGCCGGACGTCGGTCAGCGTGACCGGCGATCCGGTGGCGTCGGCGTCGACGTCGGCGGTGCCGCCCTGGCCGACGGGCTCGAGGCTGCCGGAGCCGCCATCCCCGCCGGACTGGTGCAGGACGTCGACGACCAGGCGCGCCGGGTCGGCGAAGGTGGTCACCCCGAAGGGCACCCGCTCCTCCAGCCCGATCGTCCAGGACAGCAACGACTCGAAGTCGCCGGTCTGGACCGCCTCGGCGATCACCCGGCCACCGGGGGCGGTGATCTGCTCGCGCCCGGTGTACGTCTCCCGGGGCTCGTCACCGGAGAGGTCCACGCCGCTGGCCGGGCTGACCCGCACCTCCAGGAACGCCGAGCCGGCCACGGCGATCTCCCGGCCGGAGCCGTCCTCGGTGATCGGCGGCTCGACGTAGCCGACCCGGTAGCTGGGGACCTCGTCGCCCTCGAACTCGAGGACGAACCGGTCGAAGTCCTCGTGCCCGGCGGCGCGGACGTCGGTCAGGTAGGCCGGGGCGCCGCCGGCCGGGAACTCCCCGGCCTCCACGGTCTCGGTGCCCGGGTTCCCCACCGGGGGCAGCGGCTCGTGGGCCGGCTGCACCGGGCCGGGTGGGGTGGGCCCGGCCGGGACGATCGACGGGGCTGAGGTGGTCGGAGCGCCGGTGGTCACCAGCAGCGTGCTGGCGCTCAGTCCGGCGAGGAGCAGACGCATCATCGCGATCTCGCTTCCTGGTCTCGGATGTCCGGTCCTCTCGTCCCCTGCCCGTGCTCCCCGTCCCCGAACACGCTTCGGGATGCCGTCACCCGATCGTCAAGCCATTGCCGGATCGTCATGTGCACCGGCGACCGGCGGGTCCTGCCCCGCCGCCGTGCTGCGGCGGCGGCTGCCACGGACCGGGGGAGGGACGGAGCACCGCCTACGCTCGCCCGGTGACCACCGTCATCCTCCTGCGGCACGGCCGGAGCACCGCGAACACCGGAGGGGTGCTCGCCGGCTGGACCCCTGGCGTCCAGCTCGACGACACCGGGCAGGCGCAGGCGCAGGCGGTGGCGCAGCGACTGGCGAAGGTGCCGCTGGCCGCCGTCGTCAGCAGCCCCCTGGAACGGTGCCGGCAGACGGCGGGCGCCGTCGTCGCCGGGCGCGACCTGGAGCCGGCGATCGAGGAGCGGCTGGGGGAGGCGCGCTACGGCGACTGGACCGGCCGGCCGCTCAAGGAGCTGGTGAAGGAGCCGCTCTGGAAGGTCGTGCAGCAGCACCCCTCGGCCGCGGTGTTCCCGGGCCCGGAGGGGGAGGGCCTGGCCCAGACCCAGGCCCGGGCGGTGGCCGCCGTCCGCGAGTGGAACGCACGGCTGGGCCCGGACGCGGTCTGGCTGGCCTGCAGCCACGGCGACGTCATCAAGGCCGTGCTCGCCGATGCCCTGGGGCTGCACCTCGACCAGTTCCAGCGGATCGTCGTCGACCCTGCCTCGATCTCGGTGGTCTCCTACACCGACACCCGGCCGTTCGTGGCCCGGATCAACGACACCGGCGGCGACGTCTCCGCACTGATGCCCCCGCCCCGCAAGGGGCGCCGGCGCAAGGCCTCCTCGGACGCCGTGGTGGGAGGCGGGTCGGGCGCCCCCGCGTAACCTGGGCGCGTGCCCCGTCAGCTCCATCTCTTCGATCGCCCCAGCCGGTTCGTCGCGGGAACGGTCGGCCAGCCCGGGGACAGGACGTTCTACCTGCAGGCCACCGACGACACCGGGCGTACCGTCAGCGTCGCGCTGGAGAAGACGCAGGTGCAGGTCCTGGCCGACCGGATGGACGACCTGCTCGACGAGGTCAGCGGCCGGGCCGGCACGGTGATCCCGCCCGAGGCCGACGTCGACGACCTGGAGCCGCTCACCGCGCCGGTCGACGAGGAGTTCCGCGTCGCCGCGATGGGCCTGGCCTGGGACGGCACCGCCGAGGCCGTCGTCGTGGAGGCGGTGGCCGCCGGCGAGGAGCCGATCGAGGAGGACGTGATCCTCTCCGACAGCGACGAGGGGCCCGATGCGCTGCGGGTGACGATCACCCCCATGGCCGCTCGTGCCTTCATCGCCCGCGCCCGCCGGGTCGTCGCCGCCGGGCGCCCGTCCTGCCCGTTGTGCTCCCTCCCGCTCGACCCGGTGGGCCACGTGTGCCCGCGGCAGAACGGCTACCGCCGCTGAGCGGCGGCCCGCGGTGAGCGAGCAGCCGGCGGAGGGGAGCGACCTCCGCCCGCCCGCCGACGACGCCGAGGCCCTGCAGCTGCTGCGGACCGGCGTGATCGACGTCGAGGGCCGGATGCTCGATGCGTCGAACGTGACCCTGGTCGGCGCCATCCGGTCCGGCGACCTCGCCGCCGAGTGCGTGTACAAGCCGGTCGCGGGGGAGCGGCCCCTGTGGGACTTCCCCGACGGCACGCTCGCCGGCCGGGAGATCTCCGCCCACCTGGTCTCCGAGGCGACCGGCTGGCGGATCGTGCCGCCCACCGTGCTCCGCGAGGGCCCGTTCGGCCCCGGCATGGTGCAGCTGTGGGTGGACGGCGACGAGGACGTCGACCTGGCCGCCTTCGTCCGCCGCGACGACCCGGCGCTGCGTCGCATGGCCGTGTTCGACGCCGTCGTGAACAACGCCGACCGCAAGGGCGGGCACATCATCCCGATGCCCGACGGCCACGTGCACGGCGTGGACCACGGCATCTGCTTCTCCGTCGACCCCAAGCTGCGCACCCTGCTGTGGCGCTGGGCCGGCTCGCCGTTGACCGTCGAGGCGCTGACGGTGCTCGAGCGCCTCGCCGACGAGCTGCGCGGCGACCTCGGGGAGCAGTTGCACGAGCACCTGACCCGTGCGGAGGTGCGCTGCACGCAGCGGCGGGTGGCCGAGCTGCTGCGCACCGGTCGCCACCCCGAGCCCAGCGGGGAGTGGCCCGCCCTGCCCTGGCCGCCCTTCTGAGCGGCGAGATCTGCACACTGGCCCCCGTCAGTGCGCCGTAGGGGGCAACATCGCAGAAGTCGCACGGGGCGCCGTCGTCCTGTCGGTGCCCTGGGCCAGGATCCCGCGCATGCCGCACCGCAGCCGTCTGTCCATCCTGTTGCTGGACCTGCCGCCGCAGCACCACACGGCCGGCACCGCCTTCTGGGCCGGCGCCACGGGGCGCACCGCCGCGCCCGACCCCGACGACGAGAAGTGGGCCTCGCTGGGGTCGTTCGCCGACGGCTGGCACGTCGAGGTGCAGCGGACGGGGGAGGGGACGCCGCCGCGCTGGCACGTCGACGTCGAGACCGACGACATCCCGGCCGAGGTCGCCCGGCTGGAGGCCCTGGGCGCCACCCGGCACCGCGACATGGGCGGCTTCTGGCAGATGCTGGATCCGGCCGGCCTGGTGTTCTGCGTCGTCGGCGTGCAGACCGGCCAGGAGTTCGAGCGGTACGCCGTCACCTGGCCCTAGGTGCGCGCTGCCCCTGCGGTTCCGGCCTCACTCCAGCGTCACGAGGTCGATCATCGCGGCCGCCTGCAGGCCGTCACCGTCGACGGTGAGCACCTCCAGCGGTACCCGGCGCCACACGGCCAGGAGCAGGTCGCCGGCGGTTCCGGTGAGCGCGGCGATCGGGAAGGGCTTCGTGCCGGGGAAGAGGGTGCGCTCGGCGTCGGCGTCCACGGCGTGGAGGACGACGGGGTGCGCGGACTCCGGCGGCCCGTCGGGCAGGGCGGCGGGCACCATGAGCTGCAGCCACTCGTCCAGGCCGTCCAGCCCCACGGGGGCGGGGATCGGGCGCACGTCGCCAAGCACCTGCTCGACGTCGACCGTGTGCACGGTGGCCTCCTGCAGCTGCCGGCGCAGGACGAACGCCACGTCCTTCTGCGGCGCCCAGGTCCACACCCGCTCGGCCGGGTCGGCTCCGGCGAGCGCCGCCTCCAGCTCGGCGCCCTGCGCGGCCACGTACCCCAGCAGCTCGTCGTCGGCGCGGCGCGTCGGCTCGACGTAGGTGGCGAGGTCCCGGGCACGGGTGCGCACCACCCACGCCCAGAAGTGCTGCACCTCGGACAGGTGCCACACCAGGTCGGCCAGCGACCACCCGGGGCACCCGGGGACCGGAGCCGCCCACCCGCGGGCGAGGACTGCCTCCGCGGCGGCGTCGGCGAACCGGGCGTCGACACGCCGCAGGGCCGGCAGGTACTCGTCGAGCTGCATTCGCTCCTCCTCCTGCAGAGGGGCGCCACCGGCGCCTTCCCCTCCGACGTGATGACCCGCACGGACCTGCGGGGCCGGTGCCGTCGGAGACCCGCTCTAGGCTCGTACCGTGCTCTCCTGGTCCGCCCCCCTGCTGCCGACCCTGCCCGGCACGGGCTCCGTGCTCAAGGTCTACGACACCGCTCGCGGTGAGATCGTCGCGACGACGCCGGACCGGACCGCACGGATGTACGTCTGCGGCATCACCCCGTACGACGCCACGCACCTGGGGCACGCCGCCACCTACCTGGCCTTCGACCTGGTCAACCGGGTGTGGCGCGACGCCGGGCACGCCGTCCACTACGTGCAGAACGTGACCGACGTCGACGACCCGCTGCTCGAGCGTGCCGCGCGCGACGGCGAGGACTGGATCGTCCTGGCCATGCGCGAGACGGCACTGTTCCGGGAGGACATGACGGCGCTGCGTGTACTGCCCCCGGAGGACTACGTGGGCGCGGTCGAGTCGATCCCCCGGATCGTGGCGTACATCGAGCAGCTGCTCGACGCCGGGCTGGCCTACGTCCTGGCCGACGGCACCGGCGACATCTACCACGACGTCGCGCAGGCCCCGGGCTTCGGCTCGGAGTCCGGCTACGACGAGGCCACGATGCTGACCTTGTTCGCCGAGCGTGGCGGGGACCCCGACCGGGCGGGCAAGCGCAACCGCCTGGACCCGCTGCTCTGGCGCGGTGAGCGGCCCGAGGAGCCGGCCTGGCCCGGTCCGCGGGGCACCCGCGGCCGGCCGGGCTGGCACGTCGAGTGCGCCGCGATCGCGTTGGACACGATCGGCATGGAGTTCGACGTCCAGGGCGGCGGCAGCGACCTGGTCTTCCCGCACCACGAGTTCTCCGCCGTGCACGCCGAGGCGCTCACCGCCACCAAGCCCTTCGCCCGGGCCTACGTGCACGCCGCGATGATCGGCCTGGAGGGCGAGAAGATGAGCAAGAGCCGGGGGAACCTGGTCTTCGTCTCCAAGCTGCGCGGCGAGGGCGTGGACCCGATGGCCATCCGGCTGGCCCTGCTGTCCGGGCACTACCGCACCGACCGGGAGTGGAGCGACCGGCTGCTCGCCGAGGCGCAGGAGCGGCTGGACACCTGGCGGAGCGCCGTCGGCCGCGAGGCCGGCGCCCCGGCCGGCCCGGTGCTGCACGGGCTGCGCGAGCGACTGTCCGACGATCTCGACAGCCCCGGCGCGATCGCCCTGGTCGACGCCTGGGCCGCCCGCACCCTGGCCGGCGGCGAGGACCTGGAGGAGCACGCGCCGCAGGTCGTCTGCGACGCCGTCGACGCGCTCCTGGGCGTGGAGCTGCAGAACTTCTGATGGCCGGCGTCCTCGACGGTCCGTTCCGGCTCACCGACCGCGCGGCGCGCGAGCGGGCCGAGGAGCAGCTCGCACCCGCCGCGACCCGGGCGGTGGCCAGCCGGGGCCGGGCACGGCCGGAGGCGGAGGACGCGCTGCGCACCGCCTTCGAGCGGGACCGGGACCGGATCCTGCACGCGAAGGCGTTCCGCCGGCTCAAGCACAAGACCCAGGTCTTCCTCAACCCCGACGGCGACCACTTCGTCACCCGGCTGACGCACACGTTGCAGGTGACCCAGGTGGCGCGCTCGCTGGCCCGGGCGCTCGGGCTCAACGAGACGCTGGCCGAGGCGATCGCCCTGGGCCACGACGTGGGGCACTCGCCGTTCGGGCACATCGGCGAGGAGGCCTTCGACCCCTACGTCGACGGCGGCTGGCACCACGCCGCCCAGGGCGTGCGCATCGTGGAGGTGCTGGAGGACCTCAACCTCACCTGGGAGGTGCGCGACGGCATCCGCGCCCACAGCTGGAAGATCGACCCGCCGCCGGCCACCCGTGAGGCCGAGTGCGTGCGCTACGCCGACCGGATCGGTTACCTGTCCCACGACGCGCTGGACGCCGTCCGCGCCGGGGTCATCCGGACCTCCGACCTGCCCGCGCGCGCCGTCGCCGTCTTCGGGCAGCCGGGCAGCGAGATGGTCGGATCCATGATCGACGCCGTCGTCGAGGGCTCGCTGGCGCCGGGCAGCACGCGCGTGGTCATGGCCCCGGAGCCGCTGCAGGCGATGCACGAGCTGCGCGACTTCATGTTCGCCCGCGTGTACGCCTCCGACGTCGCCGCCGGGCAGAAGCACCTGGCGGTCGACGTCATCCGCCGGCTCGTCGACCACCACCTGGCCCACCCCGAGCTCATCCCGGCCAGTTACCGCGACACCGAGGCCGATCCGCTCACCCAGGTCGTCGACTACGTCTCCGGGATGACCGACCGGTTCGCCCTCGCCACGCACGACCGGCTGTTCGACGCCGACGCCTCGGCGCAGATGCGACCACTGCTGCGCAGCGACTGACGACGCGCACGCCCCCAGGCGGCCGTGGCCTGCTTCGATGGCGCCGGCCGCTCAGGCCCCGCCGGCGGGCCCACCCCGGCGGCGCAGGTACCGCTCGAACTCCCGGGCGATCTGGTCGCCGTTGGCCTGCGACAGGTCCACCTCGGTGGCCCGCTCCTCCAGCGAGCGCACGTACTCGACGACCTCGGCGTCCTCGCTGGCCATCTCGTCGACGGTCTTCACCCAGTCCTCGGCCTGCTGCGGCAGGGCCCCGAGCGGCACCGTGATCTCCAGGACCTCCTCCACGCGCTGCAGCAGGGCGACGGTGGCGCGGGGCGACGGCGGCTGCGACACGTAGTGCGGGACGGCGGCCCAGAAGCTGATCGCCGGCAGCCCGGCCTGCACGCAGGCGTCCTGGAACACACCGAGGATCCCGGTCGGGCCCTCGTAGCGGGAGGTCTCCAGCCCGTAGGCCCGTGCGGACTCCTGGTCGTAGGCCGACCCGGTCACCGGCGTGGGCCGGGTGTGCGGGGTGTCGGCCAGCAGCGCGCCGAGCGCGACCACGATGGAGGCGTCGAGCTCGTCGAGGATCTCCAGCAGCTCCTCGCAGAAGCTGCGCCAGCGCATGTTCGGCTCGATGCCCCGGATGAGGACCACGTCGCGGTCCAGCCCCTTCGGCCGGGCCACGGAGATGCGGGTGGTGGGCCATTCGATGCGCCGGCTCACCCCGTCGATCAGGGAGACCGTGGGCCGGTTGACCTGGAAGTCGTAGTAGTCCTCGGGGTCGAGGGCGGCCAACGGCTTCGCGTCCCAGATCAGCTCGAGGTGCTCGACGGCCCCCGTGGCGGCGTCCCCGGCGTCGTTCCAGCCCTCGAACGCCACCACGACCACCGGGTCGGTGAGCTGCGGCAGGTCATCGGCGTCGGACTGAGGATCGATCACCCCTGTGAGCCTACGTCGCTCCGGCCGTGCCGCCCGGCCGTGCGCCGCGGGGTCCGGCCGCCGAACGCCCTCGTGGGCGGGCGTGGCAGCCCGCCACGCCTGCTGCACCGCCGGTGTGCCAGGTGCGAAGATGGGAGCCGACATCGGGAACGCCCAGGCCTGGGCCAGCCCGCCGGGGTGACGGAGCGCGAGGCCCGCACGCCCATCGAGTCTTGAACCACTGGGGATCACCGTGTCCGAGTCACCCGCCCTCCGTCCCGATGCGACGGCGCGGCTCCGCGCGCTGCTGGAGGAAAGGATCCTGGTGCTCGACGGCGCTATGGGGACGGCGATCCAGCGGGACCGTCCCGACGAGGCCGGGTACCGCGGGGAGCGTTTCGCCGACTGGCCCAGCGACGTGCAGGGCAACAACGACCTGCTCAGCCTGACCCAGCCCGAGCTCATCGCCGGCATCCACCGCGAGTACCTCGAGGCCGGGGCGGACCTCGTCGAGACCAACACCTTCAACGCCACGACGATCTCGCTGGCCGACTACGGCATGCAGGAGCTGGCCTACGAGCTGAACGTGGCCTCCGCCCGGCTCGCCCGCCGCGAGGCCGACGCGATGACCGAGCGGACGCCCGGCCGGCCGCGCTTCGTCGCGGGGGCGATCGGCCCCACCAGCCGGACGGCATCGATCTCACCGGACGTCAACGATCCCGGCGCCCGCAACGTCGGCTTCGACGACCTGGTCGCCGCCTACCTCGAGCAGGCGAACGGCCTGGTGGACGGCGGCGTCGACGCGCTGCTGATCGAGACGATCTTCGACACGCTGAACGCCAAGGCGGCCATCTTCGCCCTGGAGACGTTGTTCGAGCAGCGCGGCCGGCGCTGGCCGGTGCTGATCTCCGGCACGATCACCGACGCCTCCGGACGGACGCTCTCCGGGCAGGTCACCGAGGCGTTCTGGAACTCCGTGCGGCACGTGCAGCCGCTGCTGATCGGGTTGAACTGCGCCCTCGGCGCCAAGGAGATGCGGCCCTACATCGCGGAGATGGCGCGGGTCGCCGACACCTTCGTCTCCTGCTACCCGAACGCCGGGCTGCCCAACGCCTTCGGCGAGTACGACGAGTCGCCCGCCGAGACGGCCGCCATCGTCGCGGAGTTCGCCGAGAGCGGCCTGGTCAACCTCGTGGGTGGCTGCTGCGGCACCACGCCGGCGCACATCGCGGCGATCGCCGGCGCCGTGGCGGGGCTGCCGCCACGGACGCCGGCGCAGACGTCCCCGGCGCTGCGCCTGTCCGGCCTGGAGCCGCTGACCGTCACCGAGGAGAGCCTCTTCGTCAACGTCGGCGAGCGCACCAACATCACCGGCTCCGCCCGCTTCCGGAACCTGATCAAGGCGGGCGACTACCCGGCTGCCCTCGCCGTCGCCCGCCAGCAGGTGGAGGCCGGCGCCCAGGTCATCGACGTCAACATGGACGAGGGGATGATCGACGGCGTCGAGGCGATGGACCGCTTCACCAAGCTCATCGCCGCCGAGCCCGACATCTGCCGCGTCCCGGTGATGGTCGACTCCTCGAAGTGGGAGGTCATCGAGGCGGGCCTGAAGAACGTCCAGGGCAAGGCGATCGTCAACTCCATCTCGCTGAAGAACGGCGAGGATGAGTTCGTCCGCGAGGCCCGGCTCTGCCGCCGGTACGGCGCCGCGGTCGTCGTCATGGCGTTCGACGAGGACGGCCAGGCCGACGACCTCCAGCGGCGCATCGACATCTGCCGGCGGGCCTACGCGGTGCTCACCGAGCAGGTCGGGTTCCCGGCCGAGGACATCATCTTCGACCCGAACGTCTTCGCCGTCGCCACCGGCATCGAGGAGCACGCCAACTACGGCGTCGACTTCATCGAGGCGACCCGCTGGATCAAGCAGAACCTGCCCGGCGCGCTGGTCTCCGGCGGGGTCTCCAACGTCTCCTTCTCCTTCCGCGGCAACAACCGCGTCCGCGAGGCCATCCACGCGGTGTTCCTCTTCCACGCCATCCGGGCCGGCATGGACATGGGCATCGTCAACGCCGGCGCGCTCGAGGTCTACGACGAGGTGCCGGTCGAGCTGCGGGAGCGGATCGAGGACGTCGTCCTCAACCGCCGCCCCGACGCCACCGAGCGGCTGCTGGAGATCGCCGGCGACTACGCCGGGGACGGCGCGGCGCGCGAGGTCGCCACCGAGGAGTGGCGCTCCCTGCCGGTGGGGGAGCGGATCACCCACGCGCTGGTGAAGGGCATCGACGCACACGTCGAGGACGACACCGAGGAGCTGCGGCGCGAGATCGCCGAGCGCGGCGGGCGGCCGATCGAGGTGATCGAGGGACCGCTGATGGACGGCATGAACGTCGTCGGCGACCTGTTCGGCGCCGGCAAGATGTTCCTGCCGCAGGTGGTCAAGTCCGCCCGGGTGATGAAGAAGGCCGTCGCCTACCTCATCCCGTTCATCGAGGCGGAGAAGCAGCCCGGCGACGCCGAGCGCAGCAACGGCAAGGTCGTCATGGCCACCGTGAAGGGCGACGTCCACGACATCGGCAAGAACATCGTCGGCGTCGTCCTGCAGTGCAACAACTACGACGTGGTCGACCTGGGCGTCATGGTGCCGGGGCAGAAGATCCTGGACGCCGCCAAGCAGGAGGGCGCCGACATCATCGGGCTCTCCGGTCTGATCACCCCCTCGCTGGACGAGATGGTGAACCTGGCCGCCGAGATGGAGCGCCAGGGGTTCGAGATCCCGCTGCTCATCGGCGGCGCGACCACCTCGCGGGCGCACACCGCCGTCAAGGTGGCGCAGAGGTACTCCGGCCCGGTGATCTGGGTGAAGGACGCCTCGCGCTCGGTCCCGGTCGTCGCCGCCCTGCTCTCCGACGAGCAGCGCCCGAGGCTGCTGGCCGAGACCGACGCCGACTACGCGGCGCTCCGGGAGCGGCACGCCGCCCGCCAGGACAGCCGCGCCCTGCTCCCGCTCGCCGAGGCACGCGCGAACCCGACGCCGATCGACTGGAGCGGCTACGCCCCGCCCCGGCCGCGGATGCTGCTGCAGCAGGCGAAGGACGTCTGCGAGGGCCCGGCCTGCGCCCTCGGGGAGGCCACCCAGTTCGTCCGGCACTTCCACGACTACCCGCTCGAGGAGCTGCGCGGCTACATCGACTGGCAGCCGTTCTTCAACGCCTGGGAGATGCGCGGCCGGTTCCCCGACATCCTGCACAACCCGGCGACCGGCGAGGCCGCCCGGCGGCTGTACGACGACGCCCAGCAGATGCTGGACCGGATCGTCGCGGAGAAGTGGCTGCGGGCCAGCGGCGTCCTCGGGCTGTTCCCGGCCAACCGTGTCGACGGCGAGGACATCGAGGTCTACACCGACGAGTCCCGCACCGCCGTGCGGGCGACCCTGCACCAGCTGCGGCAGCAGACCGAGGGCCGCGACGGCTCGCCGCGCAAGTCACTGGCGGACTTCGTGGCGCCGAAGGACACCGGCCTGCGCGACTACGTCGGTGCGTTCGCGGTGACGGCCGGGCTGGGCGCGGCCGAGCGGGTGGCGGCGTTCAAGAAGGACAACGACGACTACAGCGCGATCATGCTGGAGGCGCTGGCCGACCGGCTGGCCGAGGCGTTCGCCGAGCGGCTGCACGAGCGGGTGCGCCGGGAGTTCTGGGGCTACGCCGCCGACGAGGCGCTGGACAACGAGGCCCTCATCGCCGAGAAGTACCGCGGCATCCGGCCGGCCCCGGGCTACCCGGCCTGCCCCGAGCACACCGAGAAGCAGACGATCTGGGACCTCCTCGACGTCGAGGCGGCCACCGGTATCGAGCTCACCGAGAGCCTCGCCATGTGGCCGGGTGCGGCGGTGAGCGGCCTCTACTTCGCGCACCCGCAGGCCCAGTACTTCGTGCTGGGCCGGGTCGGGCGGGATCAGGTCGAGGACTACGCCCGGCGCAAGGGCTGGACGCTCGCGGAGGCGGAGAAGTGGCTCTCACCCAACCTCGGCTACCGGACCGAGGACGAATGAAGGACCCCCGTCCCCCTCACCCCTCGCCGGCTCGGGGCGAGCCTCTGGACGGAGGCCGTTCCAGCGCGTTGCGGGCGGTGCTGTTCGACATGGACGGCACGCTCGTGCAGACGGAGGAGTACTGGGGCGAGGCGATGTTCGAGCTCGCCGGACGGCTCGGGGGGCGGATGTCGGCCGAGGCGCGGGCCCGCACGGTGGGCACGAGCATGCCGACGGCGATGGGCATCCTCTACGCGGACCTCGGCATCAGCGCCACCGCCGAACAGCTCGCTGTGGACGCGGCCTGGATCGAGGAGCGGGTCGGCGTGCTCATGGCCGGCGGCGTCGTGTGGCAGCCCGGCGCCCGGGAACTGCTGTCCGCGGTGCGGGCCGCGGGCCTGGCCACCGCCTTGGTGACGACGACGCCCCGCCGGCTCGCCGACATCGTGCTTGCGAGCATCGCGACGGACCTCGGCGGCAGCCCGTTCGACCTGACCGTCTGCGGCGACGAGGTTCCCGCGCGCAAGCCGGACCCGGCCCCCTACCTCCAGGCAGCCGCAGCGCTGGGCGTCCAGCCCGACTCCTGCGTGGTGGTGGAGGACTCGCTGGTCGGCGTGACCGCCGGGCTGGCCGCCGGGATGGCGGTGCTGGGCGTGCCCGCGATGCAGCCGGTCCCGCCGGCACCGGGGCTCACCCTGGTGGAGACGCTCGTGGGGGTCGGGGTGCCGGAGCTCGAGGCGGTGCTCACCGCCCGCGAGGTGGCGAGCGCCGCCCCGCGCTGAGTTCCGGGGGCCGCGACTATGCCGTGCCGAGGTCGTCGTAGCAGAACGAGGCGCTGCCCACCGGATCGACGTGGACGGTACGTGGCCCGTCGGGGACGGTTGCGGTGAAGGTGACGGTCACCCTGCGCCGGCGCGGGCCCGCCAGCTCGTCGCGTACGAGGACGACCATCCGGTCGAGGCAGTCGGCCGAGTCGTCGCCGTGGACGTCGTGCTCATGGTCCGGGAGGCCGACGACGATCTCCCGCCCGGACCTCGCCGTCGCCGTGACCTCGATCGGCGGGTCCCAGAGCCCGGCAGCAGCGTCGCGCAGGGCGTCGATCTCGGCCTGCAGCCGGGCGCGGTGCTCCCGGGTGATCCGGGCGAGCTGGAGGTCGAGGACCGCCCGCGCCTGACCGGGGGTGAACCCGTAGGCCGTTTGCAACCTTCGCACGGCGTCGGAGTCGTCGGCCGCGTCGCCCAGCAGTGCGCCCAGGCGGCTCGGGTCCGCCGTGGCGGCGGCGAACGCCGTCAGGATCTCGAGCCTCTTGTCGGGATGCACGGTCACAGTCTCGCTGGTCACTGGTCCCGGTGAAGAGGTGTCGCGGCCTGCGTGCCGGCGCTCGCAGCGGACGCGGGCCGAGGACCGACCCGGCGGGACATGCATGCCGCACGCTCCGGTCGGTCAGCCGAGGTACTCCTTGTAGGTCCGTGCCGCCGGACGCAGTCCGACGGCCTCGTAGAACGCGAAGGCCGCCGGGTCGTCGGCAGAGAGCTGCAGCTTGTAGCAGCCGGCCCGGCGGCCGTGCTCCCGTGCGGCGCCCAGGAGGGCCGCACCCACGCCGGAGCGCCGATGGGCACGGTCCACGACGACGTTCTCGACCAGCAGGTAGGGCTCACCGGCGTGAGCCGTGTTGGCGACCACCGTGACATCCGCCGTCCCGACCACGGTTCCGGCGGCCTCGGCGACGAGGACCGTGCGCCCGGGTGTCGTCATGGTGCTGGCCCAGGCGTCCTGCACCCGCAGCGTCTCGTCGTGCTCGAGCTCCGGGTACAGCTGGCGGTACAGATCCAGCACGGCGGCGAGATCCGCCGGCACGGCGGCGCGAACGGTCACCGCGCCGGTCACACCGGCGTCACCGGCAGGGTCGTCCGCCAGCCGGCTGACGCAGCGGCCTCCGCCGGGAAGGGCGGGGGAGTGCCGCCGAACGCCGGGCACAGCGCCTGGTGGTCGCACCAGCCGCAGAGCCGGCTCTTGTTCGGCCGGAACTCACCCGTGGCGACGGCCCGCTCGATCGCCGACCAGATGGCCAGCAGCGTGCGCTCGAAGCGCACGAGCTCGGCCTCCTCCGGGGCGTAGGTGAGCGCGTCGCCGTCGCCGAGGTAGAGCAGCTTGAGCTGGGCGGCCACCACCCCGCGGGTGCGCCAGAGCACCAGCGCGTAGAACTTCATCTGGAACAGCGCCTTGGACTCGAACGCCTCGCGCGGCATCGACCCGGTCTTGTAGTCGACCACCCGGAGCGCGCCGTTGGGGGCGACGTCCAGCCGGTCGACGTAACCGCGCAGCAGCAGCCCGTCGGGCAGCGTGACCTCGACGAGCTCCTCCCGACCCGCCGGCTGGATGCGGCGCGGGTCCTCCAGCGAGAAGTACTTCTCGACGAGCTTCCCGGCCGAGGCCAGCCAGGCCGCCACCGACTCGGGCGCGTTCGCATCGCTCTCGGCGCCCTCGTCCTGGCCGGTTGCGAACAGCTCGGCGATGCCCGGCTCGTCGCGCAGCTCGGCCCACGCCGGCTCGAGCAGCTCCAGGGCGCTCTCCGGGGTGCGCTGCGCCGGGGGCAGGTCGTAGAGGCGTTCCAGCACGGAGTGGACGAGGGTGCCGCGGACGGCGGCCAGGCTCTTGCGCTCGGGCAGCCGGTCGATGGTGCGGAAGCGGTAGAGCAACGGGCAGGTCTTGAAGTCCGCCGCCCGGCTGGGCGAGAGCGAGGGGCGGCGCGGTGCGGTCACCTCGGCGGGGGGCTCGGTCCCGCCGTCGGGCGTGCCGGGTCGCGGGTCGGTGTCCACCATCGCCGTCATGTACCCGAGGCTAGGTCGCGCCTCCGACAGTTCCGAGTGTCCGCGCCGCATCGGCGTCCCGGGTCACAGCGGCGGCGTCCGTACGCTGGTCGCCCGTGACCAGTGAGCAGGAGCCGGGGACCGACGTCGTCGACGAGGCGCAGCAGGCGCCGGACGAGGCGGGGGAGAGCCCCTCCGCGCAGCGGGCCGAGCCCGTGGAGGGCGCGTTCGTCGCGGGGGACCGGGTGCAGCTGACCGACCCCAAGGGCCGGCTGCACACCGTCGTCCTGACGCCCGGCAAGCAGTTCCACACCCACCGCGGCGCCATCGAGCACGACGACCTCATCGGTGCGCCCGAGGGGTCGGTCGTGCACTCGACGGCCAACACCGGGTACCTGGCGCTGCGCCCGCTGCTCGCCGACTACGTGCTCTCCATGCCGCGCGGCGCGCAGGTGATCTACCCGAAGGACGCCGCGCAGATCGTCGGTTTCGGCGACATCGGGCCCGGCATGCGGGTGCTGGAGGCCGGCGCCGGCTCCGGCGCGCTCAGCTGCTCGCTGCTCCGGGCCGTCGGCGCCGGGGGCTCGCTGACCAGTTACGAGCGGCGCGAGGACTTCGCCGACGTCGCGCGCACGAACGTCGGCGCCTTCTTCGGCGAGGTCCCGAGCAACTGGAGCCTGCGGCTGGGCGATCTGGCCGACCACCCGGCCGACGAGGTGGTCGACCGGGTCGTCCTGGACATGCTGGAGCCGTGGGCGGTCCTGCCGACGGTCGCCGCCGCGCTGCGTCCCGGCGGCGTGCTGGTGGGCTACGTCGCCACCGTCACCCAGCTGTCCACCTACGTGGAGGCGCTGCGCGCGCAGGGCGTGTGGACCGAGCCCTACGCCTGGGAGACCCTGATGCGGCCGTGGCACGCGGTCGGCCTGGCCGTGCGCCCGGAGCACCGGATGGTCGCCCACACCGCCTTCCTCGTCACCGCACGCCGCCTGGCCGAGGGCGCGGTCGCCCCCGTCCGCCAGCGCCGCGCGCAGAAGCACTGAAGGAGGACCCTCCTGCCCCCACCGCTCGCACGCTCGCGGCGGGCCCCTGCAGGAGGGCCGTTCCAGCACCTCAGTAGCACCCCGCCACGGACCCCGCGAGGCGACGGCGAAGTGTCGTCGCGCGTGTATAGATTTGCGTCCTGGCTCCCCCGACAGTGCGGAGGTGCGTGATGGGCCTGGGTCCTGACGAGATGAAGGCGCGGCGTGAGCGTGACGTCGCCTCGCTGCTCAGCCAGATCTCCTACCTCGAGGAGGAGATCAGCCTGCTCCGCCGCAAGGTGGCAGACAGCCCGCGCCAGGTGCGCGCGCTGGAGGAGCGGATAGCGGAGGCGGAGGGCCGGGCCGCCTTCCTCTCCGAGCGCAACGACAAGCTGGCCGGCACGCTGCGCGACGCGCGGGAGCAGCTGGTCACGCTCAAGGAGGAGGTCGACCGGCTCGGGCAGCCACCCTCGGGCTACGGCATCTTCCTGACCCGGTTCGACGACGGGACCGTCGACGTGTTCACCGGCGGCCGCAAGCTGCGGGTGTCGGTCTCGCCGAACGTCGAGGTGGACACCCTGCGCCCCGGCCAGGAGGTCATGCTCAACGAGGCGATGAACGTCGTGGAGGCGCGGGACTTCGAGCGCCAGGGCGACGTCGTCATGCTCAAGGAGCTGCTGGAGCCCGTCGACGGCGTCACCCCACGGGCGCTGGTCATCGGGCACACCGACGAGGAGCGCGTCGTCTACCTGGCCGACTCGCTCACCGGCCAGCCGCTGCGGGTCGGCGACTCGCTGCTGCTGGAGAGCCGGTCGGGCTACGTCTACGAGCGGATCCCCAAGAGCGAGGTCGAGGAGCTCGTCCTCGAAGAGGTCCCCGACATCGACTACACCGACATCGGCGGGCTGTCCCGGCAGATCGAGCAGATCCGCGACGCCGTCGAGCTGCCGTTCCTGCACGCCGATCTCTTCCGCGAGTACCAGCTGCGCCCGCCCAAGGGCATCCTGCTGTACGGCCCGCCCGGCTGCGGCAAGACGCTGATCGCCAAGGCCGTGGCCAACTCGCTGGCGAAGAAGGTCGCCGCCGTCCGTGGCGAGGGCGTCCACCAGGCGAAGTCCTACTTCCTCAACATCAAGGGCCCCGAGCTGCTCAACAAGTACGTCGGGGAGACCGAGCGGCACATCCGGCTGGTGTTCCAGCGCGCGCGGGAGAAGGCCAGCGAAGGCACGCCGGTCATCGTGTTCTTCGACGAGATGGACTCGATCTTCCGCACCCGCGGCTCGGGGGTCTCCTCCGACGTCGAGTCGACGATCGTCCCGCAGCTGCTCAGCGAGATCGACGGCGTCGAGGGCCTGGAGAACGTCATTGTCATCGGCGCCTCGAACCGCGAGGACATGATCGACCCGGCGATCCTGCGGCCCGGCCGGCTCGACGTGAAGATCAAGATCGAGCGGCCCGACGCCGAGGCCGCGCGCGACATCTTCAGCAAGTACCTGGTGCCCGACCTGCCGCTGCACCCCGACGACCTCGCCGAGCACGGTGGCAACCGCGAGGCGACGATCGCCGCGATGATCCAGCGCACCGTCGAGCGCATGTACACCGAGAGCGAGGAGAACCGCTTCCTCGAGGTCACCTACGCCAACGGTGACAAGGAGGTCCTCTACTTCAAGGACTTCAACTCCGGCGCCATGCTGCAGAACATCGTCGACCGCGCGAAGAAGATGGCGATCAAGGAGCGGCTGGAGACCGGGACCGGGGGCCTGCGGGTCGGCCACCTGATGCAGGCGTGCCTCGACGAGTTCAAGGAGAACGAGGACCTGCCCAACACGACCAACCCCGACGACTGGGCGCGGATCTCGGGCAAGAAGGGCGAGCGGATCGTCTACATCCGCACGCTCATCAGCGGCAAGGGGAACGAGGCCGGGCGCGCCATCGACACGGCGACCAACACCGGCCAGTACCTCTAGGCACGACGACGGACGGCCCGGCCACCACGCGGTGGCCGGGCCGTCCGGCTGCCCGTGGCTCCCTGATGATCAGGTCACCTGATCATCAGGGGTCCTGGCTCACGATCGGTCGTGAGCCAGGACCCCCTGTGCTGAGCCAGGACGGCGGCGAGCCGGAGCCGCTCGTCCGCGGGGTCAGCCCAGGCGGAGGACCTGGCCGGGGTGGATGAGGCCCGGGTCGGCGCCGATGACGTCGCGGTTGGCCTCGTACAGGGTCTGCCACTGCAGCCCGTTGGCCGATGCGATCCCCGACAGCGTGTCACCTGCCTGGACCGTGTACTGCTGCCCGGCGTCGGCCGGCGCGGGCGCCGGTGCCTCGGCCGTGGGGGCCGGGGCGGCTGCCGGAGGCGTGGCGCTGCCGGCCTTGTCCGCCTCGGTCAGGCCCAGCTTCGCCGAGCAGGCCGGCCAGGCGCCCCAGCCCTGGACCGCAAGGGTCTTCTCGGCGATCGCGATCTGCTGCTCGCGGGTGGCGAGGTCGGCCCGCGGGGCGTACTCGGTGCCGCCGAACCCCTCCCAGGTGGGCTGGTAGAACTGCAGGCCGCCGTAGTAGCCGTTCCCGGTGTTGATGGACCAGTTGCCGCTGCTCTCGCACTGCGCGAGGCGGTCCCAGGTCTCGTCGTCGGCGGCAGCAGCGGTGCCCGTGCCCAGGAACGGCGCCAGGAGCAGGGCGCCGGTGGCGGCGAGGCCAGCGGTGCGCCGCCGGAAGACGCGGGTGGACGGGCCGGAGGTGGTGCTCGGGTTCGTCATGATCCTCTCGAACGGCGGTCGCCCACGCGGCCGGCCCACCGAACGGGGGCAGCACGCTCCACCCACGGAGCCGGATCGACGGAGAAGGACCACTGCCGCTGGGCGGAGAGGGCGCGCGGCGCGTCCGAAAGATGCGGGGTACCGGCTCGACGGCCGTGGCCCGCGTTCGTCCCGATGACCGCGCTGGTGCGGCCGGGGCACCACCGAGGCTACGGAACCGATCCGGTATGTGCCAGGTCCGCGGCTCGATGCCGGCACCGGTCCCCGGAGCGGCCTCGGCCTAGGGTTGGGCCATGAGCGTGCGGCGGGTCATGGGCACCGAGGTCGAGTACGGCATCTCGGTGCCGCGGCAGCCGGGGGCGAACCCGACCACGCTGTCGAGCCTCGTCGTGAACGCGTGGGCGGTGGCCGATGCGCCGACGCCCCGCCGTCCCCGGTGGGACTTCGAGGAGGAGTCACCGCTGCGCGACGCCCGGGGCTTCGACCTGACCCCGGCCCAGGCCCTGGACCACAACGACCTCGACGAGGACTCCGGGATGGCCAACGTCATCCTGACCAACGGCGCGCGCCTCTACGTCGACCACGCGCACCCGGAGTACTCGACGCCGGAGGTCACCACCCCGCGCGACATCGTCCTGTGGGACAAGGCAGGGGAGCGGGTCATGGCTGAGGCCGCCCGCCGCGCAGTGCAGATCCCCGGCACGCACCCGATCCAGCTCTACAAGAACAACACCGACGGCAAGGGCGCGTCCTACGGCGCGCACGAGAACTACCTGATGGACCGGCGGACGCCGTTCATCGACATCATCCGCGGGCTGGTGCCGTTCTTCGTCACCCGGCAGGTGTTCGCCGGCTCCGGCAAGGTCGGCATCGGGACGGAGAGCCGGACGCCGGGGTTCCAGCTCTCGCAGCGCGCCGACTTCTTCGAGGTCGAGGTGGGTCTGGAGACGACCCTGAAGCGGCCGATCATCAACACGCGCGACGAGCCGCACGCCAACCCCGACGAGTACCGCCGGCTGCACGTGATCATCGGCGACGCGAACCTGGCGGAGCTGTCCACCTACCTCAAGGTCGGGACGACGGCGCTGGTGCTGGCCATGATCGAGGCGCGGGCCCTGCCCTCCGACCTCGCGATCGAGGAGCCGGTGGCCGAGCTGCAGGCGGTCAGCCACGACCCTTCGCTCACCCACCGGGTCCGGCTCCGCGACGGACGGCAGCTGACCGCGATCGAGGTGCAGCGGCTCTACCTGGAGGCGGCCGAGCGCTTCGTGGCGACCCGCGGGGAGGCCGACGAGCAGACCACCGACGTGCTGCACCGATGGGCGGCGGTCCTCGACGACCTGGCGGCCGACCCGATGCGCCTCGCCGACCAGCTGGACTGGCCGGCGAAGCTGCGGCTGCTCGAGGGGTACCGCTCCCGCGACGGCCTGGACTGGAACGACTCGCGGCTGCAGCTGGTCGACCTGCAGTACTCCGACGTCCGGCCGGACAAGGGGCTCTACAACCGGCTGGTCGCCCGCGGGGCCATGCAGCGGCTGCTCACCGACGACGAGGTGACGCGCGCGATGGTGACCCCACCGGCAGACACCCGGGCGTTCTTCCGCGGCGAGTGCCTGCGCCGCTTCCCGACGCAGATCGCCGCCGCCTCCTGGGACTCGGTGGTCTTCGACCTGGGCCGGGAGAACCTGGTGCGCATCCCGACGCTCGAGCCGTTGCGGGGCACCCGGGAGCACGTCGGCGCGCTCTTCGAGGCCTCCGCGACGGCCCAGGAGCTCGTCGACACGATCACCGGCCCCTGACCGGCCGTCCTCACCGATGGGCGGTCTCCACCACCCCCGGCCGACGGACGCCGGATGTCGGCTCCTGCGGGTACTTTCCTGACCAGCACCAGCCACGAGAAGGACCGGAGGGCAGCATGGCCACCAGGGACACCGGCGGGCAGCAGAAGGCGACGCGGTCGCGCGAGGAGAACGAGGAGATCGAGGCGTCGGTCGACTCGGAGGTGGCCGAGCGCCACAAGGAGATGACCGAGGACGTCGATTCGTTGCTGGACGAGATCGACGACGTCCTCGAGGAGAACAGTGAGGACTTCGTGCGTGCGTACGTACAAAAAGGGGGCCAGTGACCAAGATCATCTTCTGGTGAAGAAGCTGATCGGTGGACACCAAGTTCTGTCGTGACTGCCGGGCGCACCGCCCCGTCTCCGACTTCAGCAAGAACAAGAGATCGCGTGACGGATTCGCCTTCTACTGCCGCACGCATCTCGCCGAACGAGCTGCCAAGAGCCGGGAAGCCCGCCGTCTCCAACCACGCAAGCACCGGCTGGCACCGAAGGGCCTCGACGTCCCGGAAGGCTCGAAGTGGTGTCCCGACTGCGGCGAGGTGAGGGCGTTCGAGCAGTTCCCGAAGACGCGCACGACCCGCTCCGGGCACGCCACCTACTGCCTCCCGTGCCACAACGCCCGCGGCCACGCCTCGCGTGCGAAAGCGGGCGGCGCACGCTCGTACCACCTCACACGGCGGTATGGCATCACGGCGGCCGAGGCGGATGTGATGCTCGAAGTACAGGGCGGGGTCTGCGCCATCTGCCGCACCGCGCCCGCCCAGCACGTCGACCACGACCACGCGACGGGCGCCGTCCGGGCGCTGTTGTGTTTCAACTGCAACGGCGGGCTCGGCCAGTTCAGGGACGATCCGGAGGTGTTGCGCGCGGCCGCGGACTACGTCCGCTTCCACACCCTGAGCCAGCGCATCACGGCCATGTTCTCGGCTGCCGGCCTCGGCCCGGTCCGAGCCATCCGGGTGGAGCGACCGCCGGTAGGGTCGCCCTGACGCCGAGGAGCACGAAGCTCCCGGCGGAGCAACGGGTGGACGCCGGCGCATGCAGGCGGGAGAGGCGGATGGGTGAACGAGTCGTCAGCTGGCCGGAGCGGGTTCCCGCCCGCGTACCTGGACCGGGTGGGTTCCTCGTTCACCGACTTCCTCGGGTCCACCGCGCCCGACCTGCTGCCCGGTCGGCGCCCGGTCCCGCAGCTGCCCGTGGGTGACATCGCCCCGCACGGCACCACGATCGTCGCCGCGACCTACGCCGGCGGCGTGCTCATGGGTGGCGACCGACGCGCCACCATGGGGAACCTGATCTCCAGCCGCGACATCGAGAAGGTCTACCCGGCCGACTCCTACAGCGTCATCGGCATCGCCGGCGCCGCGGGCATCGCCATCGAGATGGTGAAGCTCTACCAGGTCGAGCTCGAGCACTACGAGAAGATCGAGGGCCTCACGCTCTCCCTCGACGGCAAGGCCAACCGCCTGGCGCAGATGATCCGCGGGAACCTCGGCGCGGCGCTGCAGGGCCTGGCCGTCGTCCCGCTGTTCGCCGGCTTCGACCTCGACGCCGCCCCCGGCGAGCTCCCGGGCCGGATCTTCAGCTACGACGTCACCGGCGGGAACTACGAGGAGCGCGGCTACGCCACGGTCGGCTCCGGCTCGCTGTTCGCCCGGAACAGCCTCAAGAAGACGTGGCGGCAGGGCCTGGACGCCGCAGCCGCGACCCGCACCGTCGTCGAGGCCCTCTACGACGCGGCCGACGACGACTCGGCCACCGGCGGTCCCGACCCGGTCCGGCGGCTGTACCCGATCGTCTACCGGGTCGACGCCGAAGGCGCCGTCCGGCTCACCGACGCCGAGATCGCCGCCGTCGCCGACGCCATCGTGACCGAGCGCGCGGCCGCCGAGCGCCAGAATGCGGCCGGGGAGGCCTGAGCCATGACCATGCCCTACTACGCCTCCGCCGAGCAGGTCATGCGCGACCGCTCGGAGTACGCCCGCAAGGGCATCTCCCGCGGTCGCAGCGTCGCCGTCCTCACCTACGTCGACGGCGTGCTGCTCATCGCCGAGAACCCCAGCTCCACGCTGCACAAGATCGGCGAGATCTACGACCGCATCGGCTTCGCCGCGGTCGGCCGCTACAGCGAGTTCGAGAGCCTGCGCGTCGCCGGCGTCCGGCTGGCCGATGTCCGCGGCTACTCCTACAACCGCCGCGACGTCACCGGCCGGGTGATCGCCAACGCCTACGCGCAGACCCTCGGCGCCATCTTCACCGAGCAGATGAAGCCCTACGAGGTCGAGCTGTGCGTCGCCGAGGTGGGGGAGACCCCCGAGCGCGACCAGCTCTACCGGCTCACCTTCGACGGCTCGGTCGTCGACGAGCCCGACTTCGTGGTCATGGGCGGCCAGGCCGACGCCGTCACCGGGCACCTGCGCGACCACTTCCACGCCGGCATGGGGCTCGCCGACGCGCTCAAGGTCGGCGTCGACGCCCTCTCCGCGGTCAGCCCCGCCACCGCGGGGAGCGGTGACGGCGGTCCGTCGCGGCTGACCGCCCAGCAGCTGGAGGTCGCCGTCCTGGACAGGCGGCGCCCCAAGCGGGCGTTCCGCCGCGTCGTGGGCACCGCCCTGCACACCCTGCTCGGTGACGGCGAGACCGGTACCGAGGGGACGCAGCCGCCCACCTCCGCCCACGTGCCCAGCCACCCCGCCCCGGGCACGCCGGCCGGGCTCGGTGACCCCGCCGCTCCCGACACCGCCGGGGGCGCCACCGACAGCGGCGAGGGGCATCCGCAGTCGGGCGGATGACCCGCGCGTACGGGGTAGGGGAGCGGGCATGCCGGACTACGAACTCAACGACGACGCGCTCGCGCAGGCGAGGAAGCTCATCGACGACGGGAAGTACGACGACGAGACCGAATGGTCCGACGCCGCACCGTCCGCCGACGACGGCAATGCCGAGATCGACGCGCATGGCTGGGACGGCTACGCCGCCTGGCACCTCGCCGTCGATCCGGACGCCGGCGAGGAGACGAAGAAGCGCTACCACTTCCCGTACGGCGACTTCTCGAAGGTCAACCGGGCCGCGCTGATCCACGGCAAGCAGCGGGCGTCTCAGAACGGGCACGACGAGATCGAGCAGGCGTTCGACGACCTGCTGCAGCGGCTCGACGCGAAGCGGTAGCGCCCCGCCGGTCCGGCGGTGGGCCGGTGTCGCTTCCGGCGCCTAGGCTCGGAGCGTGGACCGACGGATCTTCGGCATCGAGACCGAGTACGGCGTCACGTGCACCTTCAAGGGGCAGCGCCGGCTGTCACCGGACGAGGTGGCCCGCTACCTGTTCCGACGGGTGGTCTCGTGGGGGCGCAGCTCCAACGTCTTCCTGCGCAACGGCTCCCGGCTCTACCTCGACGTCGGCAGCCACCCCGAGTACGCGACGGCCGAGTGCGACGACCTCTCCGAGCTCGTCGTCCACGACAAGGCCGGCGAGCGGATCCTGGAAGGCCTGCTGGTCGACGCCGAGCAGCGCCTGGCCGAGGAGGGCGTCACCGGCGACATCTACCTGTTCAAGAACAACACCGACTCGGCCGGCAACAGCTACGGCTGCCACGAGAACTACCTCGTCGGTCGGCACGGAGAGTTCGGCCGGCTGGCCGACGTCCTGATCCCGTTCCTCGTCAGCCGGCAGATCGTCGTCGGCGCCGGCAAGGTCCTGCAGACCCCGCGCGGCGCGCTGTACTGCGTCAGCCAGCGGGCGGAGCACATCTGGGAGGGCGTCTCCAGCGCCACCACGCGGTCCCGGCCGATCATCAACACCCGCGACGAGCCGCACGCCGACGCCGAGCGCTACCGGCGGCTGCACGTCATCGTCGGTGACTCGAACATGAGCGAGACGACGACGCTGCTCAAGGTCGCCATGACCGACCTCGTACTGCGCATGATCGAGGCGGGCACCCCGATCCGCGACATGACGCTGGAGAACCCGATCCGGGCGATCCGCGAGATCAGCCATGACATGACCGGCCGCCGGAAGGTGCGGCTGGCCGGCGGCCGCGAGATGTCGGCGCTGGAGATCCAGGCCGAGTACCACAGCCGCGCCACCGAGTTCGCCGACCGCGAGGGCTGCACCCCGGTGCACCGGCAGATGCTCGAACTGTGGGGGCGGGTGCTCAAGGCCGTCGACAGCGAGGACCTCAGCCTGATCGACCGCGAGATCGACTGGGCCATCAAGTACAACCTGCTGGAGCGCTACCGCGCCAAGCGCGACCTGCCGCTGTCCTCGCCGCGCATCGCGCAGATGGACCTGGCCTATCACGACATCAGCCGCACCCGGGGGCTGTACTACCTGCTCGAGCGCAACGGCCAGGTCGACCGGGTGGCGCACGAGCCGCGGGTCTTCGAGGCGAAGAACGTGCCCCCGCAGACCACCCGCGCCAAGCTGCGCGGCGAGTTCATCCGCAAGGCGCAGGAGAAGCGGCGCGACTTCACCGTCGACTGGGTGCACCTCAAGCTCAACGACCAGGCGCAGCGGACCGTGCTGTGCAAGGACCCGTTCAAGTCCGTCGACGAGCGCGTGGAGAAGCTCATCGCCAGCATGTGAGCTGCCGAGTCATGCGAACTCGTGGTCATCGGTCGCTGATGGCCCCGAGTTCGCATGACTCGCCGTTCCGGGACGGCGTCAGGCGTCGGGCGTGGAGACGGTCTCGGCCGAGCCCTCCGCATCTTCGGGCACCGGCACCTGGAGCGCCGCGTAGCGCCCGGCCGCCGCCGCGGCCAGGAAGTAGGCCCGCTCCTCGGGGTAGCCGCGGCCCATCGTGCGCAGCGGGACGGGTGAGAGCCCCAGCGCGGCGTCGAGCCCGTCGGTGTCCACCCAGACGACGGTGTTCCGCTCCGGCTGGCTCGCCAGGTCCTCGTCCACCTGACCGCCGAGCTCGGAGGAGAGCCCACGGGGCGCCACCAGGGTCACGCCGCCCAGCGCCACCCGCCCGAACGCGGTCAGCGAGTGGTGGGAGACGCCGCGGTGGCGCGGGCGCGGATCGGCGTCGGAGATGCGCAGGGCCCCGACCGGCAGGCCGCCCAGGACGCTGACGGCGTTGCACGCCTCGCCCGCGGCCACCCCGGAGAAGCCCCACGGCGTTCCCGTGCCCAGGTTGCCGGGCCCCTGCGTGACGACCGCCAGGTCGGCGTGCAGCACGTGCCTCGCCGCCAGCAGCCCGGTGTGGAGCGTGACCGCCTCCAGGTCACCGCCGTAGGCCTGACCGGCGGTCACCACGCCGGCCAGCGAGGGCTTGAGCGCGCCCACCGTGCGGGAGAACGCGGCGGGCAGCGCCCCGCCGTCGGTCATCACGTAGGCGACCTTGAGATCGGGGTCGGTCGCCAGCATCCCGATCAGGACCGCCGGCAGGGCCGAGTGCAGGTCGGCCACGACGACCGGCATCCCGCCGAGGTCGTCGGCGTCCGCGATCGTCGCGTGGTGCTCGGTTTCCTGCTCGTCGACGCCCTGCACCATCACCTGCAGCGGCGTGTACCGGGCCTTCACCAGGTGCCCGGGGCCCTCGGGGTCCGGGGGCAGCCGGTCGGGGACGGCCACCACCATCGCGTAGCCGCCGGTGCCCAGCTCCCGCGCCAGCGCGGTGGTGTTGAGCAGCACCTCGTCGCCCACCTCGGGGACGCCGACGAGGGAGGGGTAGGCCAGCGCCCGCAGCTCGCCGTCATCGGCCACCTCGACGGTCAGCTCCAGCGCGTCGCGCCAGGCCCGGCCGGTCGCGGTGACCCGGCCCCGCCGCCAGCGGATCCGGGATGCGGGCGCGGACGGGGGAGCACTGGTCATACCCGCAGGCTAACCAGCACGCCGCCGCGCGGCCGGGCGACGACGGCTCCCCGGCGGGCTGACTAGCCTGGGGGCCATGGCGGCCAAGCGGGCGGAGCGACTGGTCAACCTGGTCATCGCGCTGCTCAGCACCCGGCAGTACGTGACGGCGGCGCGCATCCGCGCCACCGTGCCGGGGTACGAGCCCGACGACGGCAGCGACCGGGCCGACGAGGCGTTCAAGCGCATGTTCGAGCGGGACAAGGCCGAGCTGCGCGAGATGGGCGTGCCCCTCGAGACCGGGCGCACCAGCGTCTTCGACACCGAGGACGGGTACCGCATCGCCCGCGCCGACTACGAGCTGCCCGAGATCCACCTCACCGGGGAGGAGGCAGCCGCCGTGGGCCTGGCACTGCGGCTGTGGGAGTCCGCGCAGCTGGCCGGCACCGCGCAGAGCGCCCTGGTGAAGCTCAAGGCCGCCGGGGTCGACGTCGACTCGTCCCGGGCGCTGCCGATCAAGCCCCGCCTGGACCGGGGTGAGGCGGCGTTCGAGCCCTGCTACGCCGCGGCCCGCGACCGGCGCCGGCTGCAGTTCGACTACCGGCGCCCCGACGAGGACGCCGCGACCCGCCGGGACGTCCAGCCGTGGGGGGTGGTGGCCTGGCACGGGCGCTGGTACCTGGTCGGGCACGACCTGGACCGGCGGGCGCCGCGGGTGTTCCGGCTCTCCCGCGTCGTCGGCACGCCGAAGGCCGTGGGCCCGGTGGGGGCGTTCGAGCCGCCGCCCGACCTCGACCTGACCGCGGTCGTCGCCGGGCAGGTGCAGGGGGAGGAGTACCTCATCGTGGTGCGGGCGCGGCCGGGAACCGCCGTGGGGCTGCGCCGGCACGCCACCTCCCTCGGCCCGGCCGACGACGGCACCGGTGAGGTGGAGGACCGGCTGCAGCTGCGCACCACCGAGCCGTGGGCCCTGGCCGACCAGATCGCCGCCTACGGCGCCGACGTCGTGGTGGAGGCGCCGACCGACATGCGGGACGCCGTGATCGCCCGGTTGACCCGCCTGGCCGCGATGGGGACGCGCCCGTGAGCGCCGGGGGCGCGACCGACCGGATGACCCGGTTGCTGGCCCTGATCCCGTACCTCACCGCCCGTCCCGAGGGCGTGGCGCTCGCCGAGGCTGCCCGCGACTTCGGCGTCCCCGAGCGGCAGCTGCAGCGCGACCTGGAGCTGCTCTGGATGTGCGGGCTGCCCGGCTACGGTCCCGGCGACCTGATCGACGTCGCCTTCGAGGGGGACCGGGTCCGGGTCACGTTCAGCGCGGGGATGGTGCGGCCGCTGCGGCTGACCACCGACGAGGCGGTCGCGCTGGTCGTCGCGCTGCGCACGCTGCTGGAGCTGCCCGGCCTGGCCGAGCGCGACGCCGTGAGCCGGGCGCTGGCCAAGGTCTCGGCAGCCACTGGTGACGCGGCGGCCCGGATGGCGCCGCTGGCCGTGAGCGTCGACGCCCGGGAGGAGACCCTGGCGCTCGCCCGGCAGGCGCTGCAGGACCGGCGCGCGGTGCACCTGCACTACTACGTGCCGGCCCGCGACGAGCGCACCGAGCGCACCGTCGACCCGATGCAGCTGCTCTACGTCGACGGGCACTGGTACCTCGAGGCCTGGTGCCGTCGGGCCGAGGGCGTCCGGCTGTTCCGGCTCGACCGGGTGGACGAGGCCACGGTGCTGGACGAGCCCGCCGCCGCGCCGCCGCAGGCGACCAGCCGCAGCATCGACGACGGGCTCTACCAGCCCGGCCCCGACACCCCGGCCGTGCGCCTGCGGCTGGCCCGCAGCGCCCGGTGGGTCGCCGACTACTACCCGACCGAGGACGTGACGCCCGTCGACGACCCGCCCGGTGGGCTGGCCGTCACCGTGCGCACGGCGGACCTGGCCTGGGCGCGGCGGCTGGTCACGATCCTGGGCGGCAACGCGGTGGTGGAGGAGCCGGCCGAGATCGGCGCGCAGGTCGCCGCCGAGGCCCGGGCCGCCCTGGCCCGGTACGGGGTGGCGCCCGGCGGCGCGGGCTAGGGTTCGGCCGTGGTGTTCTGGATCGTGCTCGCCGTCGTGGTCGTCCTGGCGCTCGCCGTGCTCGGGGTGCTCGCCCACGGCGTGCTCGGCGCCTTCGGGCGGCTGGCCCGCGAGCTGACCGCGGCCGAGGCCGACATCGCGCCGGTACGGGCCGGGCTGCAGGAGTCCGCCGACCGCGCCGGCCGGCTACGCGACGCCCGGTCGTCCGCCGGCTGAACGGCCGGCGAACTCCGTCCCGAGCGGCGGTTCCTGTGCTCGTACCGGTCGGGAAACCGGTGCCCCGCGGCGTAGCATCACCCCAGTCACCACACCTTTCGGAGGACGCGCCATGGGGTCACTCGGCCCGCTGGAAATCGGCCTGATCATCCTGGCCATCCTGTTGCTCTTCGGCTACAAGAAGCTGCCCGACGCCTCGCGCTCGCTGGGTCGTTCGCTGCGCATCTTCAAGGGCGAGATGAAGGGCATGAAGGACGACGACGTCCGCACCCGCGACGCGGCGAAGACCACACCGGTCCGCGGCGAGATCGTCGCCCCCGCGTCCTCCGCGGCGGACGAGCGAAACGCGCAGCTGCAGGAGGAGGCGCGGCAGGCCGAGGCGCGTGCGGCGGAGCTGCGGGCGCAGGCCGACCAGGCCCGTGCCGCGGCCGACGGCCCCCGCTGACCGCTTCGCACCCGGGGGTACGGCGGTGAGCGAGGCGACCCGCGGCGCGCGTCGGCGTCGGCGGCGGCCACGCGATGCCCAGGCCACCATGAGCCTGATCGCCCACCTCACCGAGCTCCGCAACCGCATCGCCAAGTCCCTGCTGGCGCTCGCGCTCACCACGGTGCTCGCGTTCTGGTGGTACGAGCACGGGCTGGGCGAGTTCATCCGTGCCCCGTACTGCGGGCTGCCGGAGGACCTGCGCTATGCCGGGGACGACGCCGGTGGCTGCGGGCTGCTCGTGACCAACGTCTTCGGCGGTGTCTTCATCCGCCTGAAGGTGGCCTTCCTCGCCGGCGTGGTCCTCGCGGCGCCGGTGTGGCTCTACCAGCTGTGGGCCTTCATCACCCCCGGCCTCAAGCGCAACGAGAAGCGCTACGGCGTCGGCTTCGTCGCCGTCTCCACGCTGCTCTTCGTGCTCGGCGCCGTGCTGGCCTACGTGTCGCTGTCCGCAGGCCTGGAGCTGCTGCTGAGCCTCGCCGGCGACGGGGTCGTGGTGGCGCTGACCGCGCAGGACTACATCGGCTTCGTCCTGTCGCTGCTGGTGGCGTTCGGGGTGAGCTTCGAGGTTCCGCTGATCGCCATCGCGCTCAACCTGGTCGGCGTCGTGAGCTACGAGGCGCTGCGGGGGAGCCGCCGCTGGATCTTCTTCCTCACCGTCGTCTTCGCCGCGTTCGTGACGCCCACGCAGGACCCGTTCACCATGCTGCTCATGGCCGGGCCGATGATCGTGCTGTTCGAGCTGGCGATCCAGACCGCCCGCCTGGTCGACCGTCGCCGGGCCCGGCGCGCGGCCGCCGAGCACTTCCACGGGCTGGACGACGACGAGGCCTCCCCGCTGGACGCCAGCCCGTCACCGCTGGAGGAGCCGGTCGAACCCTCGCCGTCGGCCCGCGGCTGAGTCCGGTCTCCGGTCGCGGCAATGGCGCTCCGGCAACGGTATGAGCTCGAATCGTTGAAGCTCGCCCGCGTCGGGAGAAACGCTGTCCCGAGGCGCTTCCTCGACACGGAGCCCGTGTCCATGACCTGATCTTCCGCGTCCCCGACACCCTTGCCATCATCGACTCCGTCGAGGCTGCAGGTTTCTCCGTGCTCTGCAGCAGGGTGTCGAATCCCGACCGGCAGGAAACTCGCCTCCACCCCCGTGAGCCTTCGGCACGGTCGTCCAGCTCGCCAGCTTTCCAGGTCATCCGGCGTCGACCGCAGTCGAGGGTGGCGGGACGACGGCGTCACTGGACGTCGCGGACCTCGAGTGCCCTGCATAGAGCAGGGGATCGCCCTCCACAGCGCGGTAGTCGGCGGTCGTGTGACCGAAGGAGCGGGTACGGCCCCGGTCACCGGGCCTGCCAGGTCTCCCCGGAGGAGGCGTCCGCCGCCTCGTCCTCTCCGGCCCGTCCCCGAGGACGTCCGCGGCCTCGAAGCCGCGTTGGGGACCGAACTCGTCGGACGGCCCCGACGCCATTCCTCAGCTGAGCAGTTCCTGGCCATCCTCAGCTGAGCAGTTCCTGGCCACCGATTGGCACCTGCATCGGCGCCAGTGCCGTGAGGTCCACCTCGATCAGGTAGGGGCCGTCGGAGGCCACCGAGGTGGCGAAGGCGCGCTCGAAGCCGGCAACGTCTTTCACCGCCTCGCCTGGTACCCCCATCGCCTGCGCGAGGGCCACGAAGTCCGGCGTCGCAAGGTCGACGTCGTTCTGTGCGCCGTCGAACGTCGCTGCCTGGATGCCGCGCAGAATGCCGTAGCCCCGGTCGTTGAACACGCAGACGGTGAGCGGCACCTGGAACTGGGCGAGCGTGGCGAGTTCACCGATGGTGAGCATGATCCCGCCGTCGCCATGGATGACCACCGAGCGCTCCTGACGCCCCAGGGCCGCGCCCAGTCCGAGCGGAAGGCCGGGGCCGATCGCCGCGGACACAGGGTGCACAGAGGTCCTGGGCTCGAGGATAGGCAGGAGTCGGTCGCCCCAGTTGTAGGCGGGCACGGTCGCGTCACGCACCACTGCGCCGCCGCGAGGGAGCAGCCGGCGGATCACCTCGACGATCGCCCGGTGGTCGGGGCCAAGGGACGTCATCGCGGCTTCGCGGGCCTCATCGGCCCGACTGCGGCAGTTCGTCACCCAGTCAGGGTCCCTTGCGGGGAGCGAGGGCACCCGCTGGTCCAGCGCTCGAAGCGCTGCCTTCGCGTCGGCGACGACGCTCACCGACGGGCGATAGCTCCGGCCGATCACGGATGCGTCGGCATCGATGTGAATCAGTGACGGCGGCAGCTTCACGTTCCAGAAGCCGGTCGGGTACATCTGGAAGCGGGTCCCGACCGCCAGCACGACGTCGGCGGACTCGACGCAGTGCCGGACCGGATCGGAGGTGACCAGAGAGCCCAGGCAGAGCGGGTGGTCCTCCGGCAGAGCGCCGCGGCCCTGCGTCGACGTCACCACGGGGATCTGCAACCGCTCGACCATGTCCCGCAACTCGTCCCACGCTCCGGCGCTCAGCACGCCGCCGCCGGCCCACACCATCGGGCGCCTGGCCGAAGCAAGCAGTTCCGCGGCTTCGGCGATGCGGCCCTCTCGAGGCGCTGCCGGCCGTACCGGAGCTGCGACCGGTATCTCCACGTCGGTCAGGGCGTACTGCAGATCGACCGGGATCTCGACGGCGGTCGGCTGCGGGCGACCGGTGAGGGCCGCCCGTCCCGCCGTGACCACCGCTTCCCCGACGTCCTCCACGCGACGGACCGACCAAGTCTCCCGTGTCAGGGTGCGCAGCATCGGCAGCTGCTGCTCCGCCTCATGGAGGTACGCCCGGCCCTGGCCGTAGAAGCGGCTCTCTACCTGGCCGGTGATCATGAGCACTCTGGATGAGGCGAATCCCGCCTCGAACAGACCGCCCATGGAGTTGGCCGCGCCCGGGCCGGTCGACGTGAAGGCGACCCCCAGCCGCCCGGTCGCCCGCGAGTAGCCGTCGGCCGAGTGGACGGCTGACTGCTCGTGGCGAGCGTTGATCACCGTGACACCGCCGCGTCGCCGGATAGCGTCGAGGATGGGCAAGTTGTGCACGCTGGCGACGGCGAAGACGTGGTCGACGCCGAGCGCGACGAGTGCTTCGAGCACCACGTCCCCGCCGGTCCGCTTGCTCATGCAGGTGGCTCCGTTCCCTGAGAGGTGCCTTCGGACGTGTCGATGCGGTGCTGCACCGCCTTCAGTTCGGTGAACTCCGCGATGCCGTGAACCCCGAGTTCGCGCCCCCGCCCGGACTGGCGCCTGCCGCCGAAAGGGGCGAAAGGGTTGAACGGGGCGCCGTTGAGGTCGACGGTGCCGCTGTCGATGCGGCGAGCGACCGCGTGCGCGCGCTCCTCGTCGGCCGACCAGACCGTGGCGGCCAGTCCGTAGTCGGTATCATTGGCGATCTCGACAGCGTGGCTCTCGTCGACGTACGGGATGACCACGAGCACCGGACCGAAGATCTCTTCCCGTGCGACGGCGATCCGGTGATCGCTGACGCCGTAGAGCGTGGGCGGGACGAAGAAGCCTCGGTCCGGCAGGTCGCCATGCGGGTAGGACCACATGCTCCTGGCCCCGTCGATGGGGGCACGCTCAAGGTGCTCGTTCACCTTGTGACGCTGATTTGCGTTGGCCAGCGGGCCGACGTCGGACGAGGGGTCGCTCGCCGGCCCGACGCGGTAGCCGGCCATCGCTTCGACGGCCAGGTCCTCTACGTCGGGCATGGACTGGAAGGGCACGAGCAGGCGGGTCAGCGCGGTGCAGGTCTGACCGCTGTTGATCATCACGCTGTCCACGGTGTGCCTGACAGCGGCGGCGAGGTCCGCGTCCGGGAGGACGACGGCGGGGGACTTGCCGCCGAGCTCCAGCGAGACCCGCTTGATGGACGACGAGGCCACCTGGGAGACGCGCCGTCCGGCACGGGTGGAGCCGGTCAACGAGACATGCGCGACGCCCGGGTGGCGGACCAGGTACTCGCCGATGTCCGACCCCGTTCCCATGACAACGTTCAGGGCACCCGCCGGCCACCCAGCCGCCTCGACGGCCTCCGCCAGGAGGAACGCGTCCAGCGGGGCCACCTCGCTGGGCTTCAGCACGATCGGGCACCCGGCCGCCAACGCGGGCGCCAGCTTGCTGACGGTCTGCAGCAGCGGGTAGTTCCACGGGGTGATCGCCGCGACCACACCGACCGGATCGCGGTAGACGGTCGAGTGCCCGATCCGCTCGCTGAACTCCATCTCGGCCAGCGCGAGCACCGTGGCTCTCACCGTGTCCACCGCGCAGATCACCTGGTGGTCGACGCACTGCTTCAGGGGCATGCCCATCTCCTGCGAGATAGCCATGGCCAGTCGATCTGATCGACGCTCGAGTTCGGCGGCGAGTCGCTGCAGCAGGTCGGCGCGCTCGGCCACCGGCATGCGGCTGAGCACAGGCAACGCCGCCGTCGCGGCCGCGACGGCGGCATCGACGTCCTGGTCGCTGCTCTCCTGGATGGTGGCGATGCACGCCTCGGTACTCGGATCGAGGACGGTAATCAGCTCGGGGCCGGTCGCCCCGACCCACCGTCCTCCGATGAACGTGTCACCGCGGTTCTCCATGGTCGCGCTCTCCAACGTCTACGGACGATGGTGGAACGCTAGGCGCCCCGCAGCGGGGTCGTCTTCGGGCGCGAGACCAAAGAATGTGGTGCGGACCAGTGGCGCCGACACAGCGACGTGCCGGAATGCGGGGAGCTCACGTCAGACAGCAGCTACCGAGCGCACCTGTTCGGGAGCGTCCGACAGGAGTCGCGCACGGAGGTCCATGCGTCCTTCGTCCTGGTCCTTGCTCATCTCCACCACGTCGAGCGCCGTGAGCGCGACCATCAGTTCAGCGAGATCGACGATCCTGCGCATGTCCCGCCCGGTCATCGACGCGATCTGACGCAGGCGGTACGCCACGGTGTTGGGATGGATCTGGAGAATCTCCGCGGCGCGCTGCAGGGCCATGTCGCTGTCGATGTACGCACGGAGCGTCTCCAGCAGGTGGGGCTTGGCCGCGAGCATGGCCAGACGCGTGTTGATGATGCGGTGCGACACCCAGCGGTTGTGTGCCAGCAACACTTCCAGGATGACCTCGGTGCATTGGGTGACCCGACCCAGGTGTCCCCGGTACAGGGCGATCTCCAGGGCGGAGAGTGCCTGGCGGCAACTGCGACCGACGGTGGCGAGGGAATCCGAGGGCTCCCCGGTGGACACGTAGAGGGTGCGGTTGAGCTCCTCGTCGTGCAGCAGCTCGGTGAGCAGGTCGAGCAACCGGGGCCCGGTCCGCTCCACGGGGACGACGGCGAGAAGGAGACCGTTGCCCTCCCGCACGAGCATCTCGCGTCGGGAGTCGTAGCGGGCCAGCAGCGACGCGAACCGGCGTCGGACCCGGCCCCACTGCTTGGTGCTGGGGATCCCCTCGTGGCAGACCGCCACGGCCCGGAAGGGCTGGTGCGGCTGGATGTTCAGCACGCGGGCCTGGCTGTTGACGACGCTGGTCTCCACGGGCGCGCCCGAGACCAGGCAGCTGACCAGATCGGTGCCGACGCGTGAGTACCAGCCGGCCAGCTCGTCAGACGTCGACACGTAGGACTCGAGCTGGCGGTCGCAGAGCTGGTCGAACAGTCGGGCGAGGCGACCGAGGCCGACCCGCGCCACCTCCATGTCGACGGCACCTCGGAGGAAGTGGTCGCTGACGACCCGCTCGAGCGATCGCAGCCAGTCCACGGCCTCGCCCACGGGCCGGCCGTCCAACGCGAGACGGGCGCCACGTTCGTCGCGCTCGGGGCGATGACACGGTGGGTCTTCCCCACGTACTGCCGCCACGGCGAGGTCGACGATCTCGCGGGCGAAGTCGAAGGCGTCACGGCCGGCCGTCAGACCGCCCCCGTCGGCGTCCGACGAGGCGTATCGGCGCACGAACTCATTGGCGATGTCCGTAGCGGCCCGTCCGAGCAGCTTGCCGACGGCGTCCAAGTCGGGTATCGGGCTCATCCTCACAGCCTTCCGTGATGTGGATCACTGCGCGCTGACCGTAAGCGGTCAGCAGGGAAGCCTGCCAGTGACGCGGATCACGTTTCGACGATCATTTGCGTCGGCCGCCCGATGTGCCGCTGCCGCGTGAGGGTCTTGTGTCGCGAACACAGAGGGCGTTGGGGTTTTTTGCCCCGCCGCGCCCATGACGGTCGTCGGAGCCACCCCTTCTACTGCCTCATCACAGACACGGCTGCCGCCGCCGGTCGGTCCGGCGGCCGGTGGGAGCGATCCGGCTGTGCGCGACGACGAGCAGGAGGTGGAGCAGATGACCGCGACAGCGACCTCGACGGCGTCGCCCCCCGCGGTGAAGGCTCCGGAAGGGCCGGCACCGAGGGCGAGGTCCCGATGGAGATTGCGCCGTCCGAGCTTCGTCGGCCTGGTCCTGGGCGTGCCGGTGCTCTTTATGACCGTGATGTACGCCTATCCTGTCGCTGGCGTTCTCTCCCGCAGCGTCACCGATCCCGAGCTCGGATTCGGGAACTTCGTCGCGGCCTGGCAAGACCCGGTCCTGCTGAAGGTCCTGTGGATCACCGTGCGGCTCGCCCTCCAGGTCTCGCTCATCACGGTCGTCCTGGGTTTTCCGGTGGCCTACTTCATGGCGGTCATCCCACGCCGGCGCGCACGCATCATCGCGCTCTTCGTGATCATCCCCTTCTGGACCAGCGTCCTCGTGCGCAGTTTCGCCTGGATCGTCCTGCTGGGTGACGCAGGTGCGGTGTCCGACCTGCTGGCTCCCTTCACCGGCAGCTCAGGGGGCCTGCTCTACACCGAACCGGCCGTCGTCATCGCCATGGCGCACGTGCTGATGCCGTTCACCATTCTCATCATCAAGGGGACGCTGGATCAGATCGACGGCAGCCTGCTGCGCGCCGCGCGAACGCTCGGTGCAGGCCCGGTGCGCGCTTTCCTCAGGGTCTACCTGCCGCTGGCCGTACCGGCGATGGTGAGCAGCGGCATGCTCGTGTTCATCATGGCGCTCGGCTACTACATCACTCCGGCGCTGGTGGGCGGACCGGCCCAGACGACCATCGCGATGCTCATCGAGCAGAAGGTCAACGTCACCTTCGAGTGGGGCATGGCCGCGGCACTGTCGACCATCCTCCTCATCGTCTCGGTCGTGCTCTTCGCCCTCGTCCGCAAGGTGACCAAGGTCAAGGGAGTGGTGGCGCTATGAGCGGCATGAGCACGGCGGTTCCCGTCACGGTGCCGACGTCGTCGGAACTGACGAAGCGACCGAGGCGGCGCCGGGCCCACGACCGGCTTCCCGCGACGCCCACCGAGAAGGCCTTCCGCTGGGGGCTGCGCCTCCTGGTGCTACTGGTCCTCAGCTTCCTGGTCATCCCGATCCTCGTCGTGGTCGCCGTGTCGTTCAACAGCGTCAACTACCTGTCGTTCCCGCTCGAGGGCGTCTCGCTGCACGCCTACGACCGCTTCTTCTCCGACCGCAGCTGGGTGGCGGCCACCCTGCTCAGCGCGCGGATCGCGCTCCTCGCCGCCCTGATCGCCACGGTCGTCGGGACGATGGCGGCCTGGGCACTGGCCCGCAGCACGTCGCGCATCAAACCGATGGTGTACGGGCTCCTGTACTCCCCGGTGATCGTGCCGATCATCGTCCTGGCCATGGCCTACTACTTCTTCTTCGTCGACCTCCGGGCGATCGGGGTCTGGCCGATGGTCGCGGTCGCCTACGCGGTGATGGGCGTGCCGTTCGTGCTGGTCGCCGTGTCCAGCGCGCTGCAGCACTTCGACAAGGAACTCGAGAACGCTGCCCGGACGCTCGGCGCCGGACCGATCAGGACGTTGCGCTACGTCACGCTCCCACGGCTGGCCTCGGCGATCGCCGCCGGAGCGGTGTTCGCCTTCGTCGTGGCATTCGACGAAGCGGTGATCATCCTGTTCGTCTCGGGCAGCGGAGCGATCACGCTGCCGCGGAAGCTGTGGGACAGCGTCCGATACGACCTCGACCCGACCCTCGCGGTCGCCGGCACCGTCCTCATCGTCGTGTGCGTCGGCCTCTTCCTCCTGGCGGAGCTGCTCAACGCTCTGCGGGAGAAGCGAGGAAAGGCATGAGCAAGGCCCCTCACCCGGAAACCCTGCCGGCCGAAAGACCTGGAGCAGAGATGACGCGAACCCAGATGGCGGTGCAGCCGGACAGCGCTCCGGCGACCGAGAGGATAGGCGTGTACGACATGAGCGACCAGGTCGTGTTCCGCGACATCCACAAGTCGTTCGGCGGCGTGCCGGCCGTGGTCGACATGAACCTGTCAGTCAAGCGGGGAGAGTTCTTCACGCTGCTCGGCCCGAGCGGGTCGGGGAAGACCACGACCCTGCGCATGCTCGCCGGACTCGAGGGGCTGACCTCGGGGGAGATCCTGATCGACGGACGGGACGTCTCCCGCGAGGTCGCGGAGAAGCGCAACATCGGCCTGGTCTTCCAGAACTATGCGCTCTTCCCGCACATGACCGTCGCCGACAACGTCGCCTTCCCGCTGAAGATGCGCCGCTTCAAGAAGCCCGCGATCGCCGAGAAGGTGGCGCGGGTCCTGGCCATGACCCAGCTCGAGGAGTACAGCGGGCGCTATCCCCGCCAGCTCTCCGGCGGGCAGCAGCAGCGCGTGGCACTGGCGAGAGCGTTCGTCTTCGACCCCAGCATCCTGCTAATGGACGAGCCGCTCGGGGCGCTCGACCGCAACCTGCGCGACCACATGCGCCTCGAGCTCAAGGCCCTCCAGCAGCGCATCGGGGCGACCGTCCTCTACGTTACCCACGACCAGGACGAGGCCCTGGCCATGTCCGACCGCATCGGGGTCATGCACCGGGGGCTGCTCCAGCAGGTCGCCAGTCCCGAGGAGATGTACGAGCGGCCACGCAACTCCTTCGTCGCCAACTTCCTGGGCAACTCGGTCTGCCTCCCGGCCAAGCGCCGTGAACGCGGATCGCAGACGGTGGTCGATGTCGAGGGCCTCAGCGACCGCGTGCTCGTCCATGCGGGCGGCGACGTCTGCGACGAAGACTCGGGGATCTTCATGGTCCGCCCGGAGAAGCTGCGGATCGGTCCCGACGAGCCCTCGTCGCCCGCCCTGAACCGCTTCCAGGGCACGGTGGAGGCCACTGTCTACCTTGGTTCGGACGTGCAGGTCTACGTCCGCCACGACGCCGGTGCGCAGATCGAGGCGATGCTGCCCGCCTCCGTGGGCGCACCTCCGGCCGGCGCCCGGCAGTGGGTCAGCTGGGACCCCTCCGACACTCGCTTCCTGCCGGTCGTCGAGTGACGGCCTTCTTCGACCAGATCCGCTGCATCCAGCACACCGGCCGAGACACCGAGAGGGAGTACCCGCTGTGGCACTGAACGACCTGAAGAACGTCGCCTGGCACCTGGACGGCAATGTCGGGGTGCTGACGTTGAACCGGCCCGACCGGCTCAACGCCATCGACAACGCCACCATCGACGACCTCGCCGCGGTGGTCGCCGCCGCGACGCACGACGAGAACGTGCGCGCCGTCGTGATCACCGGCGCCGGTCGCGCGTTCTGCGCCGGCGCGGACGTCCAGGAGTGGGACGCCGGCTCTGAGGCGGCCCCCGAGGACCAGGAGCCCTGGCCGCCCAAGATGCACCGCGTCATGACCTCCCTCTACTGGATGCCCAAGCCGGTCGTCGCCGCGGTGAACGGCGTCGCCGTGGGCGCCGGGTGCGACCTGGCGCTGGTGGCCGACATGCGGTTCGGCTCCACGGCCGCGCGGTTCGGTGAGATCTACATGCGGCTCGGCTTCTGCCCCGACGCCGGTGGCTCCTACCTGCTGCCCAGGATCGTCGGCGAGTCGCGCGCGGCCGAGATGATCTACACGGGCCGGATCATCGACGCGGCCGAGGCCGAGCGGATCGGCCTGGTCACCGAGATCGTCGAGCCCGATGCCCTCCTGGACCGAGCGATGGAGCAGGCCCGGATCTTCGCCAGCGGCCCGACCGTGGCCATCGGGATCGCCAAGCAGAACATCCGGAAGAACCACACGGCGACCTTCGAGGACGCCCTGCGCAACGAGCTGCGCGGTGGCGACCTCTGCGGCAAGACGGAGGACCACGTCGAGGGCATGCGGGCGACCATCGACCGGCGGCAGCCGGAGTTCGTCGGCCGATGACGACGCAGCGTCTCCAGCGACTCTTCCACCCGCGGAGCGTCGCGGTCGTCGGAGCGTCGCCGAAGGGCGGGTACGGCCTCACCACCCTCGAGAACATGCGGGGGATCGGGTTCGCCGGCCGGTTGCAGGTCGTCCACCCGACGCTCACCGAGGTCGACGGGGTGCCGGCGGTGCCCAGTCTGAGCGCCCTCGACGAGGTTCCCGACGCGATCGCGGTGGCGGTGCCGGCGCGGGCGGTCCCCGATGTGCTGGCCGAAGCCGCGGAGCTCGGTGTCGGTGGGGGAGTGGTGTACGCGAGCGGCTTCGCCGAGCTGGGCCCCGCCGGCCGTGACCTGCAGAAGGCGATCGTGGACGCCTGCGGCGACACGCTGCCCATCGTGGGACCCAACTGCCTCGGCGTCGCGAGCTACCGCGGCAAGGCGGCGCTGTGGGGCATCACGCTCCCCACCGTGCACGCCCACGGAGAGGGGACCCTGGCGCTGGCGGCGCAGAGCGGGAACATGGCGCTGACCGCGATGCTCAGCGGTCGCCTGCCCGGCGTCGCCTACGGCGTCTCCCTGGGCAACCAGGCCAACGTCGACGTGACCGACTGCCTGGAGTTCTACCTGAGCGACCCGCAGGTGCGGGTGGTCGCCCTGATCATCGAGGGGCTGCGCGACCTGCCGCGGTTCCGGTCGCTCGCACTGCAGGCGGCCGAGGCCGATGTCGCGGTCGTTGCCCTCAAAGTGGGGCGCTCCTCCAAGGGGGAGGCGGCCACCGTGGCGCACACCGGGACGCTCGCCGGCAAGGACGCCGCCTACACGGCGCTGTTCCAGCAGACGGGCGTCATCCGGGTCGACGACCTCGACGAGCTGATCGCCGTCTCCTCCCTGCTGGCCGCGCGCTCCCGGCCCCGTGGGCGTTCCCTCGGGATCTTCGCCAGCTCTGGAGGCGAGTGCGGGCTGGTGGCCGACCTCGCCGAGGACCACGGCGTGCGCCTGGCCGAGCTCGACGCCCCCACCCGTGACGCCCTGGCCACGGTCCTGCCCGAGTACGGGTCGGTCGGCAACCCGTTCGACCTGACGGCTGGCGGGTGGGGTCAGCAGGACGTCTACGCGACCACCGCCACGGCGCTGGCCACGTGCCCGGACGTGGACGTCGTCGCCTTCGTGGGCGACGCCCCCACGCACAGCGGGTCGCTCGAGGAGTCGGGGTGGCCGGCCATGGTCAGCGGTGCCGGCAAGGCCGCCGCCGGGACCGACGTACCCGTGGCTCTCGTCACGACGACGACGGACGTGGCTAGCGAGCTCTCCCCGCTCTGCCAGGAGCACGGCGTGGTCCTGCTCGCGGGCCTGCGCCCGGCGCTGCGCGCCATGTGGCTCGTCGGCGAGCGGTCCGAGCGACTGGCGCGCCGGAAGGACACGCCCACGGACACGGCGGCGGTGCCCCCGGACGCCCGCCGCGCGGCCCGCGCGCTCGTGGACGGCCAGACCGGAGCGCTGTCGGAGACGACGTCCAAGGAGCTCGTCGCGCTCTACGGCATCCCGGTGCCCGACGGCGGCTCGGTCCCGGACGGCGAGGCGGCGGTCGCGCTCGCCGACCGCATCGGCTACCCCGTCGTCTGCAAGATCGAGGCCGACGGTCTCGCCCACAAGTCCGACATCGGTGGGGTCGTCGTCGGGATCGACGGCCCCGACGCGCTGCGCCGAGCGGTCGGGGACGTCCTCGACCGGGCACGCCGGGTGGTGCCGCCCGAGTCGGTGAGGGGCGTGCGCGTCGAGCAGGCCGCGGCGGGATCCGGGGTCGAGATCATCGTCGGCGGGCACAACGATGCCTCCGGAACGGTCGTGGTCGTCGGTGCCGGTGGCGTCCTCACCGAGCTGCTGGCCGACGCCGGCAGCCTGTTGTGGCCGTTCGGTCCCGCCGACGTCCGCGAGCTGCTCGAGTCCCTGCGCGTCGGTGTGCTGCTGCGCGGACACCGCGGCTCCGCTCCGGTCGACCTGGACACGGTGTGCGACATCGTCGTCCGGACCGGCCAGCTGCTGGCGGACCTGCCGGAGATCGCAGAGATCGACATCAACCCGTTGCTGTGCGGGCCGAGCAGCGACAGCTGTCTGGCCCTCGACGCCCTCGTCGTCGCCGGTGCACCCACACAGGACAGCGTCTCGTCCGCCCACCACAGCCAGGAGGACTGACCCATGGACTTCACCATCCCCGAGGACCTGCAGGACTTCCGGACCACCGTCCGCCGCTTCGTCGAGACCGAACTCATGCCGCACGAGGACTACGTCGAGGAGCACGACGGGCTCCCCGAAGAGGTGGAGCGAGAGCTGCGCAAAAAAGCCGTGTCGATCGGGCTCAATGCGATCGACATGCCCGAGGAGGTCGGCGGCGGCGGCATGGGGACGCTGGCCCAGGTGCTGGTCACCGAGGAGTTGTCCCGCGCGCTCGGGGGTGTCAGCTCCGGATCGATCCCCGGGGCCTCGAACATCCTCCTGGCGTGCAACGAGGAGCAGCGGGAGAGGTTTCTCTACCCCTGCATCCAGGGCGAGAAGCAGGACTGCTTCGCGCTGACCGAGCCCGATACGGGTTCCGACGCCGCGGGCATCAAGACGCGCGCCGTGCCGCGCGACGATGAGTGGGTGATCAACGGCCGCAAGCGTTTCATCAGCCACGGCGACTCCGCCGACTTCGCCATCGTCTTCGCCGTCACCCACCCCGACCGAGAGGACGACCGGATCACCGCCTTCCTCGTCGAGAAGGGCACCCCGGGCTTCAGCGTCGGCCAGGTGCACAAGACCATGGGGCACCGCGGCTACCGGCAGGCGGAATTGGTGTTCGACGACTGCGTCGTGCCCGCCGCCAACGTGCTGGGAGAGCCGGGCAAGGGATTCGAGCTGGCCCGCGACTGGCTGCGCAACGGCCGGATCATGACCGCCGCACGCTGCCTCGGGCCGATGGGCCGGCTGATCGACGACGGCATCGAATGGTCCAAGCAGCGGGTCCAGTTCGGGCAGCCGATCGGCCAGTTCCAGGCCATCCAGCTCATGCTGGCCGACTGCGCCATGGACCTTTACGCCGCTCGGATGATGACGTACAACGCCGCCTGGGACGACGACCAGGGCGTGGACCCGCGGATCGTCAACGCCAAGGCCTCAGCGGTCAAGGTGTTCGCCAGCGAGGCCCTCGGACGGGTCGCGGACCGGGTGCTCCAGATCTTCGGTGGGACCGGATACATGAACGAGGTCTTCGTCGAGCGCGCTTACCGAAACGCCCGGATCGAGCGGATCTGGGAGGGGACGTCGGAGATCAACCGCCTCATCCTCGCCCGCAACCTGCTCAAGCGCGGAATGTTCGCCTGAACCGCCGACCGCTGTGGCTCGCCTTGCCTCACCCCATATCACCCGCTCGATGAAGGAGCCGTACATGGACAAGGGATTCGACACCGGAGCAAACCCGTTCCGCCGCCCGCTGACGCGGCGGGACCTGTTGCGTCGCAGTGCCTTCCTCGCCGGCGGGGTCGCCCTCAGCGGCCCACTGCTGAGCGCCTGCGGCGGTGAGTCCGGTACGGGCGGGGCGAACGCCGGTAGCAGCGGCGGTGGCGGTGGCGGCGGAAGCAACCGAGTCGTGGTCGCCGACTGGGGCGGCGCCATCCAGGACGCCGAGAAGCAGTACCTCTACGACCCCTTCACCGAGGAGACCGGCATCGAGGTGATCATCTCGGGTCCACCGAGCGACACCAAGATCAAGGCGATGGTGGACTCGGGCAACGTCGAATGGGACCTGGTCGCAGGGTCGATGTCGAACGTAATCGCCCTCGGCCGGGACTACTACGAAGAACTGCCGGACAGCGTCCGGAGCGTGCCGGGCGTGGGCGAGGAGTACGTCGACAGCCACGCGGTGGCCTACTACGTCTTCTCCACCAACATCGGCTGGAACAGCAACGCACTGTCGCAGCCGATGGAGAACTGGGCCGACTTCTGGGACACGCGGACGTTCCCCGGCCGCCGCACCCTCGCCGGGATCGAGGGCGGCAGCCGGCCGAACCTGGAGTTCGCCCTGTTGGCCGACGGCGTCGCCATGGAGGACCTCTACCCGCTGGACGTCGAGCGCGCTCTCGCGAAGATGGAGGAGCTGAAGCCGAGTGTGCCGCAGTGGTGGTCCTCGGGGGCTCAGCCGGGGCAGATGCTGGTCAGCGACCAGGTCTCCGCCGCCAGCATCTGGAGCGGCCGGGTGTTCACGCTGCAGGGTGAGGGCGCTCCCATCGACTTCACCTGGAACCAAGGGATGTACAACCCTGCCGCGTGGGTCGTCCCTAAGGGGGCACCGAACAAGGAGGCCGCCTTCCAGCTGGCCGAGTATTCGCTCCAGCCAGAGGTGCAGGCCCTCCTATGGGGTAATTACCCCTGTGGGCCGACCAACTCCGAGGCCTACGACACGATGCCGGAGGACTGGGCGCGCACTCTGCCGACGTTCCCGGAGCATGCCGAGCGGCAGTTCGTGATCGACGAGGAGTGGTGGGGCGAGAACGCCACGGACGTGAATGCGCGCTGGCAGGAGTTCCTCCTGTCGTGAGCGGAACCACGACGGGGCCCCGCAGGGGATTGCGCGCAGCTGCGGCGGTGGTCGGGGTGGCGGAAGCCGCCTCGGCCACCGGCGAGCTGCCCCTCTACGGCCGAGCCCTCGAGGCCCACGTCATCAAGGCGGCGCTCGACGACGCCGGCTTAACGCTGGCCGACGTCGATGGCGTCGCCCACGCCTGGTCGTCACTGGATCTTGCGGAGTTCCTGGGCATCGCGCCGACGTTCACCGAGGCCACGTACACGGGCGGTTCGGGGTATGAGCTCTACGTCGAGAAGGCGGCAGCGGCGATCGCAGCAGGGCTGGCGGAGACGGTCGTCGTCGTCTACGCGGCGACCCCGCGAGGCGACCGGCGGCGGGGGACAGGTGGCTGGGTCGAGCAGCCGGGGCCCCGCGACGAGTTCGAGGTGCCGTACGGCCTCGGCCTCCTGGGCTCGTACGCGCTGGCCGCGAGCCGGCACATGGCCACCTACGGCACCACGTCGGAACAACTGGCGGCGGTGGCGGTCAACACGCGCGAATGGGCCACCCGGAACCCGAACGCTCGCTTCCAGGTGCCCCTGACCGTCGATGAGGTGCTGGCCTCGCCGGTTTACGCATCTCCGCTGCACCTGCTCGACTGCTGCCTGGTGACCGACGGTGCCGGTGCGGTCGTGGTGACGAGCGCCGAACGGGCCAAGGAGCTGCGCCGTCCACCGGTCTACGTGCTCGGGGCGGGGAGCTGCCACTCGCACAACATGATCCACGCCATGCCCGACCTCACGGTGACGCCGGGCGTCGTCTCCGGCCGGCGGGCCTTCAAGGCGGCGCGGGTGGGTCCGGAGGACGTCGACGTGCTGATGGGCTACGACTCCTTCACGATCACCGCGCTCCTCCACCTCGAGGACCTCGGGTTCGTCAAGAAGGGGGAGGCCGGTGCCTTCGTCGCCGGCGGGGAGACCGCACCGGGCGGCTCGTTGCCGATGAACACCAATGGCGGTGGGCTTTCCTACACCCACCCCGGGATGTACGGCATCTTCCTGCTCACCGAGGCGGTGCGCCAGCTGCGGGGCGATGCCGGCCCCCGCCAGGTGGAGGGTGCCGAGATCGCGGTGGCGCACGGTTCGGGCCAGTTCCTGTCGGCCATGTCCACCGTGGTCCTCGGGACGGAGGCGACCCTGTGAGCCAGGCGACCTTCCTGCCGAACCCTTCGGAGGCGACCCGGCCGTACTGGGAGGGCACCCGGGAGCAGCGGCTGCTGCTGCAGTGGTGCCCGAACTGCGAGGCCTACGTGCACCACCCGCGCGAGGCCTGCTTCCGGTGCCTGGGACAGGACCTCACGTGGGTCGAGAGCCGGGGCGACGGCGTCGTGCACGCCGTGTCGGTGCACCACCGGCCCTTCGAGGCGATGAGCGCGGAGGACTGCCCCTACGTCGTCGCCTTCGTCGATCTCGACGACGGTGTCCGGTTGCTGGCCAACGTCGTCGATGCGGAGCCAGACCGGGTCCAGGTCGGCGACCGTGTCGAGCTCACCTGGGTCCCGGTCGCCGAGGGATACCACCTGCCCGCATTCCGACCCGCCCTGCAGCCGACATGAGCAGCCGTGGATGACCAGGTGGCGCTTCGCCCGCGTACTGGCCGGGATGTGGTGGGTCTTCCTGTCGGTCGGCGTCTTGATCCCGTTGCTGCCGCAGTACGTGACGGACCTGGGCGGCAGCGCCCGTGCGGTGGGTCTGACCGTGCTCCTGTACGCGGTGAGCGGCATCCTGTCCAGACCGTTTGCGGGCGTGTACCTCCGCCGCCGGGACCCCTGGCCGATGATGGCGGCGTCCGTCGTCCTCGGCGTGGCGGCACTGGTGCTTACCCCGCTGGTTCACCACCTTGCCTGGCTGTTGGTGTGGCGGGTGGTCGACGGCTTCGTGCTGGGCTGCTTCTACCTGGCCGCGGCGACCAGCGTGGTCCAGGGAGCGCCGCGCGCCAGCCGGGGGAGCGCGCTGAGCTACTTTTCGGTACCTCTCTTCCTGGGCACGGCGGTGGGTCCGGTCCTGGGCGACGAGATGCTCGCCTCCCTCGGCCCCGATGGCACCTGGATCGCCGCCGGCGCCCTGCTGGCACTTGCGTTGCCGTTCTGCCTGCCATTCCGGTGGCCCCGGATGTCGCGATCGGAGCGGTATCACGTGGCCCCAACCACAGCGGCAACGGCTGCGACAGCGGACGGAACGGTGACGGACACGGGGGGCCGTGCCGAGGCTCCACCGGTGACTGCCCGCGACGTGCTGCGGACCCTCCTGCACCCGTCCGCGATCTGGCCAGCGGGGGTTCTTGCGCTCATGATCTCCGGCTGGGCGTCGTTCCAGGCCTTCGTACCGCTCTATGGACCGGAACTGGGGATGTCCGGCACTGGGCCGATCTTCCTTCTCTACTCCGTCGTGGTCCTGACGATTCGGATCGGCGGGGCCCGGCTGTTCGACCGGCTTCCGCTCGTGGAGCTCGTCGTCGTCGGGGCCGTCGCGAACGTGGCCGGGCTGCTGACTGCCTGGTTTTGGGCACATCCCGCGGCGCTGTTCACCGCAGCGGCGTTGATGGCCGTCGCGATAGCGCTCTCCTACACGTGCCTCATGCGTATTGCTCTGGAGGGCGTGCCGGCGTACGAGGAAGGAGCAGTGGTCGGCGCCTACAGCATTTCCTACGAGCTCGGTACCGGCCTGGGGGCGGCCGGCCTCGGCGTACTCGTGACATCCACGGGCAGCTATACGGCTGCCTTCCTCGGAGGCGCGATCGCAGGAGCGATGGGCCTGCTGGTCCTATTGGTGCGCCTCTGGCCCCGCCGGCAGGTTTACACCGCCGCGCAACTTGCTCTGACGCATCCGCCGACTTGACGCGAAACATATCGACATGAAGGAGTCCTGAGATGGAACAAGCGATCCAGTCGACCGAGGACGTGAGTGGGCGTGCCTACCTCGTCACCGGTGGAGGCAGCGGCATCGGTGCCGCCGTGGCGCTGCGCCTGGCGACTCTAGGAGCGCAGGTGACAGTCGCCGGCCGGCGCCAGGGGAAGCTCGACGAGGTGGTCAACCAAATCGCCCGCATCGGCGGAACTGGGCTCGCCTGTCCGACAGACGTCCGGGATCCGGCCCAAGTGGATGCGACCGTTGCGGCCACGGTCGACCGGTTCGGCCGCATCGACGGGCTGGTGAACAACGCCGCGGGAAACTTCGTCAGCCCGGCGGAGAAGCTGTCCCCGAACGGCTGGCGCGCCGTGATCGACATCGTCCTCAACGGCACCTGGAACTGCACGTCCGCGGTGGCACGGGAGCTCATCGCCGCTCGGCGTCCCGGAGCCGTCCTGAGCGTCGTTGCGACCTACGCATGGACCGGGCACCCGGGCACCGTCCACAGCGCTGCCGCCAAGGCGGGCGTGGTGACGATGACGCGAACCTTGGCGGCGGAATGGGCGCGGTACGGCATCCGGCTGAACTGCATTGCGCCCGGCCCTACCGAGACCGAGGGAGCAGGGGCTGCCCTGTGGGCGACGCCCGAGGAGAACGCCCGGGTAATGAGCTCCGTACCCCTGGGCCGTTTCGCCCAACCGGCGGAGATCGCGGATCTGGCGGGCTTCCTGCTCTCCGACCGTGCCGGCTACATCACCGGGGACGTGTTGACAGCGGACGGTGGCCAGGCATTGGGCCGCCAAGTCTACGGCCCACCTGTGGTCGCTCGGGAGCCGGTGGAGATCTCGGGCAACGGCGGTGCACCTGCCCGGGCCACGCAGGGCTGACCCCCGCTGCTCGACAGCCCCTGTCCGTCACCGCCCGTTCACCCGTCCCGACCGAGGACGGAACATCGAGGAGGAGAACGTGAACCTAGGTCCCGTCGAGATCGGACTGATCACCCTCGCCGTCCTGCTGCTGTTCGGGTACAAGAAGCTACCGGACGCCTCACGGTCGCTCGGCCGCTCACTGCGGATCTTCAAGAGCGAGATGAAGGTCATGAAGGACGACGGCCACGCGGACGACCTTCCTACGGTGATCCCGCGCGAGGTCACCACTTGCGGAGCGGACCGCTGGGACCCCCCTGAGCCTCAGCTGCGTAGCTGAGCGCCCGGTGCTCAGCACCCATGCCGACACGCGACGACGGCGGGCAGGGGCCCACCGGCTCCCCGCCCCCCTTGCGGAGGCCGCCTGCCCCCACGTCACCCCGGCGCTCCAGCCGTACCCCGGTGAACCGGTAGGCCGAGGTGTCCGACTCGATCGGTTGGGGCATGGTCGTCCTCGCTCTAGTGGCCTTCTTCATATTCGGACCCGATCGGCTGCCGTCACTGAGCCGGGATGCTGCCGGCGCGCTGCGTCGAGTCCGGCGGGCGGTCACAGACATCCGCCGCCAGATCGGGGAGGAGGTCGGCGAGGACCTGACTCCCCTGCGCGACCTCGACCTGCGCCGCTATCACCCGCGGACGTTGCTCCGGGAGCACGTCTTGGTGAAGGCCCGAACTGCCGGGTGAAGTCCGACACGCATCCTTCCTGGCCGGTCCCACACAGCGGACTGAGAACACCACCGTGGCGGGCCGGCGGCCGAAGAGACAGGAAGCGGTCGGATGATGAGTGATAGGGGGCACGGAGCCGATCAGCGCCGGCGACAGCCCTCGCCGATGCTCCGGCGCCGGGTGGGACGGCGATGACCAAGCCCGGCCGAGCGGGGGCGCGCCTGCGGCGTCGCCGACGGTCGCACGACGACCAGACGACGATGACGCTGGTCGCGCATCTAGCGGAGTTGCGCAGCCGGGTGGCGAAGGCCTTGCTGGCGCTCGCGCTCACCACGGTGCTCGCGTTCTGGTGGTACGAGCACGGGCTGGGCGAGTTCATCCGTGCCCCGTACTGCGGGCTGCCGGAGGACCTGCGCTATGCCGGGGACGACGCCGGTGGCTGCGGGCTGCTCGTGACCAACGTCTTCGGCGGTGTCTTCATCCGCCTGAAGGTGGCCTTCCTCGCCGGCGTGGTCCTCGCGGCGCCGGTGTGGCTCTACCAGCTGTGGGCCTTCATCACCCCCGGCCTCAAGCGCAACGAGAAGCGCTACGGCGTCGGCTTCGTCGCCGTCTCCACGCTGCTCTTCGTGCTCGGCGCCGTGCTGGCCTACGTGTCGCTGTCCGCAGGCCTGGAGCTGCTGCTGAGCCTCGCCGGCGACGGGGTCGTGGTGGCGCTGACCGCGCAGGACTACATCGGCTTCGTCCTGTCGCTGCTGGTGGCGTTCGGGGTGAGCTTCGAGGTTCCGCTGATCGCCATCGCGCTCAACCTGGTCGGCGTCGTGAGCTACGAGGCGCTGCGGGGGAGCCGCCGCTGGATCTTCTTCCTCACCGTCGTCTTCGCCGCGTTCGTGACGCCCACGCAGGACCCGTTCACCATGCTGCTCATGGCCGGGCCGATGATCGTGCTGTTCGAGCTGGCGATCCAGACCGCCCGCCTGGTCGACCGTCGCCGGGCCCGGCGCGCGGCCGCCGAGCACTTCCACGGGCTGGACGACGACGAGGCCTCCCCGCTGGACGCCAGCCCGTCACCGCTGGAGGATCCGGTCGAACCCTCGCCGTCGGCCCGCGGCTGACCGGCGTGGACGTCGCGGTCCTGGTCAGCCCGGCCGCCGGGCGGGGCCGCGCCCGCGCCGTGGCCCGGGCGGTCCTCGACGCCCTGCGCGAGGAGGGCCTGGCGCCCCGGGTGCTCGCCGCGACCACCCGACCCGACGCCGAGCGGCAGGCAGCGGTCGCGGTCGACGGCGGCGCCCGCGCCGTCGTCGCGATCGGGGGCGACGGCGCCGCCCACGCGGGGCTGCAGGCGGTCGCCGGCACACCCGTCCCGCTCGCCGTGGTCCCGGCCGGCACCGGCAACGACCTGGCGCTGGCCCTCGCCGTGCCGACCGATCCGGTGGCCGCCGCCCGCGCCGCCGCCGGCGACCTGCTGGCCGGCCGCGCCCGGGCGGTCGACGCCGGCCGGACCGCCGGCCGGTGGTGGGCCACCGTGCTCTGCTGCGGCTTCGACTCCGCGGTGACCGACCGCGCCAACCGGCTGCGCTGGCCACGCGGCCGCCGCCGGTACGACGTCGCCGTCCTGGCGGAGCTGGCCCGGCTGCGGCCCTACGAGGTGACGCTCACCCTGGACGGGGTGGCGCGCACCCTGCCGGCCACCATGGTCGCCGTCGGCAACACGGCCTGGTACGGGGGCGGCTTGCGGATGTGCCCGGGAGCCGACGTCGCCGACGGACTCCTCGACGTCACCGTCGTGGGGGTCGTCTCCCGGCGGGAGCTGGTCCGCACCAAGCCGCGGCTGGCCGACGGCACCCATGTCCACCACCCCGCGGTGACGGTGCACCGGGCCGCCCGGGTGGAGCTGGCGTGCGCCGGCGTCAGCACCTACGCCGACGGCGAGCTGGTGGCCCCGCTGCCGGTCGTGAGCGAGTGCGTCCCCGGCGCCCTCCGCGTCGTCGGCGCCGGCCGGGCCTGAGCACCGGGTCGCTCGGCCGCGTCCCGGGGCTCGCCCCGAGCCGTCGAGGGGCGGGGAGGACGGGGTCCTTCCGCTGATCGACCCGGGCAGAGCGCCTAACGTGGGGGCATGTCCAGCCCCGCTGAGCGGTACGCAGCTGCCCGGAGGCGGACCTCCCACCCGGTCCTGGCCGAGTTCACCGCCGAGCTCGGCTTCTCCCTGGACCCGTTCCAGGTGGAGGCCTGCGAGGCGCTCGAGCGCGGCTCCGGCGTGCTGGTCTGCGCCCCGACCGGTGCCGGGAAGACCGTGGTGGGTGAGTTCGCCGTGCACAAGGCGCTCGCCGAGGGGCGCAAGGCCTTCTACACGACGCCGATCAAGGCGCTGTCGAACCAGAAGTACAACGACCTGGTCGAGCGCTACGGCGCCGACCGGGTCGGGTTGCTGACCGGCGACAACGCCGTCAACGGCGACGCCCCGGTGATCGTGATGACCACCGAGGTGCTCCGCAACATGCTCTACGCCGAGTCGCCGGCGCTGGCGGGGCTGGGCTACGTGGTCATGGACGAGGTCCACTACCTGGCCGACCGGTTCCGCGGTGCCGTGTGGGAGGAGGTGATCATCCACCTGCCGCAGTCGGTGACCCTGATCTCCCTGTCGGCGACGGTGAGCAACGCGGAGGAGTTCGCCGACTGGCTGGTCACCGTGCGCGGCGACACGGAGGTCGTGGTCAGCGAGGTCCGGCCGATCCCCCTCTGGCAGCACATGCTCGTCGGCAACCGGGTGTTCGACCTGTTCGCCCTGCGCCCCGCGGCGCACGCGGGGGAGCAGGGCGTGGAACCCCGGTCGCTGTCCACGCGCGAGCGCGGCGCCTCCGTGGTCGACCCCGAACTGGTCCGCTACGTGCGCGAGCACGAGCGTCGCATCGACAGCTGGGGTGGCTCCTCGCGCCGGGAGGGCCACCACCGACCCCGGTACCGGCCGCCCGCCCGGTCCGACGTCGTCGAACGGCTCGACCGCGCCGGCCTGCTGCCCGCGATCACGTTCGTGTTCAGCCGCAACGGGTGCGACGCCGCCGTGCACCAGTGCCTGCTCAGCGGGCTGCGCCTCACCGACGAGGCCGAGCGGGCCGAGATCGCCGCGATCATCGACGAGCGCACCGGCTCGCTGCCGGAGGAGGACCTGCACGTCCTCGGCTTCTGGGAGTGGCGCGAGGGCCTCCTCGCCGGGCTCGCCGCCCACCACGCGGGGCTGGTGCCGGCGTTCAAGGAGACCGTCGAGGAGTGCTTCGTCCGCGGCCTGGTCAAGGCCGTCTTCGCCACCGAGACCCTGGCGCTGGGCATCAACATGCCGGCGCGCACCGTCGTCCTCGAGCGGCTGGTGAAGTGGAACGGTGAGGCGCACGTCGACATCACCCCGGGGGAGTACACGCAGCTGACCGGTCGCGCCGGCCGCCGCGGCATCGACGTGGAGGGGCACGCCGTCGTCATCTGGGCGCCGGGGATGGACCCGAGCGTGGTCGCCGGGCTGGCCAGCACCCGCACCTACCCGCTCCGGTCGTCGTTCCGGCCGAGCTACAACATGGCGGTCAACCTGGTGGGTTCCTTCGGGCGGGCCCGGGCCCGCGAACTGCTGGCGAGCTCCTTCGCCCAGTTCCAGGCCGACCGCTCGGTGGTCGGCCTGGCGCGGGCGGCGGCCCGTCACGAGCGGGACGCCGCGCAGTTCGCCGCGGAGATGCGCTCCGACCGCGGTGACGTCGGGGCCTACGCGCAGTTGCGCCGGGAGATCGCCGACCGGGAGAAGGAGCTCTCCCGGGACTCGCAGGCCAAGCGCCGGATGGAGGCCGCCGATGCACTGGCCGCGCTGCGCCCGGGGGACGTCATCCGCGTGCCGACGGGCCGCCGGCAGGGGCTGGCCGTCGTCCTCGACCCGGGCATCACCGACCTGGCCGATCCACGCCCCCTGGTGCTGACCGAGGACAAGTGGGCCGGGCGGCTGGGCTCGGTGGACTTCCCGACGCCGGTGCAGGCGCTGGCCCGGGTGCGGGTGCCCAAGAACTTCAACCACCGCAGCCCGCACGCCCGCCGCGACCTCGCCTCCACCCTGCGCAACGCACGGGTGGAGCACGAGCTGGGGGCGCGCCGGGTGAAGAAGGGGCGCTCGGCGGCGGCCGACGACCCGGTGCTCGCCGACCTGCGGCAGGCGCTGCGCAACCACCCGGTGCACCAGCTGCCCGACCGCGAGGAGCGGGTGCGGATGGCCGAGCGCTGGCTGCGCGCGGTGCACGAGGCGGAGTCGCTGCAGCGGAAGATGGCCGAGCGCACCGGCTCCCTCACCCGCCAGTTCGACCGCACCTGCGACGTCCTGGAGGAACTGGGCTACCTGGTGCCGGAGGTCGCGCCGCTGGTCCCGGCCGACACCGAGGTGGTCGGTGCGGTCGACGACGCGGGGGCGGAGGAGGACAGGGTGACCGCCGACGGCCGCCGGCTGGCCCGCATCTGGTCGGAGTCGGACCTGCTCGCCGCCGAGTGCCTGCGGGCCGGCATCTGGCGCGGCCTGACGCCGGCCGAGCTGGCGGCCGTGGTCTCGACACTGGTCTTCGAGGCGCGGCGGGACAACCCTGCCCTCCCCGCCGTCCCGGCCGGCAAGGTCGGCGTGGCGATCGGCGAGATGCGCGCCATCCGCTCCCGGCTGCAGGACGTCGAACTCGACCACGGCGTACCGGCCGGCCGCGACCTCGATCTCGGCTTCGCCTGGGCCGCCTACCGCTGGGCCGACGGGCAGAGCCTGGACCGGGTGCTCGCCGGCGCCGAGCAGGCCGGCACCGAGCTCTCCGGGGGTGACTTCGTCCGCTGGGCGCGGCAGCTCATCGACCTCCTGGACCAGCTCGGCAAGGTCGCCGACGACCCCGTGGCCCGAACCGCCCGGGCCGCGGTGGAGCGAGTGCGGCGGGGGGTCGTCGCCGTCGCCGTCGGCGGCTGATCAGCGGTCCGCCGCCACCGGCCCGGTGCTCGGGTGCGGCAGAATCCCCGGCGCCCGGTCGCCGACCGGACGCAGGCAGTCGGGAGCGACGATGACCCATCCGCCGCACGGCGAGCACTCCTCCGGTGATGCACCGGGCGGGGACCGTCCCGCGCCCCCGCAGCAGCCGTGGGGTCCGCCGGCCTGGCCCCACGGGCAGGCTCCGGCCGGCTACGGCCGGCCCGGGGACACGCGGCCCTACGGCGCCCCACCGTTCGGTCAGGCTCCCTACGGCCAGCCGCCGCAGCACAGGCACCCGGGCGCCGGCGGGTACGGCCCACCCCGGTACGGGCAGCCACCGCACGGGCAGCCGCAGTACGGGCAGCCGCAGTCCGGCCCGCCGGCGCAGTACGGGCCCCCGGGCGCGAGCGGTTCCGGACTGCCGCAGTACGCGCTCGCCCGGCCTCCGGCCCGCACGACGCGGACCGGGCTGCTCGTGGGGCTGCTCGTGCTGGCGGCCGTCCTCGTCGGCGGCGTCGTCCTGGCGAGCACCACCGGGCCGACGGTGCTCTCGCGCTCGGCGGTGGAGCGCGACGTCGCCGAGCAGTTCGAACAGCGCGAGGGCGTCGCCGTCGACCTGAACTGCGACCAGGAGATGCGCGTGGAGGAGGGGGCCACCTACGCGTGCACCGGCGTGACCGCCGACGACGAGGAGATCACCCTCCGGATCGAGATCACCGACGCCGAGGGCGCCCGGTACACCTGGAGCGAGCCGTGACCCGCGGCTGAGGCGTGCTCAGCCGAGCGCGTCCGCCGGCCAGCCCAGCGCGGCACCCAGGCGGCCGAGGGAGGACTGCAGGCCGTGCCGCTCGGCCAGCGCGGCCAGCGCGCCGGGGTCGGCGGGGGAGCGGGGGAGGGCGCCTTCGACCGCGGGCAGATCGATGTCCCGCGCCACGGCGACCACCACCGGGGCGGCGTCGAGGTAGTCGGCGGCCGCGTGCAGCTTCTTCAGCACGGCCGCCGTCAGCGGCGGCGCCGGGACCACCGTGCGCGCCACCGCCGCCCGGATGCCGGCCAGGTCGCCGAACTCGCCGATGAGCGCGGCGGCGGTCTTCGCGCCCACGCCGGGCACGCCGGGCAGCCCGTCGCTCGGGTCGCCGCGGAGGACGGCGAAATCGGCGTAGGCCCGGCCGGGGATGCCGTACTTCGCGGTGACGGCGGCCTCGTCGACGAACTCCAGGTCGGAGATGCCCCGCGCCGTGTACAGCACCCGCACGCCGCGGGCGTCGTCGACCAGCTGGAACAGGTCGCGGTCGCCGGTGACGACGTCGACGGGGCCGCGGGCCCGGGTGGCGAGCGTGCCGATCACGTCGTCGGCCTCGTAGCCCGGTGCGCCGACGCGGGCGATCCCAGCGGCGGCGAGCACCTCGATCAGGACCGGCACCTGCGGAGCGAGCTCGTCGGGGGTCTCCTCGCCGCCCTCTGGCGCGACCCGGTGGGCCTTGTACGAGGGCAGCGCCGCCACCCGGAACGCCGGCCGCCAGTCGTCGTCCCAGCAGGCGACCAGCCGGTCCGGCGCGTGCGCGGTGACCAGGCGCGCCGTCATGTCCAGAAAACCCCGGACGGCGTTGATCGGCCGCCCGTCCGGGGTGGTGACGCTGGTCGGGACGCCGTAGAAGGCGCGGAAGTACAGCGATGCGGCGTCCAGGAGCATGGTGGTCACGCGGCCACCCCGCCGACCTGTGCCGTCCGTCGTCCGCCCGGACTGCGCGTGCTCGTCCACGTCCGCGGACGGTAGCGGTCTGGCAACGATTGCGGGGAAGGGTGGTCCGGCGTGGCTACTCTGCGCCGGTGACAACCGTGACAGAACCGGCCGGAACAGGCCCGCTCGTGACCGTCGACCGGGTGCACGCCGCCCGGGCGATCGCCGGTGAGCTGGGCATGGACCTCCTCGTGCTCACCCCCGGCGCCGACCTCCGCTACCTGTGCGGCTACGCCGCCCACGCGATGGAGCGGCTGACCGCCCTCGCGGTGCCCCGCTCGGGCGAGGCGTTCCTCGTCGTGCCCCGCCTGGAGGCGCCCATGGTCGACGCCAGCCCGGCCGGAGCGCTCGGCCTGGAGGTGCTCGCCTGGGACGAGACCGATGACGCGTTCGCGGTGCTGGCCGGGGCGGCGACCGCCCGGCTCGGCTCCGCCCCCGCCCGGGTCGCCGTCGGGTCGCGTACGTGGGCCGAGCACGCGCTGGGTGTGCAGCGGGCACTGCCCGGGTCGGCGCTGGAGCTCGCGAGCCCGGTCGTGGACCGGCTCCGCATGGTGAAGACGCCCGCCGAGGTCGAGGAGCTGGCCCGGGCCGGCGCGGCGATCGACCGGGTGCACGCCCGCATGGGGGAGTGGCTGCGGGTCGGCCGCACCGAGGCGGAGGTCGGCGCCGACATCGCGGCGGCCATCCTGGCCGAGGGGCACGTGGGGGTGGACTTCACCATCGTCGGCTCGGGGCCCAACGGCGCCAGCCCTCACCACGAGCTCTCCGGCCGCACGGTGGAGGCCGGGGACGTCGTCGTCGTGGACATCGGCGGCGAGACGGCGACCGGCTACCGCTCCGACTGCACCAGGACCTACGTCGTCGGCGGGAGCGCACCGGCCGACGTGGCGCAGTGGTACGAGGTGCTGCACGCCGCGCAGCAGGCGGCGACCGCCGCGGTGCGCCCCGGCGTGACGGCCGAGCAGATCGACGCGGCGGCCCGCACCGTGATCGCCGACGCCGGCTGGGGCGAGTACTTCATCCACCGCACCGGGCACGGCATCGGACTGGACAGCCACGAGGCGCCCTACATCGTGGCCGGCAACCAGCTCCCGCTGGAGCCGGGCATGGCGTTCTCCGTGGAGCCGGGCATCTACCTGCCCGGTCGCCACGGCGCCCGCATCGAGGACATCGTCGTCTGCACCGACGACGGCGTCCGCGTCCTGAACAACGGTCCCCGTGAGCTCGTCGAACTCCCCGGCTGAGGCCGGGGGCGTCCCGCTGGACGTCGACCGGGCGCTGATGGCGGCGCTCGCCCGCGACGGCCGGGCCAGCTTCACCGAGCTGGCCGAGCGGGTGGGGCTGTCGGTGTCGGCCGTGCACCAGCGGGTGCGGCGGCTCGAGCAGCGCGGGCTGATCACCGGGTACCGGGCGACGCTCGACGCCACGCAGATCGGCCTGCCGCTGACGGCCTTCGTGTCGATCACCCCGACCGACGCGCAGACCGACGACGCGCCGGCCCTGCTGGCGCACCTCGACGCCATCGAGGAGTGCCACGCGGTCGCGGGGGTGGAGAGCTACATCCTCAAGGTGCGGGTGGCCTCGCCGGACGCGCTGGAGAACCTGCTCAAGGAGATCCGCGCCGCCGCGAACGTCCGCACCCGGACGACGGTGGTCCTCTCCACCCCCTACGAGGCCCGGCCACCGATCTGACCGCCGGCTGTCATGCGTCACGAGGGGGTCCCGGGCGCAGCCTTCGCTGGGCGTGGTGGTCGACCGGCCCCTCGGTGTGGCCTGACCGATGACTCTCCCGCGGTGCGCCGGTCTGTACGCCGGAGACCGACTCATGGGAGGCAGACGCCGTGCGGAGACTGAGCTTCGGCATGAACGTGAGCCTGGACGGCTACATCGCCGCGCCCGGCGACGACATCGGCTGGAGCGTGCCGAGCGACGAGCTGTTCCAGTGGTGGTCCGACCGGGTGGGGGCGACCGGCCTGGCGCTGTACGGGCGGAAACTGTGGGAGACGATGAGTTCCCACTGGCCGACCGCCGACCAGCAGCCCGGCGTCACACCGGCGGAGATCGAGTTCGCCCGCCGCTGGCGGGACATGCCGAAGGTGGTGTTCTCCTCCACGATCAGCGCGGTCGACGGCAACGCCCGCCTGGTCACCGGCGACGCGGTCGCCGAGATCACCCGGCTGAAGGCCGAGGACGGCGGCCCCATGGACATCGGCGGCGCCACACTCGCCGCAGCGGCGATGCGGGCCGGGCTGATCGACGAGTACGTGGTGGCCACCGCACCGGTCCTGGTGGGGAGCGGCACGCCGTTCTTCACGGCCCTGGACAACTGGGTGGACCTGACCCTGGTGGAGACCCGGACGTTTCCCGACGGCGTGGTCCTGACCAGGTACGAGACCAGGCGGTAGCTGTCCGACGTCGGTAGGACCGGTGGTCACCGGGCAGCCGCACCGGTCGACGTCGGGCCCCGCCACCCATCCGACAGCTGGACAGTCGTTCGAACGTGTGTTCGGATGGTGGGCATGCGGTGGGACGCGCAGCGACTCGACGTCGACGAGCCCGGGGCGCTGCCCGGCATGCCGACCATCCGTGGGCTGCTGCGCAGTGTGCAGGTGCCCGAGTTCCCCGGGCTCACCTTCCACGAGGTGCGGTCCAGGAGCGCGCTGAACCGCGTGCCGGGGGAGTCGGCGATGCCCTTCCCGTGGACCATCAACCCCTACCGCGGCTGCTCGCATTCGTGCGTGTACTGCTTCGCTCGCCGGACGCACGAATGGCTGGAGCTCGACTCGGGCCGGGACTTCGACACCCAGGTCGTGGTCAAGACCAACCTGGTCGAGGTGCTGCGGCGGGAGCTGGCCCGGCCGTCATGGCGGCGCGAGCACGTCGCCCTCGGCACGAACACCGACCCCTACCAGCGGGCCGAGGGTCGCTATCGGCTCATGCCCGGGGTGATCGAGGCGCTCGCCGCGTCCGCCACCCCCTTCTCCATCCTCACCAAGGGCACCCTGCTGCGGCGCGACATCCCCCTGCTTGCGGCCGCCGCCCGCGACGTCCCCGTGGGGTTGGGGGTCTCGATCGCCATCTGGGACGACGACCTGCACGCCGCGCTCGAGCCCGGCGTCCCCGGCCCGCGCGCCCGGCTGGAGCTGATCCGGGCGCTGGCCGACGCCGGGCTGCCCTGCGGGGTCTTCCTCGCGCCCGTGCTCCCCGGCCTCACCGACTCTCCCGCGCAGCTGGACGCCGCACTCGCTGCGATCGCCGCGGCCGGGGCGTCCGGCGTGACCGTGATCCCGCTGCACCTGCGCCCGGGCGCCCGGGAGTGGTTCATGGCCTGGCTGCGTCGCGTGCACCCCGAACTCGTTCCGCGGTACGAGCGCCTGTACGCCCGCCGGGCCTACGTGCCGGCCGAGTACCGCACGTGGCTGGCCCGGCAGGTGGCGCCGCTGCTGGCCCGGCACGGCCTGGACCGGCGGTCCGGCGGGGCGGCCCGCCAGGTCGAGGTCATGGGCGTGCCCGGCGACGAAGAGGTCGGCTTCCCCGCCGGCAGCCTGCCCTCCACGGCGCTCCCGGGGCCCGGTCCTGTCCCCGACCGGGGTGCAGCGTCGGCCCCCGCCCCCGGTGGTGCGGCTGAGCAGCTGACGCTGCTCTGAGCGCGCTCAGCCGGCCTGCCGGGACGCCCGGGCCACCGCTCGGGTGGCGCGGACCATGCCGCGGGATCCCACCGGCTGGGCGCCGGCCGCGAGCGCCAGCCGGCGGTAGGAGTCGTAGGACAGCGTCCGGTAGGCAGCGGCGAGCTCCTCGACGGCCTCGCGGCGGGACGGGGCGACGGTGGCGCGCAGGTGCCCGACCGTGGCGCGCACGTGCTTGGTGAAGGTGGCCTGCAGGGCCTGGTTGGAGAGCCTGCCACCGATGCGGGAATCCAGGCCGGGCCCCCGGCGCAGCGCCGGCAGCACCCAGGGACTGGCGGCCAGCGCCGGGAACCTCGCCCGAGCCGCCTCCCAGGCGTGCCAGGCGGTCAGCGCCCCGGGGACGGACCACTCGCCGTCGTCGGTGGTGACGTGCAGGCGGCGCGCGGTCGCCCGCACCTGGTCCCGCCGCAGCGAACGGAAGGCGCCGACCGGCGCGGGCCAGCCCAGGGCGAGCGCGCACCAGGCCACCGAGCGCAGGTGCTCGGGGTCCTCGGCGCGGATCCGGGTCAGCGGCCGGAGATCGAGCTGCGGCGGATCCGGCTCGGGGGTGGCCGGCTGCGCGAGCGCCAGACCGCCGTAGCGGGCGACCTTGCTGTAGAGCGCGACGGTGGCCGGCTTCCAGCCGCGCGCGGCGGACAGCTCGTCGAGGCCACCGGCCGCCAGCTCCTCGGGCCCGAGATCGAGCTCGAGCGCCGCGTCGGCCAGCCGGCGCCACTGGTCCTCGTACCCAGGAGGCGGTCGCAGCCGGGCCCAGGCGCGTGCCGGCGGTAGGGCAGGCATGTCGGGCAACGGCTGCTGCCAGGCACGTGGCATGCGTCCAGTCTACCGTTATCCCCAACAATCGAGACAACATTCGTTGTGCTGACTTGACGAGCAACCAGAACCGGCGCCCTTCGGGCACCGCATCACCAACGGACCACCAGGACCGGTTGGATCTGCGCCCGGCGATGTCCCTCTGGATCATGGGACCGTGCGAACGGTGGGCGTCGAGGAAGAACTGCTGGTCGTCGACCCCCACGGCGTTCCCGTTCCCCGGGCCCCGGAGGCCCTGGCGGTCGCGGCGCGCCGCGGCGAGGGCGAGGACGTCCACCAGCACGACCTCGAGGAGCGCGGCAAGGACGTCGCCGTCCCGGAGACCGCCCGCCTCGTCCCCGAGCTGAAGGCCCACCAGATGGAACTCGGCACGCCGGTGTGCACGACGCTGGCCGAGATCCGCAGCCAGCTGCGGCACTGGCGCGGCCGGGCCGACGACGCGGCCGCCGCCGTGGGTGCCCGCGTCGCCGCCCTGGCCACCTCGCCGGTCGGCGTGACGCCGGTCCCCACGGAGGGCGAGCGCTACGGGCGCCTGCTCGAGACCTTCGGGCGCACCGCTGAGGAGGTCCTCACCTGCGGCTGCCACGTGCACGTGTCGGTGGCCGACGACGAGGAAGGGGTGGCGGTGCTCAACCGCATCCGCAACTGGCTGCCGGTGCTGACCGCGCTCAGCGCGAACTCGCCGTTCTGGCAGGGCCGGGACACCTCCTACGCCAGCTTCCGGTCGCAGGTGTGGCACCGATGGCCCTCGGCCGGCCCGAACGAGCCCTTCCACGACGCGGCGGACTACCACCGGCTCGTCGAGGCGGTGCTCGCCACCGGGACCGTGCTGGACGACGGGATGGTCTACTTCGACGCCCGCCTGTCGGCCACCTGGCCCACCGTCGAGGTCCGCACGGCCGACGTGCTGATGCGTGTGGAGGACGCCGTCACCCTCGCCGGGCTCGTGCGCGGCCTGGTCGAGACCGCCGCCCGGGAGGCCCGCGCCGGGGGAGCGGTACCGGAGACGCGCGCGGAGGTGCTCCGCCTGGCGTCCTGGCGCGCCTCCCGCTCCGGGCTCTCCGGTGACCTGGTGCACCCGCGAACCGGCCGGCCCGCCCCGGCCGCCGACGTGCTGGCCGATCTGCTGGACCACGTCCGGCCCGCGCTCGCCGAGGCCGGCGACGAAGCCGTGGTGAGCAGCGGTCTGGACGCCCTCCTGACCCGCGGGACGGGAGCGGACCTCCAGCGGCGCGTGCACCGCGAGACCGGCGACCTCGCCGCCGTCGTCCGGGCGGCCGTCGCCGTCACCGCGGGGGAGGAGACCCCCCGGGCGACCGCCGGCGCGAGCCGCTAGATTCCCGCCATGTACACCGCGAGCTGGCGCGACGTCGTCCGTCCGGGGCTGTTCGGCACGTCGCCCGACCCGAGGGACAAGCCCTACCGCCTGGTCATCCGACTGGCACTCGTCGTCTTCCGGCTCCTCCGGTTCCGGTTCGACGTCCGCGGCTCGCAGCACGTCCCACCCGTGGGTGGGGCGATCATCTGCAGCAACCACGTCAGCTTCTTCGACTTCACCTTCCTCGGCCTGGGCGCGCTGCCGCAGCACCGCCTCGTCCGGTTCATGGCGAAGTCGCCCGTGTTCGAGCACTGGCTCGCCGGGCCGTTCATGCGGGCCATGAAGCACATCCCCGTCGACCGGAAAGCCGGCTCGACGGCGTTCGAGGCCGCCGTGCGCGCCCTCAAGGACGGCGAGGTGGTCGGCGTCTTCCCCGAGGCGACCATCAGCACGAGCTTCACGGTCAAGGACCTCAAGGCAGGCGCCGCCCGTATGGCCATCGACGCCGGTGTGCCGATCATCCCGGCGGCGGTGTGGGGCGGGCACCGGGTGGCGACCAAGAACCACAAGGTGGAGCTGCGCCGGGGCGTCCCGGTCATGGTCTTCCTGGGCGACCCGATCACCCCCGAGCCGGGGGAGCAGATCGCCGCGCTGCTGGACCGCACGCGCACCGCCATGGTGGCGCTGCTCGACGAGGCGCAGCGCAGCTACCCCGACCGGCCCGCCGGCGACGACGACCGCTGGTGGCTCCCGGCCCACCTCGGGGGCACCGCCCCCACGCCGTCGGAGGCGGCGGCCGCCGACGCGGTGCGCGCGGCGGGGCGGGGGACGACGCGCGCGAAGAAGTCCCCGGCCCGCCGGCTCACCGGGCTGCTCCGCCGCCGCTGAGCGGACAGCTCACTCGACGACGACCGGCGCCATGAGCCGGAAGGCCTCCAGCTCGACGTCGTACCAGCGCCGCATCCGGCCCAGCGGGGTCATGCCCAGCCGCCGGCACACCGCCATCGACGGCTCGTTGCCGGGTCGGACGACGGCGTAGACCTCGGGGAGGCCGCGAACGAACGCCCGGTCGATCACCGCCCGCGCGGCCTCGGTGGCGTAGCCGTGACCCCACGAGTCGGGGTGCAGGTGCCACCCGACCTCCACCTCGCCCACCCCGTTCGGCAGCGGCTTGAGCAGCACCGTGCCCGCCGGGACGCCGTCGGGTCGCTCGATCGCCCAGCACAGGAACGTCTCGTCCTGGCGGTGCACCTCGGCCCAGCGCTCGACCAGCTCGGCCGGGGGCACCGACGGCGTCCCGCCCAGCCAGCGGGTCACCTCCTCCCGGCGGTAGACGTCGCGAAGCCGGGCCAGGTCCGCCGGGCCGGTGGTCCAGGGGCGCAGCCGCAGCCGCTCGGTGCGCAGCTCCTTCCCCTTGCCGCCCATCGGTCCTGCCTACCGTCGGGCGGGGCGCCCGGCCACCGGAGGGTCTCCCGCCGGAGCGGCCGAGTCGGCGTGATCTCCTACTCGTCGCCTCGCGGTCGGACGCGAGCGCGGGGACGAGAGGTGGACGCCACATGAGCCTGCTGCTCACCGACGTGCGGATCGGCGACCGCCCCGGGCGCGCCGTGCACGTCGTCGACGGCCGGATCGCCTGGACCGGTGCTGCCGCAGAGGCCCCGCGTGCCGATCACGCGGTCGCGGGGGAGGGGGCGCTGCTGACGCCTGCCTTCGTCGACGCGCACGTGCACGCCACGGCGACCGGTCTGGCGCTGACCGGTCTCGACCTGCACTCGAGCCCCAGCCTCGCCCATGCGATGGAGTCCATCCGAGCCCACGTCGCGACGGCGCCAGGCGGGATCGTCCTGGGCACCGGCTGGGACGAGACCGACTGGCCCGAGCGACGGGGCCCGACGCGCGCCGACGTCGACGCCGTGGCCGCCGGGCGCCCGGTCTACCTGGCCCGTGTCGACGTCCACTCGGCGACGGTCTCCACCGCGCTGCTCGACCTCGTCCCGGGCATCACCGGGCTCCCGGGGTTCTCGCCGGACGGACGGCTGCGCCTGGACGCCCACCACGCCGCCCGCCAGGCCGCCTACGGTGCGGTGGGGACCGCGCAGCGCCGCGCCGCACAGCGCGCCGCCCGGTCCGCGGCGGCCGCCCTGGGGATCGGCAGCCTGCACGAGATGGCCGGGCCGGAGGTCTCCTCCGCCGACGACCTGAGGGAGCTGCTGGCCCTGGCCGCCGAGGTGCCCGGCCCGCGCGTCGTGGGGTACTGGGGCGAGCTGTCCGAGCGCGGCGGCCTGGAGCTGGTCCGGGAACTCGGTCTCGCCGGCGCCGGGGGAGACCTGTTCTGCGACGGCGCCCTCGGCTCGCACACCGCCGCCCTGAGCGCTCCTTACAGTGACCGACCCGAGACGTCGGGCACCCTGCGGTTCGAGTCCGCCGCGCTGGTGGAGCACGTGCGCGCCTGCACGGCGGCGGGGATCCAGGCCGGCTTCCACGTCATCGGGGACGCCGCCGTCGAGCAGGTCCTGGACGCCGTCGGCGCCGTCGTCGCGGAGCTGGGCGTCGCGACCGTCCGCGCCTGCCGTCACCGCCTCGAGCACCTGGAGATGCCCTCCGCCGCGGCCATCGACCGGATGCGGGACTGGCAGATGGTGGCCAGCGTGCAGCCGGCCTTCGACGCCACCTGGGGAGGCGATGCGGGCATGTACGCCGAGCGGCTCGGCGTCGAGCGGGCCCTGGCCACCAATCCGTTGGCCGAGCTCGCGGACGCGGGGGTCGCCCTGGCTCTCGGCAGCGATGCGCCGGTGACTCCGCTGGACCCCTGGGGGGCGGTGCACGCGGCCGTCGACCACCGGACGCCGGATTCCGGGTTGCGTCCCTTCGACGCCTTCGACGCCGCCACGCACGGCGGCTGGTTCGCCGTCCGCGCCGAGCACCCGGCCGGGCCGCTGGCCGTGGGAGCGCCCGCGGACCTCGCGCTGTGGGCCACCGACCAGGGGCTCTCCGGCGTCCTCGGCAACCGGATCCGACCCGGCTGCGCCGGTCTGCTCGTCGACGGCCGGGTGGTGACGGGCGCGGGGTGAGCGCCGTCGCTGTCAACGATCAGTAACGATTCGATCACACTGCGACGCACAGCTCGCCAGGGTCTCGATTCGGCGCGGGGCAGTTCTTACAGTCCCTGCAGTTCCTGACCGGGAGCACCGCACGCACGATCCCCGGCAGGCGCGTCAGTCCCTCCGGCCGGCGCTCCCGATCTCGGGTGCGCTCCCGGGTCGCGGGGGGCCGGCGGGCCGCCGGTCGCGGCGTGTGCGGGCACCCCGGCGGAGCCCCCGTGGAGCCGCGCCATCAGACAACGGTCGCGCCGATCGCCGCCAGCGACCGGCCGTCCGGCCCGAAGGCGCGCCGATCGCGGAGGGCGACCGCCGGCGCCCCCGGGAGCAGGGGTCCGGTGGTTCGGACGGAAGGTCCCGGCGCACACGCGCTCGCCCACTCCGCCGGGATGGGATGCTGGGTCGGGGCCGCGGACACCGCGGCCCGGACCCCGCCCGAACGGGCGCGGGGACGTCCCGCCCCGGGTGGGCGGCTGCACCGGGGAGGCGCTGCGTGCCCGCAGGCGATGGCGGGCCGGGAACCTGGACGCTCGCGCGCCCGGCCGGCCCCGACGCTGCCGGGCGGCCCGTGCCGCCGGCGGGAGCTCCGGCCTCCCGCTGGTCGCGCGCCCCCTGGCGCACCGTCCTGGCTGCCTGCGGCGGGCTGGCGATGTTCCTGGCGTTCCCGGGATACGACCTCGCCGCCCTGGCGGTGCTGGGCCCGGCCGCGCTCGCCGTCGCCGTCCACGGGCGCAGCGTCCGCGCCGGTCTCTGGCTCGGGCTGGTCACCGGGCTCACCTTCTTCGTCCCCCTGCTCTCCTGGACCGGCATCTACGTCGGGGCCGTCCCGTGGCTGGCCCTCGCGGTCAGCCAGGCGCTGTTCGTCGCCGCGCTCGGGGGCCTGACCGCGCTCACGTCCCGGCTCCCCGCCTGGCCGCTGTGGGCCGCCGCCCTGTGGGTGGCCGTCGAGGCGGGCCGCGGCCGCTTCCCCTTCGGGGGGTTCCCCTGGGGCCGGCTGGGCCTCTCCCAGACCGAGGGCCCCTTCCTGGCGTTCGCCGCGTACGGCGGTGTCCCACTGGTCGGCTTCGCCGTCGCGCTCACCGGCACCCTGCTGGCGGCGGCGGCCCTCGCCCTCGCGCAGGGACGGAGCACGGCAGGGATCACGGCCCGGCACCGTCGCGGGGCGGCGGCCGCGCTGGCCGGCGCGCTGACGATCCCGCTGGTGGGCGGGTTGGCCTGGCTGCCGCTGGCCGGGGGCTCCCTCACCGCGGGCGGCCCCACCGCCACCGTCGCGGTGATCCAGGGCGACGTACCGCGCGCCGGCCTGGACTTCAACGCCCAGCGGCGGGCGGTGCTCGACAACCACGTCCAGCAGACGCTGCGCCTGGCCGGGGAGGTGGCCGCCGGCCGGCAGCCACCTCCCGACGTCGTCCTCTGGCCGGAGAACAGCTCGGACATCGATCCCTACCGCAACGCCGACGCCGCGGCGCAGATCCAGCGCGCGGCCGATGCGGTGGGTGCGCCGGTGCTGGTCGGCGCGGTCGTGAACGGCCCGGGGGAGTACATCAGCAACACCGCGATCGTCTGGACCCCCGAGGGCGGTCCCGGCGACACGTACGTCAAGCGGCATCCCGTTCCGTTCGCCGAGTACGTCCCGGCCCGCGACTTCTTCCGGTTCTTCAGCGACAAGGTCGACCTCGTCCGCCGGGACTTCGCCGCGGGGGACGAGGTGGGCGTCCTCGACATCGGTGGCGTGCGGCTCGGCGACCTCATCTGCTTCGAGGTGGTGTACGACGGCCTCGTGCGCGACGTCGTCGACGGTGGTGCGGGCATGCTCGTGGTTCAGACCAACAACGCCACGTTCGGCTACACCGACGAGAGCGCCCAGCAGCTGGCGATGAGCCGGGTGCGCGCGGTCGAGTTCGGCCGCACCGTCGCGGTGGCCGCGACCAGCGGCATCTCCGCGATCGTGGCGCCGGACGGCACCGTGGTGCGCTCCTCCGAGCTGTTCGAGCCCGCGGTGTTCGTGGCCGAGGTGGCCCAGCGGGACGGCCGGACGGTCGCCCAGCGGCTCGGTGCCGCGCCGGAGGTGCTCCTCACCGCCCTGGGGCTCGGCGCGGCGCTGTGCGCCGCCCTCCGGCGGCGTGCGGGGAGCCGGGCGTGAGCGAGCGCGTCCTGGTGGTCGTCCCGACCTACAACGAGGCGGAGAACCTCGAGCGGGTGCTCGGCAGGCTGCACGCCAGCGTCCCGGAGGCGCACGCCCTGGTCGTCGACGACGGCTCGCCCGACGGCACCGGGCGGATCGCCGACTCGCTGGCGGCGGCCGATCCCCGCGTCCACGTCCTGCACCGCGCCGCGAAGGCCGGCCTGGGACGTGCCTACGTCGCCGGGTTCCGCTGGGCCCAGGAGCGCGGTTACGACGTCCTGGTCGAGATGGACGCCGACGGCTCGCACCCGCCCGAGCAGCTGCCCGCCCTGCTCGCCGCCCTGGCCGACGCCGACCTCGTGCTGGGGTCCCGCTACGTCGACGGTGGCCGGGTCGAGGACTGGCCGCTGCACCGGCTGGTGCTGTCCCGCCTCGGGAACCGGTACACCCGGTGGGCGCTGCGGCTGCCGCTGCGCGACGCCACCGGGGGCTTCCGGGCGGCCCGCGCCGAGCTGATCGACCGGCTCCCGTTCGACGAGGTGGCGAGCGAGGGCTACTGCTTCCAGGTCGACTGGGCCTGGCGAGCCCTGCGATCAGGGGCCCGCGTCACCGAGGTGCCGATCACCTTCACCGAACGTGCGTTCGGCCGGAGCAAGATGAGCGGCTCGATCGTTGGAGAGGCGTGGGCGCGCGTGACCGTGTGGGGCGTGCAGGACCGGCTGGCCGACTGGCTGCCCGGACGCGTGCGGCCACCCGTGACCGGCGGGGGAGCGGGAACGGCACGACCTGGGGAGGGGAGGCGACGTGGCTGACGTGGTGCGTCGGAGACTGCGCACGGTGGTGGGGCTGACCGCGCTGGCGGAGCTGGTGGTCTTCGTGCTGGTCGCCGCCTGGATCGGCCTCGGGTGGACGATCCTCGCCACCCTCGTCACCAGTGCGCTCGGATGGGTGCTGCTGGCCAGCCAGGGCCGGCGGGCCCTCGCCGACCTGCGGCAGCGGGCGCGGTCACGCGAGGCCGCGGGCCGCGAGCTCGGTGACGCCGGGCTGGTCGCCGTCGGCGGTCTGCTGATGGTGCTGCCGGGCTTCCTCGGTGACCTGATCGGGCTGCTGTGCCTGCTGCCGGGCACCCGGGGGCTGGTGCGTGGCGCGCTCCGGCGGGTGGTGCTCGCCCGGCTGCCCGAGCACCTGCGTGGACCGGTGCGCGTGGGGAGCACCCGTACCGCCCCGGTGGACACCACCGAGTCCTACGGCCGTGGGGAGCCGCTCGTGATCGAGGGGGAGGTCCTGCGGGACCCCGACCAGAAGGCCTGACCCGCTCCCGGGGGCACCCGGCCCCGGACGCGGAACGGCCCCGGTGGATCTCTCCACCGGGGCCGTCCGGTCACTGCGGTAGGGCTGGGGTCAGCTGGCGCGTGTCCGCCGGCCCCGGAGCACCTCGAGGCGCTCGGCGAGGACCTCCTCGAGGTCCTCCACGCTGCGCCGCTCCAGGAGCATGTCCCAGTGCGTCCGCGGGGGCTTCACCTTCTTGGGCGCCGGCTCGGTCCCACCGACCAGCTTCGCCGCGGAACCGTCGAACTTGCACTCCCAGGTGTCGGGGAGCTCCGCGTCGTCGGCGAAGGGCACCGTGAACAGGTGGCCCGAGGCGCACCGGTACTCGGCGTACTGCCGCTCGATGGGCGCGGTGTTGCGCTCGGTCTCATAGCTGACGCTGCCCAGTCGGCTGCCGCGCAGGGAACGCTCACCCATGGCACACCGTCCTCTCGTGCTCGTGTCGGTCGGGACTCGACGTCCGGTGGCCAGGGCAGTACCCAGGCGACCGGGGAGTCAGAGAGATGAACGACCGAAAAGGCGGAGAGATTCCGCCGAATCGGCTGCTCATCATCGCATGGGGTGGGATCCGGGGCGCGGGCGCCCCCCACAGGGGTGAGGAGCCGCCGTTCAGGGCAGGGCGAGCTGGCCCGGCCCGGCGGCGGTGGGGCCCAGCTCGCCGCGCACGTAGTGCCGCCGGCAGAGCACCTGGTACCGGACGGCGGGGGCGCCGGCGCCCTCCCCGGGCAGCTCGGGGGGAGCGGTGTCGGCGACGACGACGGTCGCGCCGGAGCGGACCATGACGCCGTCGACGACCCGGGCGTTGAGCAGCCCCGGGAGACCGCACCAGCAGAGCACCTCCACCTGGATGCGCTGCACCTCGTCGGCCAGCTCCAGCAGGCGCCGGGTCCCGGGGAACAGCTGCGCGCGGAAGTCGGTGGTGAGCCCGAAGGCGTAGACGTCGACGTGCGACTCGTCGACCAGCTCGGCCAGCTGGTCCACCTGGGCGGGGAGGAGGAACTGCGCCTCGTCGACGATCAGGTAGTCGACCCGGTGGCCGTCGGCCCAGCGCGTGCGGACGAGCAGCCGCAGGTCGGTGCCCGCGTGCACTTCCATCGCCGCCCGGCAGAGCCCGACGCGGGAGCTGATCCGCGGAGCCGCGGACCGGTCGCCCTGGGTGACCAGCAACCCGTGCCGGCCCTGCCGGCTGTGGTTGTGGTCGACCTGCAGCGCCAGCGTGGACTTCCCGCAGTCCATGGGGCCGTGGAAGAACCGCAGATGGGCCGGTGCGGGGTGGCGTCGCCGGTCGCCGGAGGCGGGCACCATCGGCGGCGGGGGAGCGGGCCGCTCGCCGTCGGGCGCGGTCACAGCTTCTCCGGCGGCGTGTTGCCGGCGGCGACGACAGCGCGGCGCATCGGCAGCGCGGCCAGCGCGACGAACCCGGCCACGAAGAAGATCACCAGGCTGACGATGGCCAGCCGGTAGGAGCCGGTCAGCTGGTAGGTGAGGCCGAACGCGAGCGGCCCGAGCCAGCTGGTGCCGCGGTCGCTGATCTCGTAGAAGCCGAAGTACTCCGCCTCCTTGCCCGCCGGGATGAGCTGGCTGAACAAGGAGCGGGAGAGGGCCTGGGTGCCGCCCTGCACGAGCCCGATGACGGCGGCGAGGGCGTAGAACTGGGCGACCGCGCCGGTCTGCAGGGAGAACGCGGCGAACAGCACACCGATCCAGGCCACCAGGGCGCCCAGGACGACCCGCTTGGCGCCGTAGCGACCGGCCAGGCGGCCGAGGCCCAGCGCGCCGAAGATCGCCACCACCTGGACCATCAGGATCGCGCCGGTGAGCACGTCCTGCGCCAGGTCCAGCTCCTCGGTGGCGTAGGTGGCCGACAGGGAGATGACCGTCTGCACGCCGTCGTTGAACAGCAGGTAGGCACCGAGGAACCACAGCGTCAGCGGGAAGGCCCGCATCTCGCGGAAGGTGGTGGCCAGCTGGCGGAAGCTGCTGCTGGACCGGCCTGCGGAGGGCGCGACCGGGCGGTTGCGCAGGCGGGACACCGAGAACAGCGTGAAGGCCCCCCACCACAGCCCCGCCGTCGCCAGGCAGATACGCACGGCCTCACCGGTCGTCAGCCCCAGGTCCTCGGCCGCGACGACCAGGCCCAGGTGGACCGCCAGCAGCAGCGCCCCGCCGACGTAGCCGAACGCCCAGCCCTTGCTGGAGACGGCGTCGCGCTCGTCGGGTCCGGCCAGCTCCGGCAGCCACGAGTAGTAGACGACCGTGGCCGCGCCGAACGCGATGTTGGCGAGGACGAACAGACCCGCGCCCAGCAGCCACCGGCCGTCGCCGGCGAAGAACAGGCCGGTCGTCGCGAGCGCCCCGAGGATCGCCAGCCCGGTGAGCATCTCCCGCTTGCGGCCGGTGCGGTCGGCGACGGCGCCGGCGAGGGGCAGCACGAGCACCTGCAGGACGACCGACGCCGACAGCACGTAGGAGAACCAGCTGCCGGCCGCGAGCGACAGCCCGAGGAAGGAGAGCCGCTCGTCCGGGCCCGCGGCGTCCCGCGCGATCGCGGTCAGGTACGGGCCGAGGAAGACGGTCGTCACCGAGGTGTTGAAGACCGACATCGCCCAGTCGTAGGAGTACCAGCCGAACCGCTCGCGCCGGAGGGCGGGATCGGTCGACGGCACCGACGGGTCGGCGGCGGGGACGGCGGTGGTCACCGCGGCAGGGTGCCAGGCAGGTGGCGGCCGGTCCAGCACCGGCCCGCGCCGGTCACGGGATGTCCTCCGGCACGACACCGCCGGGAAAAGCGGCGACGGCGGTCGTGGGCCGTGTCGGGTCGACGAACGCGGGGCCGTCGAGCTCGTCGGACCGCAGTGGGCGCAGGCCCCGGGTGAGCGCAGCGGCGATGCGGGTGCGCGCCCGGTTGGCGTCTCCCACGCGGCCCATCTCCAGGTCGTCGAAGACGACCGGCGGGCCGACGTGCACCCGCAACGCGGGACGGCGCAGCACGGCCCGCAGCAGGGTGCGCAGCTTGCCGAGGTCGTTGCCGTACTGGAGCACCTCGTGCGCACCCCACTGGCTCACCGGGAGCACGGGCACCCGCAGGCCCAGTGCGAGCCGCGCCATTCCGGTGCGGCCCCGTTCGGGCCAGAGGTCCGGCGCCAGGCCCACCCGGCCTTCGGGATAGGCGACGACGTGGCCTCCGTGCACCAGGGCCACCTCGGTGACGCGGACGGCGTGGCGGGCCAGCTCGGTGCCCCGCTCCACCCGGATGGCGCCGGTCCGTTCCAGCAGCGGGCCGGCGACCGGCGCGGAGACGATGCCCCCGGTGGCCATGATCCGGGGGGAGACGCCCAGCCGGTGCAGGGCGACGGCGATGACGAAGGGATCGAAGTCGCCGATGTGGTTGGCGGCCAGCAGCAAGGGCCCCCGCCGCAGCTCCTCGGGGATCTCGCCGGTGACCTCCACGCGGCCGAAGACGCTCACCAGCCACGAGAAGCGACGCAGCACGAACCGCCAGAACCACCACGGCGGGGCGACGGCGATGGCCAGCTCCCGGGCGAACCACTCGGGGTCGTCGGGCCGGACGAGGGCCGCGAGGTCCTCCGGCAGCGGGGGCGTGCGCGGACGCCAGTCCCGGAGCCACGTCACGACGGTGGCGCCCACTGGCCGCGCTTCTCCAGCACCTCGCGCAGCATCGCCGGCCGATCGGTCATGATGCCGTCGACCCCGAGGTCGAGCAGGGCCGCGGCCTCATCGGGGTCGTCGACGATCCACACGTGCACCTGCAGACCGCGCGCGTGGGCGGCGGCGAGGAAGCGCTCGTCCACCAGGGCGCGGCCGCCGAGATGCAGGGGCACCTGCGCGCAGCCGGCCGGGATGCGCACCAGCCCGGCGGCGCGGGGGGAGTAGGAGGACAACCGCAGCGCCGCGACCCCCCGGGGCCCCAGCGAGGTGCAGAGCATCGGTCCGAAGAGCCGCCGGGCCGCGGCGACGCGGGCGTCGGAGAACGAGCCCAGGCAGATGCGGTCGAGCACCTTCATGCGCCGCACCAGGCGCACGAGCGGGGCCAGCACGCCGGCGGCCTTGATGTCGAGGTTGAACCGGACGTCGGGCCACGCGCCCAGCAGGTCCTCGAGGCGCACGATCGGCTCCCGGCCGCCGATGCGGGCCTCGGAGACTTGTGCCCAGGTCAGGCCGTCGAGGCGGCCGCTGCGGTCGGTGACCCGCTCCAGCGTGGGATCGTGGAAGGCGACGAGGACGCCGTCGGCCGTCACCTGCACGTCCGTCTCGAGGTACCGGTAGCCCAGGTCCACGCAGGCCTGGAAGGCCGGCATGCTGTTCTCCAGGTGCTCGATCGCTCCACCGCGGTGCGCCATGGCCAACGGCGTCGGCGCGTCGAGGAAGGCGAAGCGCGCGGCAGGCACGTCGTCCACGCTAGTGGCACCGGTCGGCGCACCTGCGAGGCCCCGTCGACACGGTCGGAGGCGGTGGTCGACCAGCCTCCGGCCACAGGTCGGCAGCCCTTCCACGCCTGTTCTGGCGTGTCATGCAGGACTGTCGTCAGCGGCGTCTAGCGTGCGCAGGCGTGGCACAGCAGCACGCGTCCGGCAGCACCGCATCCCTTCCCGTCGCACCACTCCCCAGCCGGGGGAGCGGTGAGGAACGCCGGTGCGGCTGGTGCCGCCGGGTTCTCCCGCAGCAGGGGTCGGTCGGGCGGCCGCGGCTGTACTGCGGCCAGGCCTGCCGCCAGCGCGCCTACGAGCAGCGCTCGGCGACCGCGAAGGCAGGATTGCCCGGCGACGTCGTACTGGTGTCACGGGCGGAGCTGGACGGGCTGCAGGACCGGCTGTTCCAGCTGCGCTGCGCCCTGGAAGACGTGCAGACGCTGCTGCAGGAGCGGCCGACCAAGGCCGAGCTGGAGCGTTCCCTGGCCGACCTCGTCCACTCGACGGGCCGGCTGGACCGGCTCTGGGTCACCGAACGCTCCAGCTGACCGGCACCTCAGTCGCCCTGCGTGTCGTCGTCGGTGTTCTGGTCGGTCTCCGGGTTGCTGACGTCCGGCAGGTTCTCCCGGTCGGCGTCCTCGGGGTCGACCGTCTCCACGACCTCGTCGGTGCTGCCGTCATTGCGATCCAGCCCGGCCGGATCCCCGCACGCGGTCAGCGTCGCAGCTCCGCCGAAGAGCGCCAGCGAAGTCAGCAGTGCGGCGAACGGTCGTCGGATTCTCATGTGCCCGACCCTACGAAGCCCGACGGTGGTCCGCCTGTCGAGCGACCGACACCACAGTGAATACGTCACTGTGACGTAACGATGCTGGTGTCAGCGGACGGGGAGGGTGGCCGGGGAGGACCGGATGCCGGGGGTCGCGGACGGGCCGCACGAACGCTCGACGGGCGGCGCACGTCCCGAGTCAAGATCAATTTCGGGGGAGTCGGACGAGCCGGAGGTCGGAGGTGTCCGCAAGTGCGCACAGGCAGCCGGCTGCCGACCCAGCCGCGGGGTCGTGAGGCGGGACGTCGGCAACGGGCACCCGAGCGGCGTCCCGACATCGGCCTCCGACATCGGCCTCCGACATCGGCCTCGGGCGTCAAAAGCCGCGGCGGCGACGCCTGCGGTGGACGGTCATCACGCCGGCCGACCTGGGCGATTCCCGACAGGTGTCAGCCCCTTCTCGCGCCCCGTTCTATCGCGCCGATAATCGACGTTATGTCAACTAACTGAGGGACTGTTGCAACGGATGCAGGACCAGCTCCGCCAGGTGGTGGGCGCGACGCCGTACAGCGTCCCAGCACCGACGAGCCCGTGACCGTCGTAGCGTTCACCGTCATGAGCACCGCCTCCGCCTCGCAGAACCTCGACCACGTCACTGCCGTCGCGACCCGCTATATCGAGCAGCACCTCGGAGACGATCTGCTGCAGTGGAGCGAGGTCATCGACCACCTCAAGGCGCGCGGCTACACGGCCGAGGCCACCCCGGCAGTCCTCCGCGCCGTCCTGGACCTCGAACGCACCGGTGTGATGTGCTTCGCCCACGCCCCCGAGCGCATGCGCCACCCCCGCCCCGGCGACGCCGCACCCGCACCCCTCCATGAGGTCGCCGCCGCCGTCCTGTCTCTGCCGTGGCCCTGCACCCGCAACGACCGCCCGGGCGGCAGCCGGTCCATCTGGGAGACCTTCGAGGAGCTCGACGGCCGCTACCGGCACTGCGACGTCTACGAGGCCATGCACACCCTGCTGAAAGGTCACGAACTCAAGAGCAGCCGCGTGTACTGGCAGCGGACCGACCTGCCGTCACGCTTCGACACGGCTGGCCGCTTCGCTCAACGGGCTGAAGCCATCGCCGTGCAACCACCGGCTTCACCCGCCCGCCAGCAGCTCGAAGCGGACCTCGTCGCCGCGTATGTCGCGACACTCCCTCACCGCTACCTCCGAGAGCACCCCATCGGTGAACTGCGAGCCGACGTGTACGAGCCAACGGTCCGGCGCGTCGTGGAGGCGAAAGCCGCCGCCGATGTCGTCACCGTCGCTCACGCATGGGCTCAGGCAGCCGCCTACCGGTACGCAGCGAACACCTCCGCCCTCGATGACCGGACCACCGTCGAGTCCATCGCGGTCCTCCTCCCGGCCGCACCCACCGGGACCGCCCGCAGCTTCCTCGAGCATGTCGCCGCAGACTGCTTCGAGGTCGAGCTCATCTACCCCCACGGCGAGACGTTCCGGCACGAGCAACTCACCTGACCTGAGCGCCGGCAACGGCCAGGTCAGGGTGCGCGAGCCGCTCCCTGCATGACGGGGACCGCCCACCGGACATGGGCCGGCGGCAATGCCACCATCACCATCCTGTCGCCGCACTCGGCTCCGTGGACCACCAACGCCGACCGAGCTCCGCCGGCAAGGTCACGGGCCGACGCCTCGGAATGCCGCGAGCGCCCCCCTCGGGCATCTCGTCGAAGTCGTCCGCGATCCTCGTCCGGCCCCGCAGCGAGCCCGGTACGCGCCGAACCGCCCGGGTTCCGGCCGCGACCAGGCGGGCAACCGGTTTGCCAGCGCGAGTGATGACGACGTCCTCCCCTGCCCCGACCGCTTCCAGCAGCCGACAGGTGTGTCGTCGCCTCGTGGACGCGCACGGTTCTCGCCACGGATCCAGTGTCAGGGCCCAATCAACGACGCCCCCCCCCCCCCCCCCCCCCCCCCCCCCCCCCCCCCCCCCCCCCCCCCCCCCCCCCCCACCCCCCCCCGCCCCAAACAAAAAACACTAAAAAAAAA